>JAIQEX010000065.1 GCA_020073615.1 Terriglobia bacterium
TTGTAGATCTGCGACCAGCCGGTGAAATCCGGGTCGCGGCGCATGATGGTCAGGTAGCACTTCACGACATACGCGGCGTTGTCGCGAAACTCGGGGGCGTTGAACAGGGTGGCGACGATCTCCGCCCGTGAGGTGGTGCCGGCGTGGAGCGCGCTCAGGTGGCCTTCCACCTCGCTGGCGATGGGGGAGCGGCCGTAGAGGTCCTGGAACACGCGGCTCAGGAAGATGTCGTCGGCCACGCCGGTGCGAGCGCGGCTGTCGGCCACGGCAGTCCCATGGGTGGAGACGTTGGCTGCAACCGCGGTCTCGGGGCTGTTCTCGTTGGCGCCGGCGGCCCAGAGGGATCCGGAAGCGGCGAGAAAGGCGGTTGCGAAGATCGTCTGCAATTTGTTCATGTTCATCACCCTGTTAACACTTTGTCAGGGGGCGCGAAAAAAGGAGTTATGGGGATGTGAAGGATCTGTAAAAGCGCGCCTATCCCGTTAAAACGATTAGGCCTTGCAGGGTTTTCGCGGCAGGTAATCCGTGATACTACGGCAGCTCACGAAGCGCCAACGCGACAATGGTCTGGCCACCGGCGCCGGAGGTCGTTTCGAGCTCGCGCAGGAGCCGCGATTCCAGCTCGCCGAAGTCGGCTTCCACTTCGCAAGCGGCGATTTCCTCATCGCTTGCACCACGAAAGCAGAGTGCGCACACGCCCACGGCATCGGACGGGCGGCGCACCGGCGGGCCAAAGAGACGGCAGGTGATCGGGCGCGCGGCGTAGAGGTCGCAGGTGCCGCTCGCCGGATCGAGTGCGGGACACGGTTCTTCCTCGGCGAAGGCAGCGTCCTCATCGGACAAAACGCCGGTAGCGGGATCGCCCGGGAAATCGGGCAGAATGCGGATCACCGACTCGCGGGCGCGCCCCCGGACGCGGGCGGCGCGGGCGGGATCGCGCGCGGTCAACTCGGAGAGCCCCTCGCGCAGCCGCCGCGCGTCAAGTTGGGTGATGGGAAACGGGCCGATGCAGCACTCCGCGCAACCGGGCCGGCACACCAGCCAGGCGCCGCTCCGGCGCACGGCTTCAGCCAGCGCGGCGTCCACGATCTGCACCAGGTCGCCATCGCCGGACATGCTTCGAGCATAGCGCAGCGTGTTACCATCGCTGTTCTTCGAGGCATATCGTTTGCGCAAGGTCCCCCTGGGAGAATCGCTGCGGATTATCGGCCGCGGGTCGCTGAACTGGCTGGCCGAGCGCCCCATCGTGGTCTCGTTCGAAATCACGGACGCGTGTACGTGCTGGTGCAAGCACTGCGACCACGGCGGCCCGCGCGACGAATCGCGCAACCTTGCGCCGGCCGATTACCGCCGCTACATGGACGCCCTGCGCCCGTGCGTGGTACAGGTATCGGGCGGCGAGCCGCTGCTGCGCGGCGACGTGGTGGACATCGTCCGCCAGATCAAGGGCGGATCGAAGCTGCCGTACACCATCCTGGTTTCCAACTGGTCGCTCATGACGGAAGCGAAGTACCTCGACCTGCGCGCCGCCGGCATCGACCAGTTTTCCGTGAGCCTGGATTTTCCCGACGAGCGGCACGACGAGTTCCGCGTCTACCCGGGGCTGTTCCGCCAATTGGAAGACCTGATTCCGCGCCTGGCGAAGCTGGGGCACGACGATATCGTGTTGAACAGTTGCATTACGAGCGAGAACGTCGCCGAGATCGGCGCCATCGCCGGCAAGGCGCGCGAGTGGGGCGTGAACCTGTGCTACAGCGCGTACTCGGCGCGGCGCACGGGATGCCGCGACTACTTTCTGAACACGCCCGAGCAGCTCGCCCAATTGAACCAGGGGCTGGATGCCGTGGAGGCGCGCCGCGACTCCAGTAACTGGATCGTCAACGCGCCCACCACGCTCGAGGCCACGCGCCGCTACTTCGCCAACCAGGGCGCGCCCGGATGCAAAGCGGGGCTGCGCTTCCTGGTGGTGACGGCGGATGGGGCGCTGCAACCGTGTTCGATGCAGTTCCAGCGCTATCCGCTCGCCGAACGCGCGCGCATGGTCTCGGAATTCACGCACACCAACCAGTGCGGCGAATGTTACGTTTCCATCCGCTCGTATCTCGACAAGAGCTTCCCGCAACTGCTTTGGGAAAACGTGAGCGGCTTTCTCTCCTTCAAGTAATCAGTTCAAATGGAAGGTCACGGTGATGCGCGTGACTACTTCCACCGGCACGCCATTGAGGCGCGTAGGCTTGTAGACCCATTGGCGGACGGCGCCCAGCGCCGCGCCCACCAGCAGCGGATGGCCGCTCATCACGCGCAGCTCGCGCAGATGGCCATCGATTCCAATCACGCCTTCCAGCTCGACCACGCCCGAAACACGCGCCGTTCTCGCCAGCGGCGGATAGGGCGGATCGGGATGATAGACCGGCGCACCCGGGTCCACGACCCCACCCCGCACGCGCTGCGGCACGGCGGGCGCGGGGGCCACCGGAGCCGCGCGGACTTCGGGCGGGCGCACGGGTGTTGGCACGGCGCGCGCGTCGGGCCGCAGAATGCTATCCAGGAACGCGCCCGGCACGCCGTTCCGTTCGCTGCCGGGCATGCCGCCGGTGACGGCGGTGAAGGCGATTTCAGCCGGCGGGTCCACGAAGACGACGGGTTTCGCGGGATAGCGAACCGGGTAGATCAGTTGGTTGGCGACGATTTGCCGCGCCGGCTGCGCGGCCGTACGGGTACGCGGACGGAGGCCAGGATCGGGCGGCGCCGGCGCTGGCGGCACGGGCGGCAGAAGAGCGGTCCGGAACGCTTGCAGGGGCGGCATGACCTGCGGAAACACCATGGGCGCGAGCACCGCGCAGGCCAGCAGCAGCGTCTCTCCGGTGAGACCGGCGCACGTGTTCCAGAGCCGCCTGGCGGGCGGGCCGTATGAGATAGTCGACTGTTCGAACATAGTGGTGCCTCCTGTCTTTAGGCGGGGTGGGTGTCCCGGCCTGCCTCCGCGCAGAAGGCGTGCGCCGCGCGGCGGCGGGTGGATCAACCTCCACCCCAATAGACACCGGGCCGGAAAAGAAGTTCCTCTAAGATGAGAGGGTGCAATTGCCGGCGGAGGTGCTTCGCAACATCGAGGAGCGAGCCGCAGCGGTGGGCTTCCCCGCGCTGAAGCGCGCGGCGGCGGAACTATCCGCCGCCTACCGCGCAGGACGCGCGCTCCACGCGGGCAGCCCCGCCAACGTCGCTGCCTACCTGGTGACGCGCATGCCCGCGACCTACGCGGCGGCGTACGCCGCGCTTCGCGGGGTGCGCGAGCGCGTGGGCGCGGTCGCGAGTGTGCTCGATATCGGCGCGGGGACCGGCGGCGCTTCGCTGGCCGCCCGCCAGTGGTTCCCCGATGCCGCGATCACTATGATCGAGCGCGATCCCGATAGGGTGGCAGCGGCGCGCGCCTGGCTCCCCGATGCCGCCGTGACCGTCGCAGACGTCACGCGCATGGACGCCTTGCCGCCGCACGACCTGGTGATGGCCGCCTACTCGCTGGGCGAGCTCGGGCGTTTCCCCGCTGCGCGATTGTGGCAGGCGGCGCGCGTGGCCCTGGTGGCCATCGAGCCCGGCACGCCGCGCGGCTTTGCCCTGATCCGCGGGCTCCGCCAGGAACTGCTGGACGCGGGCGCGCGCATGGTCGCGCCCTGCCCCGCCGAAACCGCGTGCCCCATGGCGCAACCCGGCTGGTGCCATTTCGCCGCGCGCGTGGAGCGTTCCTCCCTGCATCGCCGGATCAAAGATGCGGAGCTGGGTTACGAAGACGAGAAGTTCAGCTACGTAGCCCTGGCGCGGGCGCCGGTGGAACTGCCCGCGGGGCGCATCATACGCCACCCGCAGCACCGGCCGGGGTTGATCGTGATCGAGACCTGCACGCCCGCCGGATTACGCCTCGAGCGGATCTCGCGGCGCGAGCGCGAGCGTTTCCGCGCGGCGCGAAAAGCGGCGTGGGGCGACGCCGTTATATCATGATCTCCATGCCCGATCGCGAACAGGCCTGGAACATTCTGTGCGAATTCACCAAGACCGAGGGGCTGCGCAAACATGCCCTGGCCGTGGAAGCCTGTGTGGCGGCGTATGCCGCGAAGCTCTCCGCAGACCAACAGAAGTGGCGCGTGGCCGCGCTGCTGCACGATTTCGACTGGGAGATCCACCCCACGCTCGAGGAGCATCCGCAGAAAGGCGAGCCCATTCTGGCGGAGCGCGGCGTGGAGGAAGAGATCCGGCGCGCCATTCTCTCGCACGCCAATCACACCGGCGTCGAGCGGCGGTCGCCGCTGGAAAAAACGCTGTACGCGTGCGACGAGCTGGCCGGCTTCATCACCGCCATCTCCTACGTGAAGCCGCACCGCAGCGTCTTCGAAGTGGATGTGGCTTCGGTGAAGAAGAAGATGAAAGACAAGGCCTTCGCGCGCAGCGTGAACCGGCAGGATATTATCGAGAGCGCCCAGGAGCTGGGCGTGCCGCTCGACGAGCACATCGATTTCTGCGTGAAGGCGATGCAGGCCCACGCCGGCGAGTTGGGGCTGCAAGGCAGCGCGGACGCGTCGGGAGCGGTATCGCGCTGAGAACACCGGGTCCCGCGGCCGGAAAATGAGCGCGCCGGCCGGCGTCAGGCCCGGACCGGAACTTGCGGGTACACTACGCGTTCGATGGCGGCGAACAACTCGGCGGGCTGGATCGGTTTCTGGACGTAGCCGTCCATGCCGGCCGACAGGCAGCGGTCGCGATCGCCGGACATGGCATGGGCGGTCATGGCGATGATGGGCGTTCGCCGGCCGGTGTCGCGTTCGCGGGCGCGTATGGCGGAGGTCGCCTCGAAGCCGTTCATAACGGGCATTTGCACGTCCATCAACACGGCATCGAAGGGCCGCTCGGCGAACGCGGCCACCGCCTCGGCGCCGTTGGCGGTCACCACCACGCTGTGCCCGCGCTTCTCGAGCAGGCGCACGGCGAGCCGCTGGTTCACCGCGTTGTCTTCGGCCAGCAGGATGGCGAGCGGCCGGGCTGGCGCCGCGGCCAGGTCTCTCGTCATGGCCCCTCCGCCCGCCAATGGGGCGGTGCTCCCCAGGTCGGCGGCCGCCGCCGCGAGGGCTGACAGGCCTTCCAACGCCTGGCGGGGAAATGCGGCATCCGGAATTGTGGAAGAAGGCGCGCGCCGGAACCGGGCGGTGAAGTGGAATTGGCTGCCGTTGCCCGGTTCGCTCTCGACCCAGATGCGCCCCCCCATCATTTCGACGTACCGCGCGCAGATGGTCAGGCCCAGACCGGTGCCGCCATAGCGGCGCGTGTGCGATCCATCGGCCTGCGAAAACGCCTCGAACACGAAGGCCTGCTTGTCCGGCGGGATGCCGATGCCGGTGTCCGTTACCGTGAAATGCAGCAGCGGGCTCTCCGCCTGCTCCTCCAGCCGCACCTCCACCATCACCCGCCCCCGCTCGGTGAACTTGACGGCATTGCCCATCAGGTTGATCAACACCTGGCGCAGACGCAGGGGATCGCCCACCAGGCGGTTGGGCACGCCGGAGTCCACAGCGCAGAGCAGTTCCAGGCCTTTCTGGCGCGCGCGCAGGTCGAGGATGCTGGCGGAGGTATGCACCGCTTCGCGCAGGTCGAAGGCCACGGCATCGAGATCGAATCGGCCGGCTTCGATTTTGGACAGATCCAGGATGTCGTTAATGATGCGCAGCAGCGAATCCGCCGAACCGCGGACCGTAGTCAGATATTCGCGCTGCTCCGCCGTCAGCGGCGTGTCCAGGGCCAGTTCGGTCATGCCGATGATGCCATTCATGGGCGTGCGGATTTCATGGCTCATGTTGGCCAGGAATTCGCTCTTGGCGCGGTTGGACGCTTCGGCCTCTTCTTTGGCGGCGCGCATGGCTTCCTGCGCGGCCTTCTGCGCGGTGATTTCGCGTGAGAACGCAAAGGAGAACTCCTGGCCTCCGAACTCGAGATATTTGGCGATAACTTCAACGGGAAAAACACGGCCCGTCCGGTCGCGGTGCCGGGTTTCAAAGGACAGGGAACCAGACGCCTTTTGAGCCTTCCAGGACGCCTGCCACTGGTCCGCCCCAAAATCGGGATCGAAATCCGATACCGTCATGGAAAGCAGCTCCTGCCGGGAACAGCTCAGCTCCTGGGCGGCCGCTTCATTGGCATAGACGATCCGGCTGCCGGGGTCGAGCCACATGACCGAGATGGGAGCATGCTCCACCGAGAACTGCGTCAGGCGCAGCGATTCCTCGGCGCGCTTGTGATCGGATATGTCGCGGAAGGTAACTACCGCGGCGACGATTTTCCCTCCCTTTACGGCCGGGTGAGACCAATACTCCGCCGGGAAACTGGTTCCATCGGCCCGCCACAGCACTTCGTCGTCGGAGTGCGCCCCTTCGCCCTGCCGGATTGCGCAGTGAATGCGGCACTCGGTCATGGCATAGGGCTCTCCCCCGGCGTGACTGTGGTGTATCAGGGCGTGAACGTTCTTGCCCAGCAGGTCTTCGGCGCGCTCGTACCCCAGCAGGCGCAGGCAGGTGCGATTGGCGAACGTGCAATTGCCATCCAGATCCATGCCGTAGATCGCTTCCGCGGTCGAGTCCAGCAGCAGGCGGATTCGTTCGTCGCTCTCCCGCAGGGCTTCTTCGCCCCGCTTGCGCTCGATGAACTGCGCGATGTTGCCGGCCACTGAGGCGAACGTCTGTAGGGCGACCCCGGTCAGGGGGTGGCGCGCGAATGCCGCCGCCACGCCAACTACATGGTCCCCTACCTTCAGCGGGTAGCCGGCGAAGGCCACCATGCCTTCGCGGCGGGCCCACTCCTGGTCGCCCACCCAGGAATCCTGGGTGACCTGGTTGCTCAAATGGGGCTCGCCTTCCTGGGCGATGCGCCCGATTTTGAACCGGCCGACCGGCACGCGCGCGTGGCCGCCGTCGATATGGGTATACATGCCCGCGCTGGCCTCGAGTTCAAGCATGTTATCCGCGTGGTTCAAGGTCCAGATCCGGGCGAAAGCCCCGCCCATCTGGCGTACCAGGATCTCGGCACACTGCTGCAATCCGGCGCGCAGCGTTTCCGCCCGGCTGATGGCGACCGCCGTTTCGGCCACCATTTCCGCCATGCGATGCTGCTCCGCCATCTCCGCCTGCATGCGGAGCCGCTCCGTGACGTCGAGGGCGAAGATCGCTTCTGCGCGCCGGCCCTGAAACAGCACCGGGCTGGCAACGATCTCGACGCTGATGAGGCTGCCGTCTTTCTTGCGGTGGCGCCAGATGCCCGCCGAGTAGCTCGACGGTCCGGCCGGCTCCAACCCTTCGACCAGCCGGGGAACATCCTCCGGAGGCCGGATGTCCGCGATGGTCATGGACAGGAATTCCGCGCGCGTGTATCCATATTGGCGCACCGCGGCGTCATTGACCTCCAGAAACCGCAGGGTTTCGAGACAGTACACCCACATGGGCAGCGTGGTCGTCTGAAACATCTGCCGACACACCGACTCCTGCTGCCGCCCGGCTTCGTCGTCGCCGTCCGCCAATACGCGCAATGGGCTACTGCCTGGAAGGGAATGCATAAACCAGCCCCCAGCGCTCGGCCGGGTCCGCCTAACTTCTTATCGGCCGCGTTTGCGGATTCCTAAACGATGGCCAGCCGGGCCACGGCAAGCATGCCCCACCGCTGCGAAGATCGGCCGGTTTGGTGGGGCATGCTTTAGCTTGCCGATTTTTTCCCCGGCGCCTGGGCAGGCGGTATGCGGAGCACTACAAGAATGTGACAGACTTGCGGGAGCGGGGTGGCGCATGAGCGTGTTCGGTGCGGTTGAGGCGGGCGGGACCAAGTTCGTGTGCGGCGTGGGAACCGGTCCGGACGACCTGATCACCGCCAGCTTTCCGACCACGTCGCCGGAAGCTACGGTCGAAGCCATCGGCCGGTTCTTCGAGCGGCAGGCCGGCGCGGAGCTGGCCGCCATGGGGATCGGGTCGTTCGGTCCGGTCGATCTCGACCCGGGATCGGCTACCTTTGGCTATATCACTTCCACTCCCAAGCTGGAGTGGCAGCAGTATGACCTGGCCGGAGAGGTGGGACGCATGCTGGGCGTGCCGGTGGGCTTCGATACCGATGTCAACGCGGCGGCATTGGGCGAAGCGCGCTGGGGCGCGGGGCGGGGAATTAGCGACTTCCTCTACCTGACGGTGGGCACCGGCATCGGCGGCGGCGCGATGGCGCACGGCAAGCTCCTGCACGGCCTGGTGCATCCCGAGATGGGGCACATCCCCATCCCCCACGACCGGGCGGCCGATCCGTATCGCGGCGGGTGTCCGTACCACGGCGATTGCCTGGAAGGGCTGGCCTCGGGACCGGCCATGGAGGCGCGCTGGGGCATGCCCGCGCAGGAGTTGCCGGCCGGTCATCCGGGCTGGGCGCTCGAAGCGCACTACCTGGCCCTGGGCCTGGCCACGTGGGTGTGCACGCTGTCGCCGCGGCGCATCATACTGGGCGGCGGCGTCATGCAGCAGCCCGCGCTGTTCCCCCTGGTACGGCGGGAGCTGGCGCACACCCTCAACGGCTACATCCGCGCCCGCGAGCTGAGCGAGAACCTCGACCGCTACGTGGTGCCGCCGCAGCTTGGCAGCCGGTCGGGCGTGCTCGGCGCCCTGGTGCTGGCGGAAGAGGCGCACCGGACATCGCGTGCGCGAATCACGGCCAACGCCGCGGCGGAGGAATAATGACGCTCAACGCGACACTGGTGAAGAGCACCGTGGTGGCGGCCCTCGGCGGCCTGCTGTTCGGCTTCGATACGGCGGTGATCGCCGGCGCCACCAGCGCGCTGAGCGGTTTCTTCCAACTGACGCCGGGCGGCCTGGGACTGACCGTCTCCATCGCGCTGTGGGGCACCGTGGTGGGGGCGCTGGCGGCGGGCATTCCCGGCGACCGCTACGGCCGGCGCGACAGCCTGCGCGTCACGGCAATCCTGTACCTGGTTTCCGCCCTCGGCTGCGCCTTCGCCTGGAACTGGAGCTGGCTGGTGTGCGCGCGGTTCGTGGGCGGCCTCGCCATTGGCGCATCCTCTGTGCTGGGGCCCATGTACATCGCCGAGATCGCGCCCGCGAAGTGGCGCGGCCGCCTGGTGGGCTGTTTCCAGTTCAACGTGGTGGCGGGAATTCTGCTGGCGTATTTTTCCAACTACGTGGTCGGCCTGGCGGCGCCCGGCGCGGCGGAATGGCGCTGGAAGCTGGGCGTTTCGGCGGCGCCGGCGGCCCTGTTCTTCGTGATGCTGTTCCTGATCCCGCGCAGCCCGCGCTGGCTGGCCGAGAAGGGCCGTACGGCGGAGGCGCGCGCCGTGCTGGTACAAATCGGTGAGGAAAGAGTAGACGAGGAATTGAACGACATCGTCGCCGCCGCGCAACTGGAACGCCAATACGGGCAGGAGCGGCTGTTCTCGGCGCGCAACCGGTTCCCGCTGTTCCTGGCGGTCTCCATCGCCATGTTCAACCAGCTCTCGGGCATCAACGCCATCCTCTATTACCTGAACGACATCTTCGCGAAAGCGGGATTCACCAAAGTCTCGGGCGACCTGCAGGCCGTGGCCATCGGCGCCACCAACCTGCTGTTCACCATGATCGCCATGTCGATCATCGACCGCGTGGGCCGGCGGACCCTGCTGGCCATCGGGTCGGTGGGCACGGCCGCCGCGCTGGCGGGGGTGGCGGCGGTCTTCTGGAGCGGCCGCCACGAAGGCCTGCTGGTGTGGCTGCTGATCGGGTTCATCGCTTCGTTCGCATTCTCGCAGGGGTCGGTGATCTGGGTGTACATCAGCGAAGTATTTCCCACGGCGGTGCGCGGCAAGGGGCAGAGCCTGGGCAGCTCTACGCACTGGATCATGAACGCGCTCATCTCCTGGGGATTCCCCATCGTGGCCGCAACTTCCAAGGCGGCGCCCTTCGTCTTCTTCTCGGCGATGATGGTCGTGCAGCTTATCGTGGTCCTCAGCGTCTATCCCGAAACCAAAGGTGTGACCCTGGAGGACATGGAGCGGAAACTGGCGGCGGGCCGGGGGTAGGGGAGTGCTACGATAGGAATGGCTATGCAGACCCTCGCCGTGATTGCCCCCGAGATTTGGCGTCACGCGTTAGATACATTCAGCACAGAGGAACGAGCGTTGCGCTGGATGCGCCAATCCCTCGCGGAACTGGGAAACCTTACACCCGAGAACGTACTTCTCGAAGATCCTCGTAGCAATGCCGTCGAGGCCATCCTGGAGCGAATCGATTACGGCGTGTACCCGCCGACCCTGACACTCGAAGCCTTCCGGCGCGAGCAACAGAAGCAGGCCGGCGCGCAACCACTGACGCCGGATTCGTTCATGGAGTCCTTAAGGAAGCAGTCCGCGCCTGTGACGAAGGAACCACCGCGAGTCCTGCCCCCGCCGCCGAAGCCCTGAAACGCGTTACAACGTAGAAGTGACCCCTCAGACCCGCCCCTTCAGGTCTGCGATCATGAAACCTGCATGGATGACTACGCCCGAGATGCTCATCAATGGCGACTGACATCTGAAAGCATGTTCTCGGGAGCTATGATGCTTTTTCGGTCGAGCAACTTCATGCTTTGGTTTCCGGCAGCGATTCTAGCGCATCTCGCTCTTGAGCAGTTACTCAAATCGGCACTTCTTCAAGCGGGATGTCCGATAGCCCAAGGCAAGCCACAAGCTGGTTATGCATGGGGTCACAAACTCGTGGAACTCGCGCAACTCCTTGCGTCCAAGCGGCGAGAGTTCCCTTCCGACATATTGAACGGTCTTGCGGTTTTCGATGCTTACTTCGATGAGCTGCGGTATCCCCAAGCCGTCAAGAAAGTCGAAGAATTGGGGCAGGAGGAAGGAATCCTGCTCTCTCGCCTTATGGGATGTATCCGGCCATTTGCGGCTCCTCTGCCAGCCCCGTTTGGGTAGGTAGACGAGGTAGACAGTACCGCCATCACCCCCGCGGCCGCTGGAGGCATTACAATCAATATAAGGATGCCGAAGGAATACATCGAAGAGCGGGGCGGCAACTACTACGTCGCCGGCACCCGGATATCCCTGGACTCGATCGTCCATGCATTCCGGCGCGGCGAATCCCCTGAGGCCATCGGCCAGAATTTCGAGCTTCTCCGGCTCGAAGAGGTCTACGGCGCCATCGCGAACTACCTGGCGAACCAGGCCGCCATCGATGCCTATCTCATCCGCCAGGACGAGAAATGGGCGGAAGGAAGGCGTAACGCCGAACCGCTACCGGGCAATCTTCGCGACAGACTGATGCGCGCTCGGGACGAGCTGCAAACGACTCGCCAATCGTGAAGGTCCGATTTCTGGCGGACGCCGATCTGAACAGAGCCATCGTGAGTGGGGTTCTGCGCCGGGAGCCGTCGCGAGGCGGCAACGCCCGTCGTAGCGGATGCCGATTCGATTGGTTGCCTACTCGATCTCTTTACCGAACGCCACCATTCCTTTCGTAAGCACCGTCCGGGGATACTCTCCGGAGCCACACAGTTTGAACGAGCCGAAATCCTTATACCAGTGGCCGTCGGGCGCGTACGGTTCTGATTTGACCCACACCTGCAGCCTGGTAAGATCCGCGAGCGAGATCTCGCGTTTCTGAACGCGTTCGAGCAAATGTTGCCATAGGCCGCGAGGAAGGTCAGAGAATCGTATCTTCGGCAATCGCGTCCTTCCCGAATACCGCGCGGACCAGATCCTTCCCGGCCTCGTTCTTACGAGCGGGCTCTTGCTCGTCCATGAACCGTTTGTAGGTGGTCTTCAGATTCTCTTTGGCATCGAGCTCCGCGCGAACGCCACGTTCGGCGAGGGAGACCAGAGCGCCGCTCAACGTGAGGTGGCGCTCTTGCGCCGTGCGGCGCACGGCCGCCGCTAGCGGCGCGGGTATCGTGACGCTCTGGCGCACGGCCTTCCCTTTGGGAGTGCGCGGCGCCTTGGTTCGGGTCGGCATAATCCATTGTAATGCCGCTGAACCACTGTGGTGCTGTGTGGGTCAGTCTGCGCGAAGACTGCACTGGCCGCCGGTACGATGATCAGATCCGCAGCCGGTCGCGGTACGCCCGGCTCAAAGTCAGCCGCCGGCCGTCGCGCAGGATGACGGCGTAGTCGCCGCGAAACATGGGGTGCAGCTCCTTCACCAGCCCTACATTGACGATCGCCGAGCGATGGATGCGCGCGAAGCGGTCGGGGTCGAGCGCGGCCTCCAGGCGCGAGAGCGTCTCGCGGTGCAGGTATTCCTCGGCGCCCGCGTGCAGGCGGACGTAGTTGCCGGCCGCTTCCACCCAGTCGAGCTCGTCCACGCGCAGGAAGAAGACGCGGCCGCCGGAGCGGATCACCAGGCGGTCCAGATACCGTTTGCGTCCCCGCCACTCCTCCAGGACGCTGCGCAGGCGCGCGCCCAGATCGCCAGCCGAGCGCCGCTCGAATTCCATGCGGCCGCGGGCCAGCGCCTTCCGGAAGCGCTCGCGGTCGAACGGTTTCAGCAGGTAATCGAGGGCGCAAACCTCGAATGCCTTGATGGCGTACTGGTCGAAGGCGGTCACGAAAATGACCACCGGCATGGCGGCGCGTTCCACCCGCTCCAGAACGGCGAAGCCATCCATCTCGGGCATCTGCACATCGAGAAATACCAGGTCGGGCGCCAGGTCGCACATGGCCGCCACCGCGGACTTTCCGTCGTGACATTCGCCGGCGATCTCGATCCCCGGCTGGCCGGCCAGCAAGGTGCGAATGCGCTCGCAGGCCAGCGGCTCATCATCCACGATCAGGATTCGCATGCAAAGCTTCCGAGTGTGCGGGAATAATCAGGCGGGCGAGAAACCCGCCTTGCGGGCCGGCGACCAACTCCAGGCGGGCGCCGCCGCCGTACAGGTTCTCCAGCCGCGCGCGCGTGCTGGAGAGCCCGAGTCCCTCGCGGATCTCGCCGGCCGTTCCCGGCCCGTCGTCCAGCACCTCGACGGCGAGGGCGCCCTGTTCCATGCGCGCCGCCACCTCGATGCGCCCACCGGCGGCGCGGGGTGCGATGCCGTGGCGGACGGCGTTCTCCACCAGGGGCTGGAGCACCAGATTGGGAAGCAGCAGGTCGAGCGTTTCGGGCGCGATGCGGCGGCGCACCTGCAACCGCTCGCCGAAGCGGACCTGTTCGATCTCCAGGTACTTGTCCAGATACTCCATCTCGCGCTGCAGGGTGACTTCCTGCACTCCGGCGCTATCCAGGGTGAGCCGCAGGAAATCGCTGAGGCGGCTGATCATGCGGTCGGCGCCCTCCACATTACGATACATGAGCGCGGAAATGGCATGCAGGGTATTGAACAGGAAATGCGGCTGGAGCTGCATTTTCAGCACCTCCAGTTGCGCCACCGCCAGCTCCGCCTCCAGGCGGCTGGCCTTCCATTCGCGCAGGCGAAACTGCCGATAGTACTCCACGGCGTGGCGGATGCCGTAGAGCACCCAGCAGGCCAGCAGGTTGGAATGGAAGCGGGCGAGAAACAACGATTGCAGCAGGCGCGGCGAGGTGCGGTATCCGATCCAGGGCAACAACCGTACGAAGATGGCGAGATGAAGCAGGGCGAAGCCGACGCCCGCGGCCAGCAGCAGCGGCACCGCGTACCACCAGTTGGCGCGGCGCACCACCAGGCGGCCGGCCACCAGGAAAACCAGGGGCGTGATGGCGGCCCACGCATAAGCCTCGAGCAGCGCATACAGGAAGGCCGGCTTCCATTCGACGTGCGCGCTATAAGCGCGCGAAAGGTAATTCTGACTGGCCGAAAAGAGCGCGAACAGCGTCCACGCGCCCCAGATCAGCAGGGCCCGCGCGGCGATTCTGCCGGTTCGGGAAGCCATCTATAGCTGCTGCGGAGGCAGGCTCTGCGGCTTGGCCTGCCCGCGATGGCAGGTCCAGCAGGTCACCGGACCCGTGCCGGGGAAGTTGTCCTGGTTGATGGCGCGCACCATCTTGAACATGTTCCTGGCGGTCTGCTTGGGCGCCTTGTCGTCTTTCTCGAATTCGTTCACCACGTGGCAGTGATCGCATTTGACCCCCAGCCAGACCGTGAGATTGGTCATCACCAGGCGCAGCCGGGGAGCGGGAACCCCTTTCATGATCTGTATATTCTTATACACCTCTTCGGCCAGTTTGGGCGGCGCGTCCGGCTCCCAGCTACTGGCGGGCCGCCGGTCGAGCACGTGGGTGTCCTCCTCTTCGGGCGAGTCGCCGAACTGGTGGCGTTCCACGAAGGTCAGCGTGTTGCCATCCGGCGACAGGCTCCACCGGTCGTTCAGCCGTAGTTCCTTGCCCGAGAAAACGGCCACCGAACGAACCACCAGGGTGGCGCCATCCCACTCGGTGTGGCTGGTCATGGGCGCGCCGTGCATCTGGCTCTTGGTTTCCTGCCCGGCCACCAGTGTCCGCGACTCCTGCTGCGTCTCGCCGCGCACGACGTTGCGGAAGGTCATGGCCAAGTCTTGCCCCTGATGATCGATTTTGATTCTCATATTGCCGTCCGGCCTGGCGGGGCGCGATTTTGCCGGATTCAACTCCCAGACGCCGGTAAAGTTGGGGGTGGTCTGGGCGGCAGCCCAGGAAACGAGCGCGAGCCATACAGCGAGTTTGGTCATGGCGGCAGTATGCGCGACCGCCGGATTCCCGCCAACCGATTTGGGACGGGAGCGGCGTTTTCCGATGCGGAAGCGGCGGATTTGGGGGCAGGGAAGGAGTTCGTCCCTCCGCCCGCGCGCGGTTATCCCTTTACAGCCATGGGCGACAGATCGCGGCTGGCGATCACGCGATCGATCATGCCGTAATTCACCGCTGCGTCGGGCTCCATGATGTAGTCGCGATCTACGTCCTTGGCCACGCGTTCCACGGGCTGTCCGGTGGCCGCCGCCAGGCGGGCGTTCAGGATCTCGCGCATGCGCAGGATCTCGCGGGCGTAGATGTCGATGTCGGCGGCCTGTCCGGCCAGGCCCTGCATGGAGGGCTGGTGGATCATGATGCGCGAATTGGGCAGGCTGAAGCGTTTGCCCTTGGTGCCCTCGGCCAGCAGGACGGCGGCCATGGAAGCGGCTTGGCCGACACAGATGGTCACGATATCGGGTCGGATGAAAGCCATGGTATCCAGGATCGCCAGGCCGGCCGTGATGGAGCCGCCGGGAGAGTTGATATAGATCGAGACATCTTTTTCCGGATCCTCGGCTTCGAGGAACAGCAGTTGGGCGATGATCAGGTTGGCGACCTGGTCGTCAATCGGCGTTCCCAGAAAAATGATGTTCTCTTTTAACAGTCGTGAATAAATGTCGTACGCGCGTTCCCCTCGGGAGGTCTGTTCGACCACCATGGGGACCAGGACTGATTGTCCCATCGTGCCTCCGGATTACTTTTTAGGATAGAGACCGGGCAGACCCGGCCGGTTCAGGCCCGTTTTGCGGTTACCGCCCGCCTGGATTTGCGCTGCTTGGTCATGGCCAGGGACTTCTTCTTCTGATCCAGCGCCTTCGCCAGGTCCGCGATGGTGTTCCGCCCCAAGTAATCCATGATACGCGAACGGAGGGCGACCCAGCTATCGTGCATGGAGCACGGCATATCGTCGTTGCACTCGGAAAGGCCGCTGGCGCACTGCTGGTAAGGAGCCAGGCCGTCCAAAGCCTCGACGATATCCAGCAACCGGATCTCGGTTGGTTCCACACGCAGGGCGAAGCCACCCGTGGGACCCTTGCTGGAGCGCAGCAGGCCCTTGCGCGCCAGTTGTTGCAGAATCTTGGCCAGAAAGTGAGCGGGAATGTCTTCCTGCTCCGCAATGTTCTTGACCATGGCGTATTTGCCTTCCTGCACCTGGGCCAGGTGCACAAATGCGCGAATCGCGTACTCGGCCGAACGAGAGTAGATCATCCTGTTTCCCCCGGTAAATCGGAGTAACGTTACTCCGTTATCTTAAAATGTTCGCTGCCCGTACGCAAGCCCTTTATTTCTGCTTTTATACGTTTGCGCAACGCATCCCGCGACACCGCAGGCGGCATTCTGTGCCCTTGGATACACGATTCGGGTCTGAAACTGCTTTCGACCTGTTAGACGCGCGGACCGGTGAAAAAGATACATTCATAGGAGACCAGCATGCTGCACCTGATGGAAGAGTTGGCCGCCGGGTCGCGCGTCCTCGATCTGGGAGCCGGCGCCGGGAGTTTTCCGGGCGCCAAAGCGGGCTTGTGCCTGGTTAGGCTGGACCTGCAGGCGCCGGCGGCGGGATGTTCCGGATCGTACGTCCGCGCCGATGCCGCCCGCATGCCGTTCGCACCGGGCGCATTCGACCTCATCATCGGCAATCACAGCCTCGAGCATTTCTGCGAGCTGGAGGCGACGGTGCGCGAGATCGGCCGGGTGCTGAAACCGGGCGGAGCCCTCTATGTCGCCGTTCCCGATGCCACCACCCTGACCGACCGCATCTATCGCTGGATGGGGCGGGGCGGGGGACACGTCAATCCGTTCCGCTCGCCCGAGGAAGTGGTGGGCCTGATCGCGAGGCTGACCGGGATCGAACATCGCGCCACGCGCGAGCTCTACAGTTCGCTCTCGTTCCTGAACGCCCACAATTTCGTGGGCCGCCCGCAGAAGAAGACCATCCTGTTTGCCCGTGGCAACGAGCGCTTTCTGGCCGTTTTCACCTGGCTGCTGCGCTGGTGGGACCGGCGCTTCGCCACGCGCCTGAGCCGCTACGGCTGGTCGTTCTACTTCGGCGGGTGGGGCGCGCCGGAAAGCGCCGAGCCGTGGGTGAACGTGTGCGTGCGCTGCGGGTCGGGCCACTCCGAAGCGTTCCTGCAGAAGGCGGGCGGGATACGCCCCGCGCTGGGCGGCTGGCGAAGCTACCGCTGCCCGGCGTGCGGCGGATTCAACCTGCTGGTTACAGGGATGAGCCGGTAGCCCCATCGAGCCCCTGCTGCAACGTGGCCATCGGTGGTGGTTTTCGGCCACCGGACGGCTTGCGGAATCATGCGCAATCCATTGAAACTGCGCCAGATCCCGTTTGGCCCGATCCGTGCTGTTGAGCGGGTGCAGTTCGGGAGGCCCTTATGGAACGCGTGCATCATTCACGGTTGTTGGCTCTGGCGGGATCAGTGCTCCTGGCCGCCGGCGTGTTCACCCCGGCCCGCGCGCAGGATCCCGACGATCAACAGCGGGCGGTGGCCCGCATCAGTTTGATGAATGGCGAGGTGTCGGTTCGCCGCGGCGATTCGGGCGAATGGGTGGCGGGCGTGATCAACGCGCCGCTGCTGGCCGACGACCGCATCTCCACCGGTCCCAATTCGCGCGCCGAGGTGCAGTTGGACTCGGCCAACATGCTGCGTATGGGCGGCAATGCCGAAGTGCGGTTGACCTCGCTCGAGTACGGGCGCTATCAGATGGAAATTGCCCGCGGCACGGTCACCTACCGCGTCCTGCGGCCGTCCTCCGCTAATGTTGAAGCGGATACTCCGAATGTTTCCGTACGTCCCTCCAAGCAAGGCACTTACCGCATCACCGTGAACGACGCCGGCGAATCCGAAATCACCGCCCGCGCGGGCGACGTGGAGGTGTTCACCCCGCGCGGCTCGCAGTGGGTTTATGCGGGCCAGACGATGCTGGCGCGCGGCTCTTCTTCCGACCCCGAATTTCAGGTCGCGAGCGCCATCCCCTATGACGACTGGGATCGCTGGTCCGACAGCCGGGATCGCGCCCTCACGCAATCGGCCAGCGCGCGCTATGTCCCGCCCGGCGTCAACGGCGCCGAGGACTTGGATTCCTACGGCACCTGGACCGACAATCCGCAGTACGGTAATGTCTGGCGTCCGGCGGTGCCGTTGGGCTGGGCGCCGTACCAGGCAGGCCGCTGGGTTTGGCTCGACTGGTATGGGTGGACTTGGGTAAGCTACGACCCTTGGGGCTGGGCGCCCTACCACTATGGCCGCTGGTTCTGGGACGCGGGGTGGTGCTGGTATCCCGGCGCCTTCGGGGTCCGGCACTTCTGGTCTCCCGCGCTGGTCGGCTTTTTCGGGTTCGGCCATGGCGTGGGATTCGGCTTCGGGTTTGGCCGCGTCGGTTGGGTGCCGCTGGCGCCCTTCGAGGTCTTCCATCCCTGGTGGGGCCGCGGCTTCTACGGCGGACGCTCCTTCGAGCGAAACGTGAATATTACTAACGTAAATATCACGAATAATTTCAGAAACGCGCGCGCCTTGAATGGTGTCTCCGCCGTCAGCGCGGAGGATTTCCGGGGCGGCCGCTTCAACAATATTCAGCGCGTTTCCGGCGCCCAGGTCGGGGAGGCGGGCTTGATTCGCGGGCGTGTGCCCATCACGCCCACCAGCGCCAACCTGCGCTTCTCCGACCGTGCTGCGGCCAACGTTCCGCGGTCCAGTGAGAACACGCGGTTCTTCACGCACCAGCAGCCGTCCCAGGTGCAGCGCGTCCCGTTTGCCCAGCAACAGCGGGCTATGGAGCAGGGAAGCCGCGCAGCGCAAGCGCCCGCCCGCGGGGCAGCCGCTCCCGCCCCCGGCGGATTCCGCGGCGCGCAGGGACAGTCCAACGCCGCGCCAAGGGGCGGCGAGAATGGCGCGTCTGGCGGCTTCCGCCGCTTCGGCGAGTCCCCGGCGCAGAACACCACCCCGCGCGCCAACGACCGGCCTCCGGCAGCTACCCAGGCGCCCGCCCAGCGGGGCGGTGGTTGGAACCGCTTTGGGGCACCGGGTGGCAATCAGGCGCCGCCGCGCAGCGTAGAGCGCCAGGCGCCCCCGCAATCGAACGGTGGCTTCAACCGCTTCGGGAGCCCCGGCTCCTCGAATAATGCGCCACGGCAGCAGTATTCGCCGCCCCCGCGTTCGGAATCCCGGAGCAACCCGGGCGGCAGCCCGCCGCGCTCCAGCGCCCCGAGCTACAGCGCTCCGCGTTCGTCCGGTGGTGGCGGCGGGGGCGGCGCCCGCTCCTCGGGCGGTGGCGGCCACGCCTCGGGCGGCGGCAGCAGCCGGGGAGGCCACAAGTAAGAGTTCTCGTTCCTTAGCAAAGCGTCAGTTTCTTCCCATAGGCCCGGTCCCATTCAGCGGGGACCGGGCCGTTTTTTTGAATTCCATGCCTTCCTCGCCACGATGGTTTGCAAACTGTAAACTGAACGTGTGCGCGTGATCAGCAGGAAGGCGATCCGCGAATTTGGAAAAGCTTCACAGCGACGCCGTACCCTCCTTGTGGAACTGCGCAAGCCACGCGGAAAGCGCAGTGGCAGTGCTTCGCACAACTCCGTGCCGATTTCCGGAGCGCGGACCAGGTGGGCCGTCGAACGGTCTTCAACATCGGCGGTAACAAGTACCGACTGGTCGCGCGCGTGAACTGCCGGAGCCACCGGTTCTTCATACTGCACATCATGCTGCACGCCGATTACAGCAAGGGGATTGGAAGGTTTGACATCAGCGGCGGATTTGCCGATGATGCAGTCATGCGGCACGCCCAATACAGGAAAGGGGACGGGAACTAATGCCTCTAAGAGCGCGCCGCAAGCCGATTGACCCGGAGAAATACGCACGGCTCGCTGCCGCATCGTTGCCGATTCCACCGCGTAGCGAAGCCGACAATGATCGGCTGATCGAACTTCTGTCCAGCCTGGACGAGCGGGAACACCTCACTCCCGAGGAGACGGCTTTCGCCGAGTTGCTGGCGATCGTCATCGAGGATTTTGAAGACAAACACTACCCGCTACCGGCCGTACCGCCGCACGAAGCGCTGAAAGCGCTCATGGAAGATCGCGCCCTGCGCCACAAAGATGTATGGCCTGTTGTGGGGAACAAGGGACTCACCACGGAGATCCTGAACGGCCGGCGCAAGATCAGTTCCGCACTGGCGAAGCGCCTTGCCACCCATCTCCACGTCCCCGTGGAACTGTTCCTGTAGGGGAAGTACGCGCCAGTTGCGGCGCTTCCACTCCGTCGATTGCACACCGGTCAAATGTGATCACCTGCGTTCCGGCCGCCTCGGCAACCGGCCAGGCAGCTGGCCGAACTCAATTAGTTGACATAATATCCGTTATCAGAAGTTAGAGAAACGGCCGCCGCATTCGCCACCCTCTTGACATATTTTTCTACATCGTGCAATCTATGCATAGATAATCTTGGCATAATACATGGCGGCTCCTCCCCAAGGCGACCTCCTCCCCGGCACCCTCGAGATGCTCATCCTGCTGACGCTCCGCCGCGAGCCGCTTCACGGCTACGCCATCGCGCAGCGCATCCAACAGACCTCCGCCGATCTCCTCCGCGTCGAAGAAGGCTCGCTCTATCCGGCCTTGCAACGCATGCTGATCGAGGGCTGGGTCTCCGCCGAATGGGGAGTGTCGGCGCGCCACCGCCGCGTCCGCATCTACACGCTGACGCCCGCCGGCCGCAAACAACTGACCCTCGAAACGGAGCGCGTGGGCCGTGTGCTCGACGGAATCGCCCGCGTGATGCGGCTGGCGGAAGCATGAAACGCATCCTGCGGTACTTCCGGGCGCGCCAGTTCGAACGCGATCTCGCCGCCGAGCTCGAGGCTCATCTCGACGAGAAGATCGCTGAGCTGATTGCCGCAGGCATGCATCCGGACCAGGCGCGAGCCCACGCCCTTCGCCACTTCGGCAACCGTACCCGTCTCCTCGAACGCTGCCGCGAGAAATGGGCCTTCATGCCGCTCGACGAGATCGGCCAGGACGTGCGCTACGCCCTGCGCATGCTTCGCAAGAGCCCGGTATTCACCGCCGTGGCGGTGTTGTCGCTGACCCTGGGCATCGCAGCCAACATCCTGATCTTTAGCGCCGTGGACAACGTCCTCCTGCGTTCCCTCCCCTACCCCCAGCCCAGACGCCTGTTCGCGCTGTGGTCCCGCTCCGCGCCGCACGGCGCCGAACCCATGCACGTGTCGGCCGCCGACTTTTACGACTGGCGGGCGCAGTCGCACGCCTTCGAATCGCTCGCCGCCTACGCAAGCTGGCCGATGAACCTGACCGATATCGACGAGCCGCGCCGCCTCGCGACCGAGCTCGTCTCGGCGAGCCTGTTCGCCACCCTCGGCGTCCAGGCGCACATCGGCCGCACCTTCGCCCCCGACGAGGATCGCGAGCAGAGCGCCCCCGTGGTGGTCATCAGCCACCGCTTGTGGCGGGAGCTCGGCGCACCTTCCGAAATCGCCGGCCGTGAACTGACCATCAACGGCTCGCCGGCGACGGTGATCGGCGTCATGCCCGCCGGCTTCGCCTTCCCCTCGCCAGAGACCGACGCCTGGGTGCCGCTCGCGTTGAATACCGCCAATCGCTCCAACCGGGAAGGTCGTTGGCTCAAGGTGATCGGCCGGCTCCGCCCCAACATCACCGGGCGCGATGCGGCCACGGAGATGGACGTGATCTCCCGGCGCCTGGCGGCGGCGTACCCGGCGATCAACACCGGATGGAGCGCGTCCCTCGTACCCTTGCAGGAGGAGCTGGTGGGCAAAACCCGTCCGATTCTGCTGACGCTCCAGGCCGGCGGCCTGCTGCTGCTTCTCATCGCCTGCGCCAATCTCGCCAACCTGCTGCTCGCCAGGGGCGCGTCCCGCAGCCGGGAGATCGCCGTGCGGGCGGCCCTCGGAGCAGGCCGCGCGCGCATACTCCGCCAACTGATCGTGGAGAGCCTGGTGCTGGCCACCCTCGGCGGCGGCTTGGCGCTCGCCCTCGCCACACAAGGCATCGCGCTCGTGAGGACGTTCGGCGCCGGCCTCATCCCGCGAGCCGAAGACATCCACATGAGTAGTCCGGTCGCTCTGTTCGCCCTGGCCGCGACGGTGTTCACCGCGCTGATCTTCGGCCTGGCGCCGGCACTCGACGCCGCGCGCGTCGGCCTCCGGGCGCATCTCGCTTCGGCGGCGCGCGGGACGCCCCGCGACCTGGAACACAAGCGAGGACTGCTGGTTTCGATCGAGATCGCGCTGGCATCCATCCTGCTGGTCGCAACCGGTCTGCTGGGCGAGAGCCTCGTGCGCCTGCTCGCGACCGCACCGGGATTGCAAACCGGCCACGTGCTCACCATGCGGCTCGCCTTGCCGCGATCGAAATACCCCACCAACGCGGCGCAGATTGCGTTCTTCCAGCAGCTTCTCGAACGCGCGCAGAGCCTGCCGGGCATCGCCGCCGCCGGGGAGATCAGCGATACCCCGCTCGCCGGCAACAACCCCACCTTCGAGTTTGTGGTCCAGGGTGCGGTCCGCGGCCCATCCGATCCGCCGCTCCAGGCCGGCCTGCGCGTGATCAGCGCGGGTTATCTGCGCGCCGCGGGAATCCCGCTGCGCAAGGGCCGCGACTTCACCGCCGCCGATCGTCCCGGCAGCATGCCGGTCGCGATCGTCAACGAAACCATGGCGCGCCGCTGCTGGCCCGGCGCCGATCCTTTGGGGCGCGCCGTACGCCTCAAGGAAGACCAGCGCTGGATGACCGTCGCCGGCGTGGTCCCCGACATCAAACACATGGGCCTCAAGGCCGACGAAGGACCGGTCGTCTATACTCCGTACGCGCAGAAGACCCAGGAGTGGCTGGCGTGGACAACCCTCCTGGTGCGCACCGCGGGCGAGCCCATGGATTTCGTGCCCGCCGTCCGCAACGCCATCCGCGGCCTCGACAAGAATCAGCCCGTGGCGGAGATCTCCACGCTCGAACGGTCGCTCGCGCGCTCGACCGCGGTGCCGCGCTTCACTACCCTGGTCATCGGCGTAGTGTCCGGCTTGGCCCTCCTGATTGCGGTCGTCGGGGTCTACGGCTTGCTGGCCTACACGGTGGCGCGGCGCATGCCCGAGCTGGGGATCCGGCTGGCGCTCGGCGCATCGCCGCGGCAACTGTCCTGGCTCCTGCTGCGGCAGGCGATGGTGCGCGTGCTCGGCGGAGTCGCCGCCGGCCTCGCCGGCTCCTGGTGGTTGGCACACTGGCTGGAAAGCCTGCTCTTCGGTGTGCGCCCGCACGACCCCGCGACCTTCGCCGGTGTCGCGGCCGTCCTGCTCCTCGCCTCGCTGGCCGCGGTCCTGGCCCCCGCCCGCCGTGCCATGAAGATCGACCCGACGGCCGCTCTGCGGGCCGAGTGAGCGCCATCAGTAGGGTAGCCTGCCCTCGCCCCAAAGGCGCGCTCCGCGTGAGGCCAGGCCGCGAGCCCCATCAGCGCCGACCGCGCTGATTCCTGGCGAGACCTATCTATCGGTGCCGCAGCACATGTCAGTAACGCGCGTTATACGACCAAGTGACCTTGCGAGGTTTGCGCTGGACTCCTAAACGCTACGCGACTACTCGCGGGTAATCGGACACGATGCGACGCTTTCAGGTTCGTGCTGCCTTGCGGGTAGCGTCGGCTGTCGCTGTGACAAGCACCTCAGACAGGCCCTCTTCCTCCTCAATCTTGAGTTGTCGTTCGATCGCTCTTTCTGTCCTGCGAACGGCATCTTGCGCCCACTTTCGTATCCACGGATCTTGCTCGTTCGCCCAACTCTGGAGGACATCGCGTTGCCTCTTTAGACGTTCCGAGTAGGGGCCCCACCAGATACCCGTCCCCAGACTTGCGAGCACAGAGTTCAAGAGCTCCTGGTCGTCTGGAAAAGCCTTCAACATCGCGCGGAGCCTCTCGGGCATTGGTGCTCCGTCAACTACTATCAGCCTTGCCGCCATTGACCGCGCCAACGGCGAGTGTGATTGCGCCCACTGGACAAGAGTTTTGGGGGATACGAGATCGCCATACCAGTGCTCGAGAGCGAATAGGAGACGGTAACGACCAGGCTGGCGGTCGAGCAATGCGCTGGACACCACGCCAAAGACGCCCTCGGCGTCAGCCGCAGTCGCAGCGGCGAGAACGGCGCGGCCGGTCGCGCGAAAGTGTACCCAGGACGACTCCTCCTCCATCCTGCGAAGCGCCAATGTAGCTGCTCGCTTCGGCTCAACCCGGGCGAGGGTTTTTGCAAGTTCACCCCAGTGCCACTCACCGGCAAAACGCGACATTGTAACTGGCCTCTCCAGCGCATCCCAGATAAGATTGCGGTAATCGTCGGCGGCACGGGGTCCCTTTGTCACCCAGTCGTGCAGAATTGACAACGCTACAGCCGTCAGAGCCTCGTCGTTCCGGTCGAGCAATCTCTTCACGAGTGCGCACCTTTCGGAGACCGGAAGGGAAGCGGCCCAGCCACCGAGCATCAGGAATTGAAGGGCCTGGCAAGGTACCTGGCCGCCGTCGATCAAGTTCAAGATACGCTCGCCCGCCGCTCTCGTGGCAGGACCTCGACAGGTGGCGCCGAAGGCCAGTATAGGCCGGATGCCGGCCAACTCGTCGCACACCTGGTCCCACAATGACTCTTTCGAAGATCCAAGGCCGGCAGCGTAAGCGGCAAGAAACACACAATTCACATCATCTGGAGAGATCTCAATAATTCTTTCGAGGTAGCGTTGGTCAGTGTCAAGCTCGCCCAAGCGCCTGCCGAACGGCCATACATTCTCCGCCTCTCGCGAGGCTAGCCATTTCAGCTCTGCATCCCCAAGTCCTTGTTGGTATGCCCTGTCCGCCAGCCTCACTACGTTCGAGTCGGCATTGGCATAGCCTTCCCCACCTGCCAAGTCGAAGTCGGCCTGCAACCGGGGTCCCACCCATCGCTTCAATTGACCATCGAGGTCCTCGCCGAACGCGGCGTTCAGCCATCGCTGTAGAGCAGCCTGCTGCAGTTCGGAAAGATCGGGCCCACCGTGCTGGAGAATCCAGCCAGCGGCGTCTGCCCTTGATCGAACCTGTTCGGGAGATCGTGGCGTAGCGGCTTCGAGAACTTCGACAGCATCATCTGCCAGACCATCCATCGCCAAATCAGAGGCGCTGTCGATTAACGCCTGACGGGCGGAGTCGGATGCCTCGTCTGAACCGTTGGACAACCCAACGAGATAACGAACCGCAGCCCGGCAGGCGTTTCGAAACTCCTCGGTCGTGTGCGGACGCCACTCGCGTGGATAGTGCCGACGTGAAACTGAATCCTCGTCGCCTCCGATTCGGATTACATGTCTCGACAAAGCGGCGGCGGCGGCCTTCACCGCAAGTTGCCGGGCAAACGAATCGTTAGATCCCGCAAGCTCGTCGAGAAGCACCAGACGCTCAAAGAACGGTATCGGACTTCCGCTCAAAAAGGGATGAAAGTATCGGCAAAAAATGGCTGTGGCGTTATTGGCGAAGTTCTCGGTTTCCGCCAGGGCGAGTTCACGAAGGCAACGAGCCGCTTCCAGGGAAGTTTCGGGCCACCGCAGTAGCGACTCTAATGCCCACATAACATTGCGGCGGCCGGAATTAAAAGAAAGAAGCCTCGATTTGGGTGTGCCGGCCAGTATTTTGGTCAAGACCTCGATGGCGGCCCGTGGCAGGCCTGCGCTTAGAATCGAGAAGATTTCGCTCAGGAACTGCTGGTCGAGGTCCTCAATGGTCTTAAAGAGACCGTCGTCGGCAAGCATTCGCTCCACCGCTTTTCGGACTTCCCGGTGTTCGGCCATCATCACCAGCCGCAACAACAGATGCCGCCGAGGTTGGTCACCCGGCAAATCGCCGGCGATGCGAATCAAGTCGGCCCCGCGTTCGTCCCATAACTCTGCCGCCGCCTTGATCGCCAGAAGGTCGGGCGAAACGTAAAGGTACCGCCCGCGGGGGAGTACAATGCCTTGATCTTTCAACTCTCTGACACTACGCTGCATTTCGCCAAAGTCCAAGCCCACGGCTTTGGCAAGCGCTTTGGCCTCTTCACGAACCTCATCTTCCCAACCGACCCGCGATAGCAGCGAAAGTGCCTCAAGCGTCTGCGCGGTTCCCTTTGGCACGAACTTCTTGAGAACCTGCCGCACGTCGCCGATTTGACGCAGCTCTACAAGAGGTACATTTTGCTTGGCGAGGATTCGCGAGACGAAAAGGGCTAGTTTGACGTAACCGCCGGATACCCGGACGGTGGTGCTCACGATTTCCAGCGGGAACCGATCGGCTGCCCCTTGCAAGATGGTCCTGATATCGCCATCGCCGAGTGGAAGCACCTGGTAGATCTTGGTCAGTCCCGAACGCAAGGGCGCAAGGATCTCGGCCGGCCCAACACAGATGAGCCTTAGCCTGGGGCCCGCAAGCCGCGCGTAGCGCATGAGCACTTCCTGCCGGTCCGACGTGCACTCATCGACGACCATGATTCCCCGCGTGGAGACATCGGATTGAACTGACGCAAGGAAATCCTGCACCTGTGGTGCCTCGGCATCCGGTGCGTACAGGGTAGCCTCAGAGACACCTCGTTCCGAGAGCGATTCCAAAACCAGACGGGATTTCCCAACCCCAGCCATGCCTTCTATTCGCAGAATGTTTTCCTCACCTGGCGATGAGACGAAGCTACGAACAGCGTCAATGATTTCCTTCCGACTGGGGTCGGCAAAGTATTCATTTTGGAACAACGGGTCCTGCTTCCACTGATTGACGGTCGCGAATCCGTGAAGAGGTTTTCCAAACTCCGGCAGGATCGGGATCGCCAGATGCCGGGACGCCCAGCGAGCCATCTGATCTCCATACAGGATCTTGCACCGCGAGACCGGGAGTTTCCTTAGCCTGCAAAGTCGTGCGATCTCTTTTTGGTGCTTATCGCGGGTGGGAACTACGTAGTCGTGAGCAACCAGGAGGAGATAGTTTCCGCCTCCGCGAAGGGTCCGCCGCACTCCCGGTTTGCCAAATTCCGTTGCCAGTTGGGCCACGGTGAGTCGGCCGGATTTATACTGTAAAGCGGTCTGGCCAGCGGCCAAGGGGTCATGTGGCGCAGACACTGGCCATTGGACACGCGCGTCGATTCCGGCATCAGGATCAGTATCGCGCGTGTTTAGTTCGAGGTCCGCCAGTGGAACGCCGTTTTCATTGGCCTCTACTATAAGCAGAGCATTCATTACTTTCCGAAGCTGATGATTGTTCAGCTTGGCTACATCGTCGCCGTCAAGGTGCATACGCATTCACTGGTACCAGCATAGCGGTTCCAATCAACGGTCCGCTTGCCCCCGACATAACGCACCGCTCATGTTTGGGCGCGATCTGAATGTATTTACGAGCCCTTGAAACGATGAACGGGTACCGCCTGGATGTCTCCTGCGAATGATGGGCAACAGGCTTTAATTTAACCGCGGCCGAACGGATTCACTCACAGGAGCCGCTGAACAAGTTGCGGGTCGGGCGAGCGTCGGATTGATCGGCTGGCACGCGCCCTGCAACGCCCGTTGCTCACCACTGGTACGGGGCCAGATCCTCCCTGACAATAGGACTCAATCGGGAGTACCCCGGCGCGATGAAGCCTGAGGAACAAGGTGAGGCTGAACGCCGGGTCACTCCCGATTGAGCCGTTCTGACGGCGTAGCGTTTACAAATCCAAGTTGACGGGTTGTCGACTCGCGGATGTGCCTGCGACCGGCGCCTGGGAGCTGAACGCGCGGCAGCCCGCGAACGCGGCCACTCGCTGCTGCTCTTCGGTGTGCGCCCGCACGATCCCGCGGCCTTCGCCGGTGTCGTGGCCGTCCTGCTCCTCGCCTCGCTGGCCGCAGTCCTGGCCCCCGCCCGCCGTGCCATGAAGATCGACCCCACAGCCGCTCTGCGGGCCGAGTGAGCGCCCCCGGCAGTGCACCGCCGCCGCGCATGTCTGCCCGCTTGAGACTTCGCGGTAGAATGCCTTTGCAGGACAACCCATGCATGTGCGACTGACTCGGGCCGCCGCCGGCTGCCTGGTCGCGGCCTGGATGCTGGCGGCCGCGAATCCCCCGGCAACCGTCGCCGGCCTCCATCGCGGGTTCGTGCATCCTCCCGACGACGCCCGGATCATGGTCCGCTGGTGGTGGTTCGGCCCGGCGGTGGAGAAGCCCGAGCTCGAGCGCGAGCTGCGCGCCATGAAAGAAGGCGGCATCGGGGGCGTCGAAGTGCAGCCGGTTTACCCGCTGACCCTCGACGATCCCTCGCGCGGCCTGCGCAACCTGCCGTATCTTTCCGATGAGTTCTTGGACCAACTGCGCTTCGCCGCCGCCAAGGCGCAGGAGCTCGGCCTGCGCACGGATCTGACGCTGGGGAGCGGGTGGCCCTATGGCGGGCCGTACACCCCCGCCGCGCTTTCCTCTTCGCGGCTGCGCATCGAACGCGTGGCGCTAAGCGCGCGGGCCGCGGCTGTGCCGCTTCCCAGGATACAGGAGGGCGAAAAGCTGATCGCGGCGTTTCTGGATACCCGCCGCCTCGACATCGTGGACGGCGCCGCGCGCGTGCCGGACGATGCCGGGGAGGGCCGCGTGGTGCTGTTTTTCATCTCCAGCCGGACCCGCCAGATGGTGAAGCGCGCGGCCGTGGGCGCCGAAGGCCTGGTGCTCGATCACTACGACCGAGCGGCCATCGAACGGCATCTGAAGCTGGTGGGCGACCGGCTCATGCAGGCGTTTGCCCAGCCGCCTTACGCCGTCTTCAGCGACAGCCTGGAAGCTTACGGCGCCGATTGGACCGGCGATTTCCTGGCGGAGTTTCAAAAGCGCCGCGGCTACGATCTGACGCCGCATCTGCCCGCCCTGGCCGATGACGTGGGCGGCGAAGCCGCAGCCATCCGCCACGATTGGGGCCAGACCTTGACGGAGCTGGCCAACGAAAACTACCTCGCGCCCATCCAGCAGTGGGCCCAACAGCATGGCACGCGATTCCGTTCGCAAACCTACGGCACGCCCCCGGTGAACCTTTCGAGCAACGAACTGGTGGACCTGCCGGAAGGCGAGGGCTCCGGCTGGCGGCGCTTTGCGGCCACGCGATGGGCCTCCTCCGCCAGCCATCTATCGGGGCGTCCGGTGACGTCTTCGGAGACGTGGACCTGGCTCCATTCCCCGGCGTTTCGCGCCACCCCGCTCGATATGAAGGCCGAGGCCGACCGGCATTTTCTCGCGGGCGTCAACCAGCTCATCGGGCACGGCTGGCCGTATTCGCCGCCGCAGGCCGGCGAGCCGGGCTGGCATTTCTACGCGGCGGCGGTGTTCAACGACCACAACCCCTGGTGGCTGGTGATGCCCGATATCGCCCTCTACCTCCAGCGCGTCAGTTTTCTGCTACGGCAGGGCCGGCCGGCCACCGACGTCGCGCTCTATCTGCCCACCGATGACGCCTACGCCCTATTCTCCCCGGGCCACGCTTCGGTCAATGGCGCCATGGATGAACTGCTCGGGCCCAAGGTGATTCCGCAAATTCTCGATGCGGGGTATGCCTTCGATTTCATCGACGACGGCGCCATCGCGCGCCGCGGAATTCCGTATCCGATTCTGATCCTGCCCGGCGTGGAGCGCATTTCGCCGGCCACCTATCGGAAGATCGCCGAGTACCTGCGCCAGGGGGGGAACGTCATTGCCACGCGGCGCGTTCCCAGCCTGGCTCCCGGCTTCAAAGATGTGCAGTCCGGCAGCGCCGGAATCCGCGAATTGTCGCGATCGCTGTTCGCCGCGCCGGCCCGCGGAAAGCTGGTGACCGATGAAACCCGGCTCGGCGAGGCGCTGCGCGCGTCGCTGGCGCCGGATGCCGTGAAGGCTCCGGAGATCGGCTTCGTCCACCGCAAGCTGCCGTTCGCCGACGTCTACTTCCTGGCCAATACCAGCAACCGGCGCGTCCAAAGCCAGGCGGCGTTCCGCGCCGCGGCACCGCACGCCTCCTGGTGGGATCCGTTCACCGGCAGGATTGCCAGCGCCGGGGGCCCATCGCGCATCGAGCTGGATTTCGCTCCCTACGAATCGCGCGTCCTGGTGTTTTCCCGGGAGCAGGCCGCTCGCACACCGGACTTCCCCGCCCCGGCCGCGGTCGATCTCAGCGGTGCATGGCGAGTCACCTTCGCGGGTTCCCCGCAGCCGGTCACTCTGCTCCGGTTGATTCCCTGGAGCGAAGTGGAGGGCCGGCGATTCTTCTCCGGCCAGGCGACCTACGAGAAGACGTTGGCGATCGATGCTCCCCGCGCCCGTCGCCGGCTGTTCCTCGATTTCGGCGAAGGAACGCCCGTGGATGCGCCCGAGCGGCCAAGCGGCTCGGGCATGCGCGCCCAGCTCGAAAGCCCGGTGCGCGAGTGCGCGGTGGTTTATGTGAATGGGCGGCGGGCCGGCGCCGTGTGGCATCCGCCGTATGCGGTCGAGGTGACCGGCCTGCTGCATGCCGGCGAGAATCGCATACGGGTGGTAGTGGCGAACCTGGCCATCAACCGGCTGGCACAAGAGCCGCCGCCGGACCATGCCGCATTAATTGCCCGGTACGGCGACCGGTTTCAGGACCAGGACATGCGCGACGTGCAGCCGCTGCCCGCGGGCTTGCTCGGTCCGGTCCGCCTGATTGTGCGGTGATGATTGCACGGCGATCGCGCCGCGACCGACCGCCTGCCCTCGCTCACTTGACCGCCGCCGCGAACACCTCGCTCGGAAGGCGGCGTCCCCCGCCGCCAGCCTGCCCGATGTGCAGACCCGCCTCCAGTAGCATGGCTAAATCGGCGCGATCGTTGACGATCAGCATCGCGCCCGCTTCGCGGCGCACCATCGACACCCGCCGAGCCGCTTCGGAAAATGTCACGGCTCCAGTGCTCCTTGTGGCGAATCTACAGGATGCCCGCGCCGCCCTCCAGCAACGCCGCTGCCGTCGCGGGCGCCGCGCCGCCAACGATTCCGTGTCCAGGATCGGGTACACCCGCGGCAGCGTCAGGAAGGTCATTCGGTCGATCCATAATACATCACCACCCACGCCGGCCCCCCCACGGGAGGCCGTAGGTAGTTTGAAAGAGCTGCCGCACGATCCTGTCGTCACGCAGGCGAGCGAGACTCGCTGAAGTGTTCCTGCTCGATCTTCACGCCCCCCTGGAGCAATTGGCGAATAAGACTCAGGAGTACTGGAATATCGTCACCAGCCAGACCAGAGACTTCCGTTTGCATCTTCCGTAGCGCCCCTCGTTCTGTTTGGGTCAATGGGCTTCCTTCCGAGCATTCCGCCGCAATCCATTCCGCTGTGCTCCGAAACACATAGAGTGGCCGGCCCAAACGCGATCGCAGGTGCAAGAGAATTCGCAGACCACCCACGTCGGCGTCGCCCCAATGACGGAAAATCGCCTGCGGATTCCGCTGTCCGAGCGATACCAGCGCGGAGGTGAGGGCAGGTGTGGGAAACCCGCCCGTGTAGACGACCAGTTCTCCAGTGCTGCCCACGGCCGCGGACCCGCCGTGGGACTCGATATACGAAAGAAACGGGTATTCGTTTTCAACGGTGGTCACGGTTGCAAGACCGGCGTTCGTAGCCGCTTCGACAAATGCCTCCGTCCAGGATTCTGGCAGATGAGCAACGGGTGTGAAATCGTCTAACTCATACGTCCGGCCGTTTATGTGAAGCGAGCCGCGGCCCGCGCACTGGATGAGTGCAGGACGTCGGCGTACCCCATAGGCTTCCAGAAGGTCTGCCGTTGAGATCTGTGATACGCCCTCCCATCGCGGATCCATGCGGACGAGCAAACTCGCAGTCAAATCCCGGACTCGGCTCAGTGTTTTCGAGTTGCCGAAGATGCGGTCACTGATAATCCGCTCGTATGCCGGCGCGACGCCATTGGCAAGCGCCACGGCCGCGGTCAATGCCCGGCAAATGTTGGGGTACTCCAATTTGAGGCGCTGGCGGCTCACTCCAAGTAGCGACGCGTCGAGCCTCCGCAGTGCTGGCACGAGTTCGTGAAAATATGCGAAGACGAAACCAGGACCGCTCAGAACGGATGCTACCGAGCTAATGGCTTCGAACGCCTGTGCCAAGCGGAAGTATCCTAGCGAATCCGCCGCCCGGTAGGCCGCATCCAGTTGCGCTGAACCCAAACGTAGTTCTTTCGGCTCGCCGCGGAGAGGCCCACGTGAATGCCGCACAATTCGGAGGCAGCCGTTAGCTTCCAATTGCGCCGCCGCCGCGGACAGCGTCGTCAGGAGTTCGTAGCCCTCCGGAGCGAAGGCGTCCGGAAAGGACCGTTCGTCCCAGAAGAGGGTGGGTTCCCGCGCCCACCCGGATGGCTGGCCAAAACAGACGCCCCGTTCGTAGCGATCAAGAAGACCGAACAGAAGTCTGCGGTGCGGTTGATCCGGAGAAATCGTCATTCGGCACGAAGTCCTTCGTGAAGTCCTCGACGGAGGCGCGCCCGCTTACGGGATTCTTGTATATAAGAAGAGACCGTTCCACAGCGGGATCCACCAGTTCACATTTTTCCGTAGGTGTCGCAATTACGAGTTGCAGCCCGAGGCCGCGGGCAAATGAAAGGGCCGCCCCAATGCGGGTGCCGTCCATTTTGGAAAACGCTTCATCCAGCAGAACCAGTCCGCACGAGGGCCGCCCGCCGCGGGAGCGGCTGCGATACAAGCGAAACATCGAGGCGAAGATCGCGACGTAATACGGCGTCTGGGTCTCTCCCCCGGATGGCGGCACGGTGCTCGCGAAGTTGTTGCTCGTTATCGACGCACATCACATCCCCGAGAAGGTAATCGCAGTACGTCCGTGCGTACGCGTCTTCAGTGGCCACTTTTTCCGCCAGTGACCCCTTTTGCGCCCGAAGTCCGGCGCGCTGGAGTTTTTCGATATCAACCAGGCCGACGCCGGAAATAAAGATATCCCGGCCCTGCCACGAATAGCGCGACTTGTGGCGCTCATAGAGCATCAGGGCCCGACGATAATCTTCTGGAGAAACGATGATGTCGAAACGGCGAGTATGAAGGTAGCCCTCGATGGCGTCGATCCACCGCAACTCCGCGATCTCGATCAGTTCGCACAAGGGCTTCGGTTGGCGCAGGCCCTGGAGATTTCGCGAGAGCAGGTCCAGCAACGCGGCAGCGCCATCGGGATAAACCGGGCGGCCTTCTTCCAGTCCCTTCATCTCGCGTCTCAGCTCGCCCGCCTCGTAATCGATGTCGCTGAGTTCGCGCTGTCTTTCCGCTCGAAGAATATATAGCTGAGCCACGCTCTTCGTAAACGTCTGTTCTAGAAGTCGAATGTCGGCATCAGTCAGGTTTCTCATTGCAGCCACCGCGGCATCGAGGCGGGCCAGTGTCTCTGGGGTTGCGCCTCCACCGAAGACTTCCAAACCGCCAAATAATGCACGTAGTGCCTCTCTTTGTTGCACCAATACACCGTTGAGTTCCTCTTCGTGCGTCCGCGCATCGCGAAGCTGCCGTTCCGTGAACTCCAGGTCTCTATTGATTTCGTTGAGGCGATGGAAGCTTTCGTAGCCTTCCAGTTGGGTCCTGAGACGAATCAATTCGCGCTCATGTTCCCCAAGCAGGTCTGCAAGACGGGTGACCTCACGTTCCTGCAGTTCGCGCGTGCGGCCCACCTCTATGATTTCGGCCTCGAGTTTCATGCCGAGTAGTGCCGACTCCTCGTAGTGCGCCCGCAGTTCCTGGTACTTGTGACTGATGGCGACCCGGCGCTCGGCTTCGATCTTCTCCCCCATCGCCACAATCTGGTTTAGCTCTTCAATCCTGCGCTGCGCATCTCGCGCTTCTGCCTCCAGCCGCTTATAGTGTTCCAGGTTCGCCTGCAAAGCCGCGGTATCGACCGGTTTTGGGTCTAAGAGATAATCGAACACAAACTGCCGCACCTGTCCAAGGGGCTTGAATGCCAGCGCCTTGACGAGTAGCCGGTGGAAGGTCGCGGGCAAAGCCCCGAGGCGGTGCCGAAGTTCCTCCCGGTAACTTCCTACGTCGTTCCACAACACAACATGCCGGGTGCGCAGCCACATCCGGAAATCCTTGAGGGGAACTACCCGCGGCGCGCCGGAGACAAGATCCGGGATAACCGCTTCGATATCGGCTATTCCAAGATCCGGCTCGATGAAACACGTCTTGGCAATGGATTGCTCTGAATCCCCGGATTCAAAGCCGATTCCGCAGGTAAATCCGGTACCATCGTCCCCATCGTCGCGGAACTGGAGCAGCACATAGGAGGTGCATGGATCGCGCCCGTATCGGACTGCGCCCGGTCGAGCCTCGTCTTCCGAGCTCTGCTTCCAGCGCAGATATCCGTATAGAGTCCGTTTGCTGTGTTCATTCGCGGCGCGATTGAGACGGAAGTCGTTTCCATCGGCTACCAGGGCCACCTGAATCGCGTCCAGAACGGTGCTCTTGCCGCAGCCGTTGTCTCCGAAGAGCAGGCAACTGCGGCCCACCGGAAGAGTCTGGTCCGCAAAGTGATACCACTGGATCAGACGCACAGCTTCAAGCAGTTTCATCGGCTTCGCCCTCCGAGCCGGATGACTCTGCGTCGGCTTCCGGAGACAGGTTGAGCGCGCCTTCGGACGCAAGCGAGCCGGCATACTCCCGGAACCGCTGTTCCAATTCCTCGATGAGGTGCGGTGGCAGGACTTTCTCGATGAGAGGAGCGATAAAGATCTTCTCGTCGTCCCGTGCTTCGAAACCTCGTGGAAGCCGCACGAGCGAGTGCCGGGCGAACCGGCGCAGTGGATCCAAAATAACGTTTCGTGAAAGCTGTGTGGCCCGCCGGCCGGCCTGCGCCAATCGCTCGCGAAGCATTCCCACCGCAATCTCGCAATCCAAATCCTCGGATTCGGAAAGGGTCCGCATCTGCTCGTGATAGTAGAGACGGAGAAAACAGAGGAGAAGGCTTTCGAATTTCGAGAACCGCACGCGCTGCGCACCGGCCTCGTGGCGGGCACGGGCGAGGCGCAACGTTGCATCGTACTCCAGTTGCCATCCGCCAATCCGCAGATACGAGTCGATCAGCGTCGAGTAACGCTCCGCGAATCGCCAGTCCGGATCGGGTTTCATGGGGCTGCCGGGTGTCAAGACCTCGCCGCTCAGTAGGCGCGTGACGGCCTTGCGGAACTGTTCTCGCTGCGCGCTTTCTAGATTGGGAAAGTGGTCGAGGAATTCCAAATCAACGCTCCCGGCCCTTTGAGCCCGCTGCGATATGGCCCGCCGGGTATTCATAAAGACCAGACCGAAGCCGTCCCTCTTGATGGACGACGTGGAATGAAGACCGGCCATCGAGGCCATACTGAGTGATGAACAGAAGGCGCAGATACTCTTCGTCGCTGGCCACTGGCAGCTCATCGATTCCGATGCTGCTTCGGCCGTCCAATAGAGTTGTCACATACTCCTGAACGCGTTTGCGGCTAAACCGGCGCTGTATCCTTCCAGCCATTCGGCGGCGGATTTCGTGCGGGCTTGCAGCCGGCGACACATCCAGCAACTGCGCACCGGCAGCGACGCGCTGGCGCGGGGATCTATACAAGAAGTCGTCCCCGATTAGCTCGCAGCGATAGAGGTCGACGTCTAGTTCGAATGTGGGCGTAGAGTCTCGCACAAGCATTTCGACGAGGTATTCGAGTTGAGATTCGATGAGGCGATCCTGATACAGAAGATAGCGCAGCCGGCGGAGGGCAACCCCGGAGAAGCGGGCGTTCCGGACGTCGATGCTGTCAAGTAGTGCGGGCACCGCGTCGAACTGCGAACGTATCAGGTCCAGATCGTGGCGGACTTCGGCCGCGGCCTGGGCGAGGGACAAACCACGCTGCTCTGCAAGCCATTCGGCGGCGCTGTTCAACGCCAGGTCGTCGCGCTCGATCTCGGAAAGACGGCGGAGGATAGCGGAGCGTTGGCGGTAAACATTGTCAACTGTCTTGAGCCGGTGATAACTCGCCATGATACTCCGCTGATAGCGGTCCAGTCCTTCTTCCAATACCGCGAAGGCCGAGGCGGCTTCATCAAGCACCCGTTGCGTGAAAAGGTGAATGTTGCGTTCGAGAATCTTGAGTTCCCTCACCAGTTCCAGAGTCTGCTTTCGTGCCTCGCCCAGAGCAATGCCTGGTTGGCGCGCGAACGAGGGGCCATCGAGGACCGCGGCAATCGCATGGACATATCCCTGAAAAATCGGCTGCTCGTCGCGGGCCACCCTGAGCAGAGCTTCCATGATGCGGGCCGCGGCCGGATGGAACCCCATGATATCGCCGACGCCGCTGCGGTATTGGAAGTGGATCCACCCGCTGCGCTCCAGTCGGCCAATCAAGCGCCGCGCCAATTGACGGATAAGTTGTTGTTCTTCGGTAAGCCCTGTATCCGCTGCCGCCGATCGGTTTCCGGAGAGCATGGACGTACGCAATCCGGTTCGCGGCTGCGCGGGATCCACTTCCCCGGCCATCGGTTCTCGGGCCAACTGTTCCAATTCCTCACGCCGCGCTTGCCATGTCGAAGATTCGCGGATAATCCGTTCCGCCATTTCAACCGTGCTCGAACGAGTAACAGGAAGCGGCTCGCCTTCGAATTCGCGGCAGTAGAGGGCGGCCAGGATCTCCCAATAGAGCGCCGCGTGCGGGTCGCTCAGTGGCCCGAAGAATCCCCGGTTCACGCGATCAAAGAGATGGGGAACGAAATCCATCCGCAATAGTGTATCTAACCACAACCGTGCCATCGGACGCTCGGGCCCAGGGGTCAAACTCGGTCACAAGTTTCTTTCCCTTCATTTCCATTGCCTTGCCCGCAAACCGCGCCACCCTCCCCAGCCCCCGTGCTAACGTGAAATCGTGGAAGAGGCCTTGCGCACCACCGCATCGCCCCGACAAGTTTTTTGCCGGCCGGCAAACGTCGCAACTCAGGTGGTACTGAACTCCCCGGCGGCCTTTAAAGCCATGCGGCATGCACCTATATGGATGGTGTCGACGGGGGGACGGTTGGGTGTCCGGCGTCAACTATTTCTTCGCATTGACGACAACTATTTCTCCCGATCAACGACAATTACCTTTTAACTCTTAAGCGGCGCGGAGCGCCCGCCGCCGGGCGGAGGGCGAAGCCCGCCCGCGGCCCGGTTTTTTTGTTCTTGAGATCTATATAGATTCGGGGCGGTGGGAAAGTGGGAAACCTGCTTTTGGTGTTCCACTTTTCCATCCGCCCTCGTCGTCGGAGCT
>JAIQEX010000218.1 GCA_020073615.1 Terriglobia bacterium
TCCAGCCTCCGTCTGCCAAAGCGTTGCCGCCATTTCGAGACGCGGGCAGGCCGCGTTTTCAATTGCTGCGCAATCTCCAGATTGGACTTTCCTTGATGGGCCAAGAGGATCACCTTAGCCCGCTCCACCATCCGATATTCACTGGTACCGGCACGTGCCCACTGCCGGAGGGTCTGCTCTTCGTCCGAGGTCAGAGAAATCGTCGCCCGTTGGCCCATGAGCCAATCATAAAATAATACGCTTATTTGTGCAAGTAGATACTAGTCCGTTTTCGGATCTCTCCGCAGCGCTCGACGCCGCGCGACCATCTTTTGTTGGAGAAATGGCATGAACGCTTCCCATCTTAATCCCGGAGAACGGGTACGAGACGTACACGTCACTGAGGACACACTGGCGGTGGACCTCGCAGACGGGCGGACAATCATCGTTCCCCTGACGTGGTATCCCCGCCTCTTGAGCGCTAGCATGGAACAGCGATCCCGCTGGACGGTAAGCGGAGCAGGCTATGGGATTCACTGGCCGGACATTGATGAAGACTTGAGCACGGAAGGCCTACTCCGCGGCGCGCCTGCCGCTGCGGAACCCGCTCGCCTTAGCCACTAGGCGGGTCGCGCGGATCGCGGATGTCCGCGCCGGAACGCTGGACGCGCGGCCCGCCCTCCCTGCGCTACCATGCATTCATTGAAGCTGCTCATCTTCTCCGACATCCATACCGATTGGAAGACGCTCGAAAACCTGCTCCGCGTGGAGGCCGATTACTACATCGCCGCCGGCGACCAGCTCACCTGGTCGCGCGGCGTCGAGCGCTGCGGAGAGATCCTCCAGACGCGCGGCGATAAGATGTACGTGCTCCCCGGCAACCACGAATCGGCCGAACAGGTGTCCGCCATGTGCGCCCGCTACGGCCTCCACGAGTTCCACGAGCGCCATATTCAAGTGGGTAAATGGCACGTCGCCGGCCTGGGCTATTCCAATCCGACGCCCTTCAATACCCCCGGCGAGTACACCGAACCACAGCTCGCCCAACGCCTCGAGCGCTTCGCCTCGCTCGCCCCGCTGGTGTTGGTCTGCCACACGCCGCCTCATGGAACCGCGCTCGACCAGATCCGTCCCGGCCTGCACGCCGGCTCCACCGCCGTGCGCGATTTCATCGGGCAACACCAGCCCGCGTTTTTCTTCTGCGGCCACATCCACGAAGCCGCCGGCGCCGCCGTCGAAATCGGCGCGACGCGCGCGCGGAACGTCGGCAAAGCGGGGTATTTGCTAGAATTGGATTGAAGCCCCATGACGTTAGAAGAATTGGAACGATCCTACCTGCCCCTCCGCGAACAGGCCCTCGCCGTGCGGAGGTATCTTTGACGCTCCCGCGCAGCGCCAGAAACTAGCCCAAAGCGAAGAACAGATCTCCGCGCCCGACTTCTGGAACCAGCCCGAAAAAAGCCAGAAGGTAATGCAAGGGCGCAAGCGCCTGGAAGAAGCCATCGCCAGCGACGACCGCATACGCGCCATGACCGACGATCTCGACACCCTGTTCGAGCTGGCGCGCGAGGGCGAAAACGTGAGCGGCGATATCGAGCGCGATCTCAAGCCCTACGGCGAGCTGCTCGAGCGCCTGGAAACCGCCATGCTGCTCTCCGGCGAGAACGCCGCGCGCAGCGCCATCATGACCATCCACCCCGGCGCCGGCGGCACCGAAAGCCAGGACTGGGCCGAGATGCTCCTGCGCATGTACCTGCGCTGGGTCGAGCGCGACGGCTTCCAGGCCGTGATCACCGATCGCCTCGAAGGCGAGGGCGCGGGCATCAAGTCGGTCACCTTCGAGGTCAACGGCGATAACGCCTACGGCCTGCTGCAATCCGAGATCGGCGTGCACCGCCTGGTGCGCATTTCCCCGTTCGACTCCAACGCGCGCCGCCATACCTCGTTCGCTTCCGTGTTCGTGTTCCCGCAGGTGGACGACGAAATCAAAATCGATATCAAGCTGGACGATCTGCGCATCGACACCTTCCGCTCCTCCGGCGCCGGCGGGCAGCACGTCAACATGACCGACTCCGCCGTGCGCATCACCCACTTTTCCACCGGCATCGTGGTGCAGTGCCAGAACGAGCGCTCGCAGCACAAGAACCGCGAGACCGCCATGAAGCAGCTCAAGGCGCGCATGTACGAGCGGGAACTGGAAAAGAAGCGCGAGGAAACCCGCAAGACCGAGGACGCCAAGCTCGACATCAACTTCGGCAGCCAGATCCGCAGCTATGTGCTGGCGCCCTACCGCATGATCAAGGACCACCGCACCAAGCTGTCCATCGGCGACGTGGACCGCGTGCTCGAAGGCGACCTGGAACCGCTCATCCACGCCTACCTGGTCTGGCGCAAAACCGGCAAAGTGGCGGGCGACGGCAAAGACGAGTTGCCCGAGTAATGCCACCGGCGGCGGACATAGCGCACGCCGCGGCCCTGATCCGCGCCGGCCGCCTGGTGGCGTTTCCCACCGAGACGGTCTATGGCCTGGGCGCCAACGCGCTCGATGCCGCCGCCGTCGAGCGCATTTTCACCTCCAAGGGGCGGCCGCGCTCCAGCCCGCTCATCGTTCACGTGGACTCCGTGGAAATGGCGCGCACGCTGGCGGCAACGTGGCCGGATGCCGCCACCACGCTGGCCGCGCGCTATTGGCCCGGCCCCTTGACCCTGGTGCTACCCAAGACGGCGCGCATCCCCGATATCGTCACCGCCGGCCTGGCGACGGTCGCCCTGCGCATGCCCGCGCATCCGCTGGCGCTGGCGCTGATTCGCGCCGCGGGCGTGCCTATCGCCGCCCCCAGCGCCAACCGCTTTACGGAGCTTTCCCCCACCAGCGCCGAACACGTGGCGCCGTCGCTCGCCGATTACGTGCTCGATGGCGGTCCCGCGCGCGTGGGCATCGAATCCACCGTCCTTTCGCTTGTGGAGGCGCCCGTGCTGCTGCGTCCCGGCGTGATTCCGCTGCCCGAGATCGAAGCCCTCATCGGCCCCGTGCGGATAGCCACTGCGCCGGGCACTGAGGACGCCCAGGCACCGCACGCATCGCCGGGCATGCATCCGCGCCACTATCGTCCCGCGACGCCGCTCTACCTGTTCGGTCCCGGCGAGCCGCCACCCGCCGGCCGCGGGGCGCGCCTGCGCATCGGCCGCGAGATGCCCGCAGACCCCCTGGCCTACGCCGCGGCCCTCTACGACACGCTCCACCGCCTGGACGCGCAACACCTCGATTGGATCGCCGTCGAGCGCCCGCCCGAAACCCCCGAATGGGCCGGCGTACTCGACCGCCTGCGCCGCGCCGCCGGCGATCGCCCGTAACTGGAGTGCTTAGTGGGATTCCGGCTTGATGGCGTAGTAGCCCTTGCGCGCCTGCGCCTTGAGGTCCTTGCTGGAGAGCTTGATTTCCAGGCGGCGGTAGGAGCCGTCCTTGCTGTCGTTGAGCGGTGTGTAGCCGATCGAGTACTGGCTGCGCATCTCGTCCTGGAGCTCCTTGAAAACCATGTCCAGGGTGTGCTTGCGGTCCACCTTGTAAACGTGGCCGCCGGTCTCGTCGGACAGTTTGTGCAGCGCGCTTTCCCCGCCGCCGGTCATACCGAAGCCGCCGAAACGCCCGTAGAACACCGGGTCGGCATAGTCGATGCTGTAGATCACGGCGTCGGCCTTCTGCGCGGCTTCAACAGCTTTCGCGATGGTCAGGCGGCTGCCCTCGTCCACGCCGTCGGTGATCACCACGATCACCTTGCGCCCCACTTCGCCGCGCAGCTTCTCGCTGGCCGCCAGGTAGACGGCATCGTAGAGCACCGTGCCCCGCGGCTGGCTCGCCGTGGGCACCGGTCCCGGCCCTAAACCGCTTACCCCCGAGCTGACGCGCAAGCGGTCCAGCCCGGCATTCAACAGGCGCGGGCTCGCGGTGTAATCCTGCAACAGCTCCGATTCCTCCCCGAAGCTGATCAGGAACGCTTCGTCCTTCTTGCGCAGCACCTGGGTGAAGAACTGCGAGGCGGCGCTGCGTTCGATGCCGATGAGGTTTTCCTGGCTGCGGCTGACGTCCACCAGCAGGCCGATGGTCAGCGGGAGGTCCGTTTCCCGGGTGAAGTACTTGATGGGCTGCGGCTTGCCGTCTTCGAGCACGGTGAAATCGTTCTTCTCGAGGTTGGCCACCAGGCCGCCCCGCTTGTCGCGCACGGAGGCCAGCACGCTCACCACGTCGACATCCACTTTGATGGTGGGCAGCTCGTCGGGGGGCTTACTCTGGGGCGGCGTCTGCGCCAGAAGCGCGGCGCCAAGGGCAAGAAGAAGGAAAGGTCGCATCCCGGTACAATAATGGTGACGTATCCGCGCGCACATCTGTTTCAGCTATGCAGGAAGCCATCCACCATCTTAGACGGAACGACCCGGTGTTGGGCGGGATCATCGACCGGGTGGGCGAGTATCGCATCCAGTTCCGCGACCCGGATTTCGAAACGCTGGTAAAATCCATCGTCTACCAGCAGCTCAGCGGCCGCGTGGCCAGCGTGATTTTCGGCCGGCTGGCGAAAGCCGCGGGCGGCGCGCTCACGCCCGGCAATATTCTCAAACTGCGGCCCGCGCGCATGCGGGCCTTGGGACTCTCCAAGCAGAAGACCGCCTACATCCGCGACTTGGCCCGCCACACCCGCGACGGCAACGTGGCGTTTGAAGAGTTGTTGGCGCTGACCGACGAAGCCGTCATCGAGCGCCTCACGCAGGTGAAGGGCATCGGCGAGTGGACCGTGCATATGTTTCTGATCTTCGCCCTGCGGCGCACCGACGTGCTGCCCACGGGCGATCTGGGGATTCGCAATGCCATCCGCAAAGCATACGGGTTGGCCGAGCTGCCCTCGCCCGCCGAGATGGTCGCCATGGCGGAACGCTGGCGCCCCTACTGCACGGTGGCGAGCTGGTACCTGTGGCGCAGCCTCGAGCCCAACGCCAACCTGTGATGCTCCGTACGCCAGGCGATGCGTTAAGACTTGTTTATCAAATAGTCGCGTTCAGATCGTTTATAATGCGTCAAGTATATTGAGACCTCGGGATACGATTTTCCCGGGGACCTGCAAACAAGGAGAAAACGTAATGCGTGCGATGAAACTGGTTGTGCCGGCAGTAATCCTGGCAGCGGGCTTTGTGGTATGCACTTCGGCGACTTACGGTAAGCAGGAATACGCCAAGAAAGAGGGCAAGAAGTGCGTGGACTGCCATGCCAAGGTCGAAGGCAAGGACGCGATGAACAAGAACCTGACCGACATGGGCAAGTACTATAAGGATCACGACCACTCGCTCGACGGCTACAAGAAGTAGGGGCGCAAAGACTCACGCCGAAAACTGCTGCTGCCATTTGCTGAGTTCGCCGGCGAGCGTGTTGCGCACCGTCAGGTACCGCTGGTTGTCGTACTGGTTGACGTTTTCACGCTCGTCGGCGGACAGATCGTATAGTTCGTTAGGCCCCATCCCCTGCGCTCGCAGGACCAGTTTGTAGCGCTCCTCGCGAGCCATATCGGTGTCGTCGATATGCGCGCAGACGGTGGTGCGCCAGGGATGTTTCTTGGGCAAAGGCTTGCCGGTAACCAGCGGTCCGTAACTGCGGCCGCACAGGTTGCCCGCGGGGGGAGCGGCGGCCAACAGCTCGCAGAGGGTAGGTACGAGATCGTAGGCGCTCACCATCTCCGGGCGAACCCCCTGGGCGGGCACGTGGCCGGGCCAGCTCCAGATCATGGGTGTGGCGACGGCTTCGTCGTACATATTCGGCGGCTGGGAAGCCAGGCTTGAACCCCACAGGCCATGGCGGCCGAGCAGCGCGCCGCACGCCGAGGTGAAGATCACGAGCGTGCTATCGAGCAGGCTCCGCTGCCGTAGCGTGGCCACCAGCGCCGCCACCGTGTCGTCCACAGCGGAGACGGCGGCCGCAACTTTGCGCACATTGCCCACGACATCGGCGAGCATCTCCTTCTGCACCGCATTGGCGGCGGCGTGTTCGGGGTTGTAGCCGTCGAACTTCTCTTTGGCGTAGAGGTCGAGATATTTTTGCGGAGCGCCTTCGTAGCCGATGGTGTGGTTCAGGGCCAGGAAGAAGGGCTTGCCGGCAGCTTGCTGTTCGAGGAGAGGCAGAGCTGCCGTGACGGCGGCTCCCTGGCAGGCGTAGCCCAAGCCGGCCAGCATTTTGGCCAGCGGGCTCTCGGCCGGGGAGGCGGCCGGCGCATCGCCAAGCTGCATGGGCGTGCGACCGCTGAGCAGCGTGGCGCAGCCCGGCCCCGGCGCGGGCGCACACGAGAAGTGCCGGAAAAAGCGGGTGCCGGTCTGCGCCAGCCGGTCCAGGTTGGGCGTGCGGAATTCCTTGTTGCCGTACGCGCCCAGCACCCAGGCTGGCAGCTCGTCCACCAGAATCAGCAGGATGTTGGGACGCTCGGGGGCGGCTTTCCCGGCGAACAACGGCAGTGACAGGCTGCCCAAAAGGAAATGGCGGCGCGAAACAGGCATGGGTGAACTACAAGTATAAGCGGTGGGGCAGAGCATATTCTCATCCAAGGATGAGCCTGGACGGGAAACGAAGCGACCGGCACTCCAGGGCTCCTTTCTGATTTGGTTTTGCGCAGTCTCGGTGCCGACCAACGGGAGGCCCTACAGGGCTTCCACCGTCGGTGTTTTGGTTTTCCTTTCATAGGAGGGTTTTGTCTTTTTTTGATTTTGGTTTTTAGG
>JAIQEX010000066.1 GCA_020073615.1 Terriglobia bacterium
GCTGGGCGGATTCGAGTGCCGATGCCGATTCGCAGATGCCCCTTGCTTCTGCGTTCTCCGTCGAGGCCCTCTCGCACTCATCCACCATACGGTAAACGATCCGGCGAGGTTTGTCCAGCAAAATCGACACGGGTACTTGAACTGTTACGTTTTGCTTTCATCGGATCTCCCGTAGGGTGTAGGTTGTTCTCACCGGTAGTACGTGGGGGAGACGCGGATCGGATGTGGGGATGGGAGATTTTTTCCTCAGAAGAAATCGCGGGTTGATTCGGGCTATTCGGGCTCAGCCAGCTTGCCAGGTGAGTGGCACGGCGACTTCGATAAACCGCGCCACCCCAAGCTCATCTTTCCGGCCTGGAGCGTTACTGTCGTGGCTTGGACGGCTCGCCTCGCTGGTGGAGAGGGGTGGGAAAAGGATCCGCCGCCAGACGAAGAACTGATGGCCTGTTTCCGGCCTTTCTGGTACCGATGGCCTCTTCGGATCCGTCGACCAAGACTATTCAATCCAGACTTGTCAATTTAGAGGACAGAGGATGGGGGGCTGGGTGTATACTAAAAGTCGACCCGCGAGTCCGAAATGGAAATTCCGGGTCAGAACCTGGCCGCTAGGAGCCTCCTGAAAATGCGACACGCGATGGGGGCTCTCCCCTTCTTATTGGCCATCGGCTCACTCCCGATCATAGCGGACACGCTGCCTGTCTATTGCGGTGGGGTCGGCGCGAAGAGCTATACCCCTCCGGCGGTGAGTATTCCGCCTGTGGTTCTCAATCGCGGCACGGTGATCACGGTCACGAATGCCACGATGCTGATTAATGGCAACACGTCCTCGGTGAAGGCGCTGGTGGCGAATCCCGGCCCGGACGGGATTTCTCTCCAGGAAGCGATCATGGCTACGAACAATGACCCGGGCACATGGAACATCCAGTTCGCCCCTGCCCTCAAAGGGGCGACCATCGACGTCGATTCCGCGCCTCCCGGGGGATTGGGCTTCTTAAGCGGGGGCAACGTCACCATCAATGGCGACATCGACGGCGACGGGAAGCCCGATATTACGCTTACCAGCCTGTCCGGGAACCTGGCGGTTAATATCATTTCCGGAGGCAACACTCTCAACGGGCTGGCTCTTCAGGGCTGTGGGACCGTCGGCTGTGTCATTCTTCGGAGTCCTTCTGTCGGCGGTGGGCTCGGGCAGGGACCACAAGTAACCGGGAAAACCTTCGCCAATACCACCCTCAGCAATCTGGTGCTGACGGACATCTCAGCGCAAGGCACCGGAATCCGAATCTGTCCAAACTGCGCCCCGAATGTCACATCGCCCACGGGCAACACTTGGGACCATGTGCTGATTACGGGCAACACCATTACCGGCAACGCCGCCGGCCCACATAACGGGATCTGGGTACAACTCCTCTTTGGCGATACCTTGCAGCACATTACCATCGCCAACAACAATATTGTTCTTCCGGCAGTGGGTACAATCGGCATTCCGGGCATCATCGGAGCCACCACGGGCGCGGGGACAAATCAGGGGACCAATACCGTGCTGGATTTGCGGGTGATCAACAATACCATCACGGCCGGGACGGGGATGATCTTCCGCGGTGGCGGGCTGGGCTTGCAAGGCGTGGGCTCGCTCTATGACGGCGCCCAGGTGATCGGCAACCAGATCACCTTGACAGGCCTGGGCGCAGGCGCAGGCGACGAGGGCATAACCTTCTTTGCCGCGGATGAGGAGACCGGAGTGGGGTCCGACGTGGCGGAGCCCGGGTACAACAACTTCATGAAGAACATCGCGATCCTTGGGAATACCGTCCGGGCATATGGGCCCGGTATTCGGATCCAGGCGGCAATGAATGCAGCGTCGAACAACGCGATCTCCAACGTATCCATCCTGGGCAATACCCTTCTGAATCCCCGGACGAACCCGAACTCGCCGATCACCGGAATTGTCCTTCGTGGGGTCGATTCTTACGGCTCGGCCGTCGTCGGCACCGGGAATTCGCTCAACAACATTCTGATCCAGGCGAACACCATCCAAAGCTCGGTTCCTCCTGGAGATGTCGGTTTTGGCGGCGGCAATCCTCGATATGCGATCAATAGCGCGGGGATTTCCGTTTGGGCGGGAAGCACCGCGCAGGGAAATAGCATCAACGGACTCGCGATCGCCAATAACGACGTGAACACGCCCCGGGTCGGGATCGCCATTACGGGAGGATCTGGAAGCGGAACAGCACCCGAGGATGGCGGCCCCACCTTCCCGGCAGACAACAATGTCATCGCGCGTGCACAGATTTTTTGCAACCAGGTGGACCAGATTCCAACGAACGGCGTCCTGCCCTCCTCGGGAATCAAGGGCATCAACGTGATAGCGGGAATGGATGACGCGCATGGAAACCAGGTGCAGCAGTTGCTCGTAACAGACAACCTGGTGGGCGGACTGCTCGGCGGCGCGTCGCTTCTCCCCTACTTCGGCAGCGGTGGATCGGGTAATACGATAACGATGTCACAAGCTTCCGCTCCGTGGCCGCAGTTCATGCCAGGGGATCTGGTCAGCGCTGCCACGTTTCAGCAAGGCGCTTTGGCTGCGGGAACCCTGGTCAGCCTGTTTGGTCTCAACCTGAATGGCGCGACGGTGCAGTTTGACGGTGTTTCGGCTCCAATCCTCTATTCGTCCGCGTCGCAAGTGAACGTGCAGGTGCCATGGGAAGTGCAGGGCAAGGCGAGTACATCGGTGACGGTGACGGCGAATTCAGTCACCAGCGCGCCACAGGCAATTTCAGTGGGTGCGGCCGATCCCGGCATTTTCTCGCTCGGCGCGCCGCAGGGCGGGCAAGGCGCCATCGTGAATCCCGCCGGAATCGTAGTTGACGCCAACTCGCCCGCCCATGCCGGCGACTACGTGGAGATTTTCTGTACCGGACTGGGAGCCGTGAGCAACACACCGCAGACCGGAGCCGTAGCCGTGGCAAGTCCCCTTTCCAAATTGATCGGCAACCCAACGGTGACGATTGGCGGCGTGCCGGCTGCAGTCAGTTTCGCAGGACTGGCTTCCGGCTTTATCGGGCTCTACCAGGTGAACGTGCAGGTACCACAGGGAGTCGCCGCCGGTGACGCCGTTCCGGTCATGCTTTCGGCCGGCGCTATCGCTTCGAATACAGTTACCATTTCCGTTCGCTAGCCTCTGATCGCAGCGGTCTCAATGGACGGCGAAACCTCGGACGAGGCGATTTATTAGGGCGGACCCCGCTTGCTTACGCGCGCGGCTCGGAGATCTGCCTCTGCAGATCGAGCAGCCAGGCCAGTTCGGCGCGCTTTTTGCGACGGTACCAAAAGAGAAACGCGAAGAATGCCAGGGTGCACATCCAGACCATGTCGATGAACAGTGAGCTGAAGACTAGCCACGCCAGCAAGGACGGCCGGTTTTGCGGGGCGTGGCGATAGATCCAGCCCAGGCAGAATGCGATTTCCGAGAGGTACAGCACCGTTCCGAAGCGGACCGCCGCGAGCCGGGCGCGGCAGCGGCGGATGGAAAGATCCACGAAGGAGGCGGTATCGAGCGCGGCAGGAGACCAGGTGCCGCGGTTGACGGTGAGGGAGAAGGTCCAGGCAGCGAAGATAAACAGCCAGGTGACGATGGCCAGCAGCAGGATGTCGGGCTTAGGCGAGCGCACGGCCAGGGCGATGACTCCGCCTCCGATTCCGGCGGTCACGAGGATGTCGGCGGCGAACGCGATCTTCATAAAGCGGGACTGTAGCTCGACCTTCCGCAGCAAGTCCGGAGGGACCGGCTCAACCCCGGATTGCCACTGCCGGCGCCACACGTCCAATTCGGCATCGATATTCATTTCTTGTTCTCCAGCGCCTCACGCAGCATCTGGCGCGCGCGGCTCAAACGAGCGCCCACATTGCTCTCCGAGATGCCCAGCACTTCGGCGATCTCGCCATATCCCAGGCCTTCGAGCGTCAGGGTGACCACCTGCCGCCAGGCCACCGGCAGGCGATGGACGGCGGCCCGCAACCGCGCCGCGGCCTGCTCCCGCGCGAGCCCCAATTCCGGATTGGGCGACGGATCGTGGACTTCCCATTCTTCGACCGATGGCGGCTGGGAGCGAACGCGGGCCAGATAAGAGATGGCGCGATTATGAGCGATGCGGAACAGAAAAGTGCGCTCAGAGCTCTCGCCGCGAAACCGGGGCAGCGCCTGCCAGATGGCCAGGGCGATCTCCTGGAGCAGGTCGTCGCGGTCGCCGGCCGTGTTGGTGTAGCTGGCGGCAAGGCGGGTGAGCGCGGGACCATTGGCCGCGAGCAGACGATCGAACTGCCGTTCCAGCGTTACACGATCCACGAGGTTCAATGGCCCGGCGTCAAAGACAACGCCGTCACTCCCCATAAACGATTGCATCACGGTGTAACATGCGCGCGGCAATCCGCAAGACCAGCACGGCCAGGGCGGCCGTAGCGCACCCCACTACGGACGGCTGAATCAGGTTGAGTGTCTTGCCGTCCATGAGCCGTTGCAGCTCCAATTGTTGTCCCGCCAGCGGAAGAAAACGGCACCACGCGGCGCCGGCCGGGAAGAACACGAGAAACATCCCGATTCCCATGGGCAGGAACACGATCAGCGACAAGTAAGTCTGCGCCTCCTTCGCGCTGCGGCATACGGTGGAGATGAGTAACTGGACCGAGGCAGCGAACAGCGGCAACGGCAGGACGCCCAGTAACAATGCGAGCAGGAGGTAAGGCAATGTTACTGCCAGGACCATTCTTGAAGTTACAAAGACGACTGCGAACCCCGCCAGGTTGAGTAATAAGCCGGCCACGGAAAACAGGCTGACGGCCAGCCACTTCCCGAGCAGGATGTCGAACCTGCGGAGGGGATTCAACAGCAAGGGCAGCAGGGAGCGGCGCTCTCTTTCCCCGGCGACCGTATCCATGGCGACATTCATGCCGCCGACAAAGGCCGCCACCAGCGCGAAAATGGACATCATGCCTGCCAGGACGGTGGCGCTCGAAGCCGGCCGCGCATCACCGCGATTCGCCACCGACACCAGGCCCACCACCAGCGGCCCCATCAGCGCGTAAAACAGAGACGAGACGACCGAGCGGAGGTCGCGCAGCGACTCGGCGATTTCTTTGCGGGCAACCACCAGGGCATGGTTCAGCATGAGGAATTCTCCGTGGTGTAGGTCAATTCGATGAATGCGTCTTCCAAAGACGCCGCGTCCGCTTGCGCGCATATTTCCGCGGGCGAACCCTGGGCGATAAGGCGCCCGTGCGCCAGGATCACAACCTTGTCGCACAGCGCGCGGACCTCCGCGAGCACGTGGCTGGAAAAGATAATGCACGTTCCGGCGTCGCGCAAACGCCGCAGCAGATCGCGCAACGAACGGATGGTGGGGATGTCCAACCCGTTGGTCGGCTCATCGAGCAGCAGATTGGGCGGCGCATGCAGGATGGCGCGGCCGAGGGCGGTTTTCATGCGCTCGCCCTGGGAAAATCCGGCGGTGCGCCGGTCGGCGATCGCCTGCATGCCGAGCATGGAGAGTACCGATTCCACGCGCTCGCCGAGCAACTGCGGCGGCATGGAGCGGAGCCGGCCGAAATACTGGAGATTCTCCCGCACCGTAAGCCGGGAATAGATCCCGGTATGATCGAGCAGCGCTCCCAGGCGGCGTTGCCGGGCAAGCGGATCTGCCGTCGCGGCGACACCGTCGACCGCGATGGAACCCGCGTCCGGATGGAGCGCGCCCGCAATCATCCGCAGGGTGGTGGTTTTGCCGGCGCCATTGGCGCCCAGGAGGCCGGTGATGGCTCCATCCGGTGCCTCGAACGACAGATCCTTGACCGCTGGCCGCTGGTGGAAACTTTTTCCGAGTGCTTGAACTTGAATCATGTTTGTATGCCAGGGTAGTCCATGCCGGGCGGAATCCCTTACAAGAAATTTGCAGGTGGCGGACGAACCGCCTAAGTGGATGTGGCATGAGTCTTGCACGCGGGAATCGGAACCACACCGCTCCGATACGGGCCCGGCCTCGTAATATCCGCAGTGAGTTCCGTAAAGTTACGGTAGTCTAACTCACAAGTTGTTAACGTTGTGTGGGTTGCGTAAAAATTCAGGCGGCCGTTCCGTAATTCTACGTAAACGCGGCCGGACTATCTTTTGATACTCTTGACCAAGCAGGCGAGCACCGGAGGGAAAACAAACAGATCCTTACCAGATATAAAGCCTCGATAGCAGGTTGCGAAGCACGGTGACAGGCAACGCGGTCCACGCGCCGCGGCGCTGATTCCATTGATTCCGGGTGAGTATGGCTCATGACGGCGAAGCCACGTCACCATTCATTCGCAACCTGTCGGAGGGGCCGCCTGATACTTGCGAGGAGAAGAGTACACAGCTATGAGCAACGGACATTTCTTTCTTCCATGGAACGCGTCGAAAGCACGATTGAGAGAGGCGGAGAACGCACGAAAGAACCGCCTGGAGATCGTCAAGGGCCTGTCACAGGGCGGATTTTCGCGGCGCGATCTTTTTAAGTGGGGCCTGATCACCGGCGCCGGCGCTTTGGCGCCGATTCACGGCTTGAGCCCCTTTGTCAAGAGCGCCTACGCCTCCGGCGGCAGCATCGGCATCCCCACGGGCGCACCCCCGAGCCCCGGAGTCATCGGATTGGATTTCACCCAGTCCATGCTGCGGATGGAAGTATTGCAGCGGAATCCAGTGTCGAGCCTGACCCCGACGCCGACGGCGTTTTCCAACCAGACCCTGCAGGCCGTTGACCCGGCATTGGGCGGGGGCTTTGGTCCCATCGAAGGCCGTCCTCCGGGGCCGGACTGGGCGCACCAGCGGTTCGACGTGCTGGCGCCCCAGGTGGCCGTAGAGGTTTCGCAGGAAGGCGCCAAGACGAACGTGAATGGCAACATTCCGTTCAAGTTCCACCCCAAGCTGCCCACCCAGGGTCCGCTGGCCATGTGGACGTTTAACGGTACCGTTCCGCCGAAACTTCTCATTGGCCGCTACGGCGAGCCGATCCTGTTCCGCCACCACAACAAGCTGCCTGCCGACGTGAAACAGAACGGCGGCTTCGGGCGGCACACCATCTCCACGCACGAGCACAACGGGCATCATGGCGCCGAGAACGACGGCTTCACGGGCGCGTTCTTCTTCCCCGGCCAGTACTACGACTATCACTATCCGATCGTGCTGGCGGGCATGGACACCATCAATCCCGACGCTACCGACATCATGGCCTCCAGCCCCACCGACGACGGCGGTCTGAAGAAGGTGCCGGGCGACTGGCACGAGACCATGAGCACGCACTGGTTCCACGATCACATGTTCAGCTTCACCGCTCAGAACGTGTACAAGGGCAACGCCGGGATGTTCAACATCTACAGCGGCCTGGATCGCGGCAACGAGGAGATCAACGACGGCGTGAACCTGCGCCTGCCCAGCGGCAATTCCAAGTCGTGGGGCAACCTGGATTACGACGTCAACCTGATGCTGTCGGACAAGGCCTGGGATCAGGACGGGCAACTGTACTTCGACATCTTCAATCTGGATGGCTTCCTCGGCGACGCTATGACCGTGAACTTCCTGTATAAGCCGTTCTTCGAAGTCGAGGCGCGCAAGTACCGTTTCCGGATTCTGAACGCCAGCGTCTCGCGCTTCTTCAAGGTGGCCCTGAGCGATGGCTCCACGATGGTCCAGATCGCCAATGACGGGAACCTGTTCCCGCATCCGGTGCCCCTCACGCAATTGGACGAGCAGGGCATCGCCGAGCGCTACGACATCGTCATCGACTTCTCGCGCTACACGCCGGGCCAGAAGGTGTGGATGGTGAACCTGTGCGAGCATCGCGATGGGACCAAGCCGAACAAGGACCTGTCGCTGGCCGATGCCCTGGCGGGCAAGTCGAACGATCCCTGCGTCGGGAAATTCCTGGAATTCCGGGTGATTCCGGCGAAGGGTGTGGACAAGAGCGTGGTGCCGGATACCATGGTCCCCAATCCGGATCTGTCGAAGATCCCGGTGGTGCGGGAGCGCACGTTCGAATTCGGGCGTGCCAATGGCACCGACTCCGCGCCCTGGACCGTCAAGACCGATGGCGGGCAGGGACTGGCAGCCGACTTCAGCCGGCTGGCCGCGGCCCCGAGACCGGGTACCCGCGAGATCTGGCACTTGAACAACGGTGGCGGTGGTTGGGATCACCCGATCCACATCCACTTCGAAGAGGGCCAGATCCTCGCCCGCAACGGCAGCCTGAGCAACGTGCCGGCGTGGGAGCGCGGCCGCAAGGATGTGTATCGCCTGCATCCCTCCGGAAGCGTCACGATCACCATGCAGTTCCGGGAGTTCGCCGGAATGTTCATGGAGCACTGCCACAACACCCAGCATGAGGACAACGCCATGCTCATCCGTTGGGAGATTGACCGCGGCCTGGTCGCCATGCCGACTCCGAACCCGACGCCGCAGGGCGTGGGCTTCATCAGCACCAGTGTCCTGCCGACAGCTTTCTAAGGCTGGCCGGTAGAGATGCCAACAGGGCCGGCGGGTTGCCTGCAGAGGCGGCCCGCCGGCCGTTTTCCAAAGTCCAAGTTGAAAAGCAAAGGAACTATGAGCATGCCACGGAAGAGCCTGGCCGCCCGTGTGGCGGCAGCCGCGGTGTTGGTGAGCGCGGCGATTATTCCCGTTACCTCCGCTTCGGCCGTAACCTGGGGGGCGAATTACTTTCCCAACGTCCCGCTGACCACCCAGGACGGCAAGACGGTGCACTTTTTCGACGATCTACTCAAAGGCAAGAAGGTTGTTATCAACTTCATCTACACGAAGTGCGGGGACTCCTGCCCGCTGGAAACGGCCCGCATGGCCCAGGTACAGCGCATCCTGGGCGCCCGCATGGGGCGCGATATTTTCTTTTACTCGTTCAGCATCGACCCCGTCCGCGATACGCCTGCGGAGCTGAAGTCGTACGCGCAGAAGTTTCACACCGGGCCGGGCTGGCTGTTCCTCACCGGCAAGAAGGCGGACATCGAATTGATCCGCCGGAAGCTGGGACAGCAGGCGCGCGCCGAAGATAACGAGCTGACCGACCACAGCACCAGCCTCATGATCGGCAATGTGGACAGCGGGGAATGGATCAAAGACAGCTCGCTCGACAACCCCCAGTACATAGCGGCCATGATCCGCGACTGGCTGTCGGACTATAGCAACCAGGGGCCCGTAAAAAGCTACACGGAAGCGACGCCCCTGCCCGAGTATGTGTCGAACACGGGGGCTTACCTGTTTCAGACGCGCTGCGCCGCGTGCCACACCATCGGGCAGGGCGACAGCGTAGGGCCGGACCTGCTGGGCGTAACGAAGAACCGCAAGCGTGAATGGCTGACCAACTTTATCGCGCTGCCCAACGTGATGATTGCGAAAAAGGACCCGCTCGCCGTGTCGCTGTATGCGCGGTACAACCAGTTGCTGATGCCCAACCTGCGCCTGAACGACGTGGATTTGAAGAACCTGCTCGGCTTCCTGGAAGCGCAGGACGCCCTCCCGCGCGGCCAAGCCAAGGCGGAAGCGCCGGCTGCACGCTAGGGCGCCAATCCGCACCTACGATTTGCTGCAACACCGTCTGTCTCCTGAAACCCGACTCGAACGCCCACGGGGAGTAGTTTACCCGTGGGCTTTTTTTGTCCCAGGGGACGGTTACGGGCGGGCGAGTCTGGTCATGACGCGCTTCAGGGCTTCGTCCGGAGGCGGGTTGGCGGCGCAGGACTTCACCCCCACGGACCAGAGTTGTTCGGCGATCGCGGTGTTCGCCTCCACGGCATCGCTGAAGGACGGCGGACGTCTCTTTGCGGCCAGCGAGGCCCGCGCCCGCTCGACCGCATCTTTCAGAGGAGTTGGGAGAGCGTCCTCGCCGCCGGCACAGCGCAACGCCTCGTCGAGAAGCTTGCTCAGGATCTCCCGGCTGCGGCCAAATCGTTCTTTGGCCGGGAGACCCTTTAGAGCCGGGTCCAGCACGAGAGTTCTGTCGCACAGGTCCATGCGGCTCGCCGCGGCCCGATCCGCGGGCTCGATCTGCAAGGCGGCGCGGAAGGCCTGGCGGGCCGCTTGATCGTCGCCCATGGCGAACTCCGCTTCGCCCAAGCCGTCCCAGGCGCCCGCGTCCTGCCGGTTGTGATCGAGGAGGTGGCGGAAGAGGGTGGCCGCTTGCCGGGGCAGACCGAAGTCGATCATCATGCGAGCCACCTGCTTCCCCATCGCTGGATCGCCAGGCAACTCGGCGGCCAGCGAGAGAAGCTCCGCCTGGGCCTGCGGGAGTTTGCCGGCGCGGCCCAGAACACCAACCAGCTCGATGCGCGTCTGGACGCGGTTCTGCTGCGCATTCCGCACCCACGAGCCGTAGATGGCGCGTTGATAGTGCGCCAGCGCATCGTCGATGCGTCCTTCCTGGGCGGCCACGCGGGCCAGGCCGAGGTTGACGGGACCGCTCGCGGGGCTGTCGCGCAGGGCTTCTCGCAGGTAGATGGAAGCCTCGTCCAGGCGGCCGGCCTTGAGCAAGGCCAGGGCGAGCGCCTGCCGGCGCTCACTGGTGTGGGTGATGGACAGGGCCTGGCGGTATTGAGCGATGGCCTCGTCGTAGCGGCCCGCGGCCAGTAGTTCCTCGCCCGCCTGGTAGTATCGCTGGGCGCGGCCGACGCGCTCGGCGCGGTAGTAGTAGTTCAGCGAGGCGGCGAGAAAGGCGACGCCGGCCACGGCCGCGACCAGGCGCACCAGCAGCCGGCGCGTGGCCGGAGGGTCCGCCATGCCGGCGGCGGAGGGCTGTTCGTGGGCCTGCGGTTCGTGGGCCTGCCCGATGCGGTATGCGGCGAGGACATCCGGCAGAGAGATGGTGCCCTGCACGTCGCGCACATTGGTGCGGCTGACGACGGGCAACACCGGCAGGCCGCTTTGGGCGAGGCGGTGCATGGCGGCATCGAGCGGATGGTCGGCGTGGAGATGCGGAAAATTCACGGCGGCGAGATGTTCGATCGGGCCGGGATCGGGGACCAGCCCGCCCAGCGTCTCGCCGCCGCGCCCGGCCTGGACCGCCTCGTCCAGTTGAGTGGCGGCGATCATGCCGCGCAGTCCATGCTGGTCCACCACGGGCCAGGCGCCGCGGTCGCGATCGGCCGAAGCCGCCGCCTGGCTGACCGTCTCGGTGGCGGATAACACCTGGGCCGCGGGGCGGTACGCGTGGCCGACCATGAGGAACGATTCCCGCGCGCGGGCGCCGGAGGGGAGGTGGATTCCGTCCTGGTGCTGGAGCGCTTCGTAGATAGGTTCGTGCTGCAAGCGGCTGGAGATGTAATAGCTGATGAGGTTGGCAATCATCAGGGGCACGATGATGGAGTAATCGCGCGTCATTTCGAAGATCATGATGACGGAGGTCAGGGGCACGCGCACGATGCCGGCGAAGGCCGCCCCCATGCCCACCAGCGCGTAGGCGCCCACGCTGCCGGTGTAGTCCGGCAGGAGCAGATGGGCCACGCCGCCGACGGCGCCACCCATCATGGCCCCCATGAACAGGCTTGGTCCGAAGATGCCGCCGGCGTTGCCGGAAGCGTAGCAGGTGGCCGTGGCGACAATCTTCAAGCCGACGAGCAGGGCCATGGCCGCGATGGCCAATTGCCCGTTCAGCGCCTTGCCCACCACGCCGTAGCCCACGCCCAGCACATCGGGCACGAACCAGCCGAGCAGCCCCACCGTCAAGCCGCCCACCGCGGGATACAGCCAGCCGGTGGATCGGGGCAGCGTCAGGAAGCGCTTGCGCTGCCATAACAGGAGCTTGACGAAAGCCGCGGAGACCACGCCGCCGGCCAGGCCCAGCACCGCATAGCAGGCGAATTCGAGGGGATGCACCAATTGATAGGCCGGCACGTGGAACAGGGGCTCGTCGCCGAGCACCAGGTGCAGCACGATCCAGGATGTGGCGGAACCCAGGACGATGGAGCCCAGCACCGGCGCATGCATATCGCCCATGACTTCTTCGAGGGCGAACAGCACGGCGGCGATGGGAGTGTTGAAGGCGGCGGCGAGCGCCGCCGACGCGCCCACCGGCACCAGGGCCTTGACGCTGGCGGCGCTGAGCCCCAGGCGGCGGCCCAGCACCGAGGCGATGCCGGCGCCCACCTGGACGGACGGGCCTTCCCGTCCCAGGGCGATGCCGCTGGCGAGGGAAACGGAGCACAGGCCGAACTTGCCCAGGACGGTGCGCAAGCTGATGTAGCCGTCGCGCAGGAAGAGCGCGGTCTTGGTCTGGGGAATGCCGCTGCCGCGCGCATGCGGAAAGTAACGGAACAGGAGATACCCGGTCGACAGCGAGCCGGCCACGGGGATCAGCACGCGCCGCCAGGCGGCGCCTCCGGCCGGATAGAGGCGCGATCCCAGATTCTCGGTCAGGAGAATGAAAGCGACCACCACCAGCCCCACCACCGCGCCGATAATCAGCGTCAGCACCAGGAGGACTTTGTTTTCGTGCTGGAACGACCCTACGGCTGCGTCGGTTCGCGGAGCCGGCATCGGCTGCAAACCCGCGGAAGAGTCTCTGCCCCTCAACAGCGCTCCATCATTTAATGATAGCGGGGGCAGGCGGGGGCGGGCAGGGGACATCGCCTGCCCCGCCGCTGATAGAATGTTTTCAAAATGCCTAAATCTCTGGCGGAACTCGCAACCATCGCGCGCCGCATCCGGCGCGAAATCGTGGTGATGATCGGCGCGGCCAAGTCGGGACACCCGGGCGGGTCGCTGTCGGCCGTGGAAATCCTGGTGGAGCTGTACTTCGATTACATGCGCATCGATCCCCAAAAGCCCAAGTGGCCGGATCGCGACCGCTTCATTCTGTCCAAGGGCCACGCGGCGCCGGTGCTGTACGCGGCCATGGCGGAGGCGGGGTATGCGGACACCCCGCTCGACCAGTTGAATACCCTGCGCAAGCTGGGGTCGGTGTACCAGGGGCACCCCGATGTGCGGTTCATCCCCAGCCTGGAGGCCTCCACCGGCTCGCTGGGCGAGGGGCTCTCGCTGGCGCTGGGCATGGGGATCGCGGCGCGGCTCGATGGCCGGCCGTCGCGCACCTACGTCATGCTGGGCGATGGTGAGAGCCAGGAAGGGCAGGTTTGGGAAGCGGCCATGGCGGGCGCGTTTCACAAACTGGATAACGTGGTGGCCATCGTGGATTACAACGGCATTCAGCTCGACGGCTTCGTGAAGGACATCATGGAGATCGCGCCGCTGGCCGATAAGTGGCGCTCGTTCGGCTGGCACACGCTGGAGATCGACGGCCACGATCTCGCGGCCATTCGCAAAGCATTCGAGGAAGCGGAGGCCACCAAGGGCCGGCCGACCGCGATTGTCGCCCACACGGTGAAAGGCAAAGGCGTCTCGTTCATGGAGAACAACCCCAAGTTTCACGGCACGGCGCCGACCGCGGCGGAAGTGGAGCTGGCGTTAAAGGAGCTCAACTGAAATGGCAGCGAAGACCAGATTTGAAGTGAAGCTCGGGCCGGCCACGCGCGAGGCTTTCGGGCGGGCGCTGGTGGAGTTGGGCCGCGAGAACAAAGACGTCGTGGTGTGCGACGCGGACCTTTCGAAATCCACTATGACCACGTACTTCGCCAAGGAATTTCCCGAGCGGTTCATCTCCCTCGGCATCGCCGAGGCCAACATGGCGGCGGTGGGCGCGGGGTTGGCCTACGCGGGCAAGATTCCGTTCATCGCCAGCTTCTCGGCCTTCGCCATGAACAAGGGGTTCGAGCAGCTTCGTGCGTGCGCGGCGTATCCCCAAGTCAATCTGAAAGTGGTGGGGACGCACAGCGGCATCTCGATCGGCGAAGACGGCCCTTCGCAGATGAGCGTGGAAGAGATCGGGTTGGCCTGTTCGCTGGCCGGCTTCGTGGTGATAGCGCCGGCCGACGAAGCGTCGACCAAAGCGCTGGTGCGCGCCGCGGCGGCGTACGTGGGGCCGGTATTCATCCGCACGGGACGTCCGAAAGCGCCGGTGATTTACAACGGAGACCAGAAGTTCGAGATCGGCAAAGCCATCGAGGTGGTGGCGGGGCAGGATGTGGCGATCGTCGCCAGCGGGCTGCTGGTGGCGGAGGCGATTTTGGCGGCGGAGACGCTCGAAGGGGAAGGCGTCCGGGCACGCGTCATCGACATGCATACGGTGAAGCCGATCGACCGCGAGACGATTCGCCACGCCGCGACGGAAACCGGCGCCATCGTGGTAGCCGAGGAGCACCTGGTAGATGCCGGGCTGGGGGTGCGGGTGGCGCAGGTGGTGGCGGAGACGGCGCCGTGCCCCATGGAGTTTGTCGGCATCCAAAACACCTACGCGGAATCCGGCCAGCCGGAGGAGTTGATGGACAAATACGGGCTGGTGGCCCGCGACGTGGCCGCGGCAGTTCGCAAGGTGGTGGCGCGGAAGAAGCAGTAAGCCATGACGGGCGACCGATGCCGATGTTCCGATAGGTTTCTCGAGCAGAGCCCCGGGTGTCATTGGGTGGTGGGCGCCGATGGCATCTTTCAGCGAGTCTACGGCGATGCAGCGGCGCTCTTCGGCAAGCCGGCCGCGGAACTGGAGGGGCGGCCGGCGGCTACGGCGATCGATACCGATCTCTACCTGGTGTGGCGGGGCCGTTTCGAGCGGGCGTTTGCGGGCGAGACCGTGATGGTGCGCGAGCGGCGCGGGACCGGCACCTGGCTGATCACCCTCTTTCCCATGCGGGCGGAGGGAGCGATCTGCTGCGCCGGCGGCACCGCGGGCGAAGTTACGCCCTGGAGCAGCGCCGAGCGCGAGTTGCGCAACACCGTGCTCGGTGCGCTGAAGGCCCAGGAATTCGATCGCGCCATGGCCTCCAAGTTCCTGCACGATTCGGTGGGCCAGAATCTGACGGCGTTCGGCCTGCAACTCGATCTCATCCGCATGGACCTGGAGAGCGTGCAGCCGGAAACCTGCGCGCGGGTTACGGAGATCCAGGGCGTACTCGAAACCATGATGGAAGACGTGCGGGAATACAGCTACGCGTTGAATCCATCGACGGTGGAACGCGCCGGGCTCCGCTCCGCCCTGGACCGCCTGACCGCGCGCATCCACGAGCGATTTGCCGGCGTGTTGCGAGTGAATGTGGATCCGTTCCTGAAGCTCGACCCCAAGATAGCCGTGGCCCTCTATCAGATTGCCCAGGAGGCCGCCGAGAACGCCGTGCAACATGCCAGTTGCTCCGCGATTGAAATCGCGGTAAAGTCCACACGTACTGGTACTGTTCTGGAAGTCCGGGACAATGGGCGGGGATTCGATCCTTCCGACACACTGAGGGGATGCCGCGGTTTGGGGCTGTTGAGCATGGAACACTATGCCGCGCAGGCGGGTTTAGATCTTTCCATCACCAGCAACCGGGAGTTTGGAACGACCGTAAAAGCGGCGGCGGTGGAAGCCGCCTGAGACACAACTATGCCATTCGACATTGTTCTCGTCGACGATCACAAGCTGGTGCGCGATGGCGTCAGGGGCATCCTGGAGCGCGGCACGGAGTTTCGCGTGGTGGGGGAAGCGGAGAACGGCGCCGACGCGGTGCAGCTCTGCAAGAAGTCGGCGCCGGACATGGTCCTCATGGATATCGGCCTGCCCGGGATGAACGGCATCGAGGCCACCACCGAACTGCTGCGCCACTGCCCCGGCGTCAAAGTGGTGATCCTTTCCATGTACGACGACGAGAACTCGGTGGTGAGCGCCATCCGTTCGGGGGCGCGCGCGTTTGTGCTCAAGAAGGCTTCTTCGAGCGAGTTGCTGGACGCGCTGCGCACGGTGGCGCGCGGCGGCTCCTACCTGAGCTCGCAGGTGTCCGACCACCTGCTGGCGCGCATCCAGCGCGGCGACCTGGACACGCACGATCGCAGCCCGCTGGAATCGCTTTCCCCGCGCGAGCTGCAGGTGCTGCGCCTGGTGGCCGAAGGCAAGACCAGCAAGGATATCGCCGTGCTGCTCGACCTGGGCCTGCAGACCGTGCGCAGCTACCGCAAGACCATGATGAAAAAGCTGGGCGTGAACAACGTGGCCGGGCTGACGCAACTGGCGCTGGCCGCGGGCATCACCCACTGGAACAAACCGGATGCTAACACCCTGGGGTGATTTCCCCGCAAGCGACGCGCACGTGCATTTCTTCTCGCGGCGGTTCTTCGCGACGCTGGGCGCGCAATGCGGCAAGAGCGCCGAAGAGGCGGCCGGTGCGGCGGGCTGGGACCTTCCGCCGGAAGACCCCGCCGAACTGGCGCGCACCTGGGCGGCGGAGATGGACCGGCACGGCGTGGCGCGGGCCGCGCTGATTTCGAGCGTTCCCGGCGACGAAGCGTCGGTGATTGCCGCCGCCGCCGCCTGCCCCGGCCGTTTCCATGCCTTCGCCATGGTCAACCCGCTGTCGGGGAACGCCACCGTCGCCGCGGGCCTCGAGGCCGTGTGCCTGTTCCCCGCCATGCACCTGTACTCCATGGCCGACGCGCGCGTCGAACCGCTGCTGGAGCAGGCCGCGGCAGCGCACTGCGCGGTGTTTGTGCACTGCGGGGTGCTGACGGTGGGGGTGCGCAGGAAGCTGGGACTTCCCTCGACGTTCGACATGCGCTATTCGAATCCCCTCGACTTGCACGCGGTGGCGCTGCGCTTTCCCGCGACGCCGTTCCTCATCCCCCATTTCGGCGCGGGCTATCTGCGCGAAGCCCTGATGCTGGCCGACCTGTGCCCCAACGTGTACCTGGACACCTCCAGCAGCAATTCCTGGATGCGCTATGAAGGCCTGGAGCTGAAGACCGTATTCCGCCGGGCGATCGAGGCAGTGGGCGCCTGGCGTCTGCTGTTCGGGACCGACTCTTCCTTCTTCCCGCGCGGCTGGAACTACGAAGTGTTCGAAGCGCAGGTGCAGGCGCTGCTTGCCCTGGGAATCAGCGGCGAAGAGGCAAGATTGATTCTGGGAGAGAATCTGGAGCGGATTTTCGGGGGGCAGGCGGAGCAGCCGGCGGCAGGTTGAGAAACGGCCCGCGCCCAGCGGGCTCGTGGCGTGGACTTCGTGTCGACCGCTTGGCAGGCGCGTGCGCCTTCCTCAGCCGAGCGGCTTTGCCAACGCAGTGTCTAGGTCGGACAATCAGTTGAGAGTTCCGAGTGAAGAATCACTCAAGCCTCACCGCAGAATACATGGCGCTGTTCCGTGCCCTCGAATCGTCGCGGCCTGCCGATTCGCGCCTCTTCGTCGACCCCCACGCGGCCTTTTTCCTTCGCGGTTGGCGGAGGTGGCTCTATGGGATTGCCCGGTTTCACGCCGGGCTCCGACTCGCGGAGGTGTTGCTCGATCGAGCTGCTCCAGGCGCAAGAGCGGCGGGTATCGCCCGCACCAAGTGGATCGATGATGAGGCCACAGCGGCTTTGGAAACCGCCACGCAGCTCGTCTTGCTCGGAGCCGGATTCGATACGCGCGCCTATCGCCTGACCGCCGCAACGCGCGCTACCACTTTTGAGCTGGACCACCCGGAAACCTCCTTCGCCAAACAGGCAATATTGAGAAAGGTGAGGCGATCGCTACCGGAGCCGGTCCGGTATACCGGTATCGATTTCAACAGCCAGTCTGTTACCGAGGTTCTCCTGGAAGCGGGGTTCGACAACCGACGACCCACCTGTTTTATCTGGGAAGGCGTCACGAACTACTTGACGGCGGAAGCCGTCGATAGCGTTTTGCGTCAGATTCGGCAAACGGCCAGAGACAACATTCTAATATTCACCTATATCGATTGCACCGTTCTCGACCATCCGGAACGGTTCTTCGGTGCTGCGAAGTTGATGGCCAGGCTGCAGTCGTACGGTGAGCCCTGGACGTTTGGGCTGCATCCCGACGAGCTCAAACCGTTTCTTGCCGCCCGAGGATTCGAGCTGGTCAACGATTCGTGTGTCGCCGAGGTATGGAAGCGTGCACGTCGATCAAGCTCCGGCACGCGCGGATACGAGTTTTATCGGCTCGCCTCAGCCCGCGTGGCGTATTGACGCCCGGCGTGGGTGGCCGACCGGGTCTCCGACTCAAGAGCTGGCCGGGAACACGCCGGGCAAACAATAAGGGCGGACAGGCATCGGGATCGCCAACTACGCGAGCTCCGGCGCCGATGCGAAAGAGTTGCGCGGGAAGCTCTACGCCGCTGCCAAAAAGCCCGTTCGCACCGTGATCGGCGATCCGTCGATTGCACCGCCGTTCACCGCCAAACAGGGTCAATATCTGGCCGTCATCTACAAATATCCTCATTACCTGTCGTTCTTCAATGTTTTGGTTGGGGGACCGTCGCATGGCCCAGAATACCTATCGGATTCAAACATCGACTGGGGCCAGGATGTTAAGTATCTCAGGGCTTACGCAGACTCGCACGGCATCAGGAATCTGTGTTTGAGTTACTACGGCCTCGCCGACCTGGGCTACTACGGGATCGCATGCCGGCCTATCCCCAAGTACTCCAGCCTGGCTGCCTTAGGTAAGATGGACTGCACCGTCGCCGTTAGCTCACCAACCTGTATAACCCCGACGGGTCGTTCGAATGCCTGCGGGCGATTGAACCGGAAGCCCGCGTTGGAAACAGCATATACGTTTACAACCTCCAGGCCGATTGGACCAGGTTGCGCGGCCCTGACGACTCGTATAGCGCGGCCTTCGCCCGCACCCACCTCGCGCCAGGCGCCAGGTGATTTGAGAGATGTCGCGAGGCTTCGGGCCCGGCTGCGGCTTGATTATTTCCCAGCCCCCTGCCATACAATAGCTACCATGCGCATTATCCTTGCGTTCCTGGTAGCGGCCGGCGCCTGGGCCCAGCAACCCCCGCACGAGCCGGCCGTGGTCGGCCGCCTGCGCGCCGCGCTAGATGGCATCAGCCATACCATTAACGATTTCGGCGACACCCGCCGTTACGCTCCCGACAACGAGACGGTTCCGCCGCCCGCCCCCGGCGAGGAGCGTGTGGTCTTCCTGGGCGATTCCATCACCGATTTCTGGGGGCGCCGCGGCAGCCCGTTCTTTCCCGGCAAACCGTATATCAACCGCGGTATCAGCGGACAGGTCACGCCGCAGATGCTGGTCCGCTTCTATCCCGATGTCGTCGCGCTGCGGCCCAAAGCCGTTGTCATACTGGCCGGGACCAACGATATCGGCGGCAATATCGGCCCCCTGCCCGTCGAGGCCTCGGAGAACTCCCTGATGTCCATGGCTGATCTGGCGCGCGCCAATAACATAAAGGTCATCCTGTCTTCGCTGCTGCCCGTCTCGGACTATCATCCCCGCCCCAACCAGCCGCCGCAAACTCAGACCAGGCCGCCCGAAAAGATCCTGGCCTTGAATCGCTGGCTCCGGGATTACGCCGCTAAGAATCAGTTTGTCTATGTCGATTACTTCTCCGCCATGGTAGACGACAAGGGCCTCTTCCGCGCGGAGCTCACCGACGACGGATTGCATCCCAACGCGGCCGGCTACGAAGTTATGGCTCCGCTGGCGGCGAAGGCCATCGCCGCGGCGCTGGCCCGCTAAGGCGGCCTCATGACTGACTCGCACACTCCCTCACCGGGGCGCCGCGGCTTCCTTCGGCGCCTGTTCACGGCCGGCGGTTTCGCCGCCGCCGCTCCCCAGTCCGCCCTGCCGCAAGCGCGCGACGCCGGCGTGTCGGACCTTTCGTTGCTACCCGCGTACACCCGCGCGCGCAACTGCAAATCACGGAAGCAATCCAGCTTCGATCGCACCGGCGGCAACCGCGACTACTGGACCATCGCGGCCGGAGCTACGCAAGCGGTGTTCGAGGCCGATGGACCCGGGGTCATGAGCCACATCTGGTTCACTATCGCCGCGCGCGGCGGAGACCACCTGAAAGAGCTGGTGCTGCGCGGTTACTGGGATGGTAATGCGAGGCCCAGCGTCGAAACGCCCATCGGCGACTTCTTCGGCCTCAACCTGAACTCCTACCATATCTATCAATCCGAATATCTGGCCTGCTCGCCGGGTAAGTCGCTCAACTGTTACTTCGCCATGCCATATCATAAGTCGGCGCGCTTTACCGTTACTAACGAAGGCAGGCAGGAAGTGGGCGCCTTTTACTCCAACATCGATTACATCACGGTGCCCAAGCTACCCGATGACGCCCTGTACTTCCACGCACACTACCGTCAGAGCGCACCCTGCGTGCCGGCTGCGGGTGATTCCGCCAGGCTGAATCCCGACGGCCGGCAGAATTACGTGTACGTGGAAACGCGCGGCCGCGGCCACCTGATGGGCGTAACGCTGGGCGTGCTCCAGAACGCCGACGGCTGGTGGGGCGAGGGCGACGAGATGATCTTCGTCGATGACGAAGCGAAACCGGCGATGACCGGCACAGGTTCGGAAGATTATTTTCTGGGAAGCTGGGATTTCGGCGGACGGGACGGGGCCGAGCCCTTCGCGCACGCTATGTACGGCGCGCCGCTGATCGTGAACGCCGAGCGCACCGGCGGCCGCTACTGCTGCTACCGCTGGCACGGCGACAACCCGGTGACTTTCGAGCGTTATCTCAAACACACGATGGAACACGGCCACGCCAACGACCGCGGCGACAGTTTCTTCTCGGTGGGCTACTGGTACCAGGCCACGCCTTACACCGATTTTCCCGCTCTTCCGCCGCTTGCGGCGCGCATCCCGCGAGTGAGGACCGCGTGAAGGTCACCCGGCGCGAAGCCGCCGCCGCGCTCACCGGCTCGCTCGGCCTGGCGCAGGTGAGAGCGCAGCAGCCGCCCGCCAGTCCGCGCGAAGTTCACGCCGTGTGGGCCGGCGCTTCCGACGCGGGCGCCTCGGCCGACTCCGTCCGCGCGTTCATCGCCCAACTCAAGAGGGCCAGTATCCATAAGCTGGTGATGTGTGCCAAGGAGGGCAACGGCAACGTCTGCTGGCACAGCCGGCGCTTCCCCCAGCTCGTCGCCCCGCGGTACAAGGACTTCGACCTGGTCGAGAACCTGGTGCGCGAGGCCCACGGCCAGGGCATCGAAGTCCACATCTGGCTGATCGATTTCTCCGAGGGCGAAAACGGCGCCGCCTTCCGCGAGCACCCCGAGTGGGCGCAGGTGAGCGCCGAAGGCAAACGCACCAACTCCGAGACGCTGCTCGACCGCGCCTACCACGCCGTCTGGATGTGCCCCGCGCAGCGTCCCGGCTATACCGATCAATGGCTGCTGCCGCTCATCGACGAGCTTGTCTCGCGCTACGCCATCGACGGCATTCACCACGATTATGTGCGCTACCCGGGCGACGTCGCTCCGGACACTTACTGCTTCTGCGATTACTGCCTGAAGCAGATCCCGCGCCACGCGCTGTTGCATTGGGAGACCGGTCCGCGGGAACATCAGCGCGTGGAGATCGTGCGGCCGCGCCTGGAAGCGAACTGGGAAGCCACGCCCGACATGCTGCCGGCCGGTTGGGAGCAGTTCGACCGCCGTGAAAAGGCCGATTTCTTCCTCAATGGCCGCACGCTCCCCGGCGGCCCGCCCGACATGCGCTACTTCTTCTACGAGTACCGCGCGGACCAGATTGCGCGCTTCGTGCGCGAGGCATGCGAGCGCGCCCGGCGGATCAATCCCAAGATCCAGATGACCGCCGCTGTTTTCAAGAACCCGATTCAGAGCGGGCGCTACCTCGGGCAGAAGTGGAGCGACTGGACCCCGTGGATCGATACCTTCATGCCCATGAATTACCGCAGCCACTTCCTGGGCGACTTCGATACCTACCTGGCGCACCTGACCGAGATCACTGCCCGCCAAATGGAATGGACGCGCCACGAAAGGCCGCTCTACTCCGGCATTTTCACTTCGGACCTGTATAAAGAGGAGGCGGCATCGCGCACTTATCCGCCGGAGAAGCTGACGCGCGCCATCGAGGCCGCCCGCGCCGCCAGGCCCGGCGGCCTCGTCATCTTCTCCGCCGGCACGCTCACGCGCCAGAACCTGTGGCCGCAACTGGAGGCGGTTTTCAAGGGGTAGGACTCTCCTGGCCTCGTTCGTGCGCGCAGTGCGCCTCATTCCAGCCTGCTACAGGCGAGCTGGTTCAGCAACCTCAAGAACTCTTTGAAGTCGGGTGGTAGCAGGATCGTAGCCATAGTGGATCTGCCGCATGAACTCGAGGGCCTGCAATCGTTCCAGGGGTGTCTTGGACAGCCAGTACACCTTATCGCCGGATTCGTCCGATAAGGAATCCACACGGAACGCGCTGCGATCCACGCGGAGGGTATCCATGGCTATCACCTCCAATTTTACTCCGCTTCCCGGCGCCGGCAGGGCAGGCCAGGAGGCCCAGCCCACTGGTACAATTGAGCCGAACCCCCCATGAAACCCGCATTGCTGCTGGCCCTGCTGGCCGTTCCGGCACTCGCCCAGAACCCCTACAACGAGAAACCCTCCTACGCGCGCAGCCACGATTTCGACCTCCAGCATCTCAAACTGGAGCTGACTTTCGATCTTCCGGCGCGCAAACTCCTCGGCACAGCCACACTGCGCATGGCGCCCCTGGCGGGCGATTTGCGCGAAGCGGTGCTCGATTCCGCCGGGCTCAACATCGAAAGCGTCACCGTGGCCGGCCGTCCGGTCGCGTTTCACACCAGCAACGATCAGCTGCACATCACGCTCGACCGCCAGTACCCCGGGGGATCGCCGGTGGAATTCGCCATTCGCTATAGCGCGCAGCCCAGGCGCGGGCTCTTCTTCATTCTCCCCGACAAGTACCATCCGAACCGCCCCAGCCAGATCTGGGCCGATGGCGATACCGCCGGCGGAAACAACCGCTACTGGTTCCCGAACTACGATTTTCCCAACGACAAGACCACCACCGAGATGCTGGTCACCGTGCCCGCCGGTTGGGAGGCGCTATCGAACGGGAAGCTGGTGAACAGCACCGCGGACAAGCGCGCCGGCAGCACGACTTTTCATTGGCTGCAGGACAAGCCGATGTCCACGTACCTGGTTTCGCTGGTGGCGGGCGAGTTCGACAAGCGCGAAGAGAACTGGAAGGTCCCGGTGGTGTACTACGTTCCGCATGGCCACAGCGGCGGCATCGAACGCACCTTCGGCCGCACCAGGCAGATGCTCGATTTCTTCTCCGACAACATCGTTCCGTATCCTTGGGCGAAGTACGCGCAGGCGGCGGTGGACACGTTCGGCGGCGGCATGGAGAACACCAGCAACACGACGCTCGGCGCCAGCGCGATCCTGGATGCGCGCGAGTTCGAGGACCGCCGTATCGGCGTGGACAGCCTGGTGGCGCACGAGATGGCGCACCAGTGGTTCGGCGACCTGGTCACCTGCGCCGACTGGCGGCACACCTGGCTGAACGAAGGCTTCGCCACCTACTTTCAGGCGCTGTGGGAGGAACATGCCGAAGGCCGCGACCGCTTCGACTGGAACGAGCTGCGCGCTGGCCGCGGCATCGCCGCCTCACGCCTCGCCGTGGCCGTGGTCCCGCAGGATGGGCAGGAGGCCAACTCCGCCTATTCGTTCATCTACAACAAGGGCGGCTGGACGCTGCACATGGTCCGCGGCCAGCTCGGCGACGCCCGCTTCTGGAAGGCCATTCAGTATTACACGAAGAAATTCAGCTACCAGGTGGCCACTACCAGCGACTTCGTGGAAGCCGTCAACGAGGCCACCGGCCAGGACCTCGAGTGGCTGTTCGATCAATACGTGTACAAGCCCGGCAACCCCGAATTCGAAGTTTCTTGGGACTACGATGCCGATACGCACCTGCTGCATCTCTCCGTGAGACAGAACCAAAAGGTGGACGGCAAGCCGGCGCCCTTCCGCCTGCCGCTCGAAATCGAGGTGCTGGGCGATGGCGCTCCGCAGACTTTCCGCTTCCGCGTGGCCAAGGAATCCGAGGACTTTTTCTTTGGCGTGGGCGAACGCCCGCGCACGGTGCTGTTCGATCCGCGCGACATCATTCTGAAATCCATCAATTTCAAGAAGGCCGCCGCGGAGTGGATCTGGCAGTTGGAACATGCTTCGCGCGCCTTGAACCGTTCGGAGGCCGCCTTCGCGCTCGGTTCCTTCGCCGGCGCGGAGCCCGTTGCCGCGCTCGAGCGCGCCGGCACGGCCGACCCGTTCTACGGCATTCGCATCGATGCAGCCCAGTCGCTGGGGCGCATCAGGCGCGAAGAGACGCGGCCGGTTCTGCTGAAAATGCTTGGCGACAAGCACCAGGACGTGCGCTCGGCGGCGGCGAGCGCGCTCGGCGGGTTGCCCAAGAACCGCGGAACCATCGACCGTCTGCTCGAGCTGGCGCACGGCGATGCGAGTTTCGCCGTGCGCTACGCCGCGCTGACGGCGGCGGCGCGCCTGAAGCCGGACAAGGCCGTCGATCTGGTGACGCCGTTCCTGGATATGGATTCTCCCGGCCAAGGAATGCGCGTGGCCGCGGTTGCCGCCCTGGAGCTGATCGGCGACGATGCTGCGGTGCCCAAACTGATGGCCTTGTCCAATGACAGCGACGATCGCGTGCGCACCAGGACTCTGGGTGCGTTCGCCGTGCTGGGCAAGGGGAAGCAGGAAGTGACCGATCGCCTTCTGGAAGCGCTGGAGGATCCCGCGGGCGGCGACCGCCAGTCCGCCATTTTCGCCTTGCAGCGCCGCAAGGAGGTTTCGGCCATTCCGGCGCTGGATCGCCTGGCTGCCGCTGAGGGACAACCGAATATCGCGCGGGCGGCGCACAATGCCGCCGAAACGTTGCGCGCGTCCGCCACTCCGGCCGCGAACTCGAGCGCCGACAATATCTCCCCTTTGCGCGACCGCATCTCCGAACTGGAGAAGGAGAACAAGGAACTGAAAGCGCGACTTGACCGGTTGGAAAAGAGATAGAAACATAATCAGCCGGAGAGGCAGGGGAGAGCGCATTGATGCCGCCAGCTCTCGCCCGAGGCTTGCACAGGCAGTTGCGCGGCAGGGACTCACAGACAAATCAACCCCACACGCCTGAAGGTGCTCATAATGGAGAACCCGGGCTTGCTAGAATTGGAAAGCCTACTTTTATGGCCCTCGACTCGATTGAAGGATCGCTCAAGGAGCGGGGCGTTCGCCTCACCCGCCAGCGCCAGATTCTGCTCGAATTGATCGACAAGACCGGCGAGCATCTCGACGCCGAGCGGCTGTACCAGATGGCGAAGGAGAAGGATCCCAAGCTGAACCGGGTCACGGTGTATCGCACCATCAAAATGCTCAAGGCCGGCGGGCTGGTGGACGAGCTGGACCTCATGCACTATGGCGGCGATCAGCACTACTATGAGACCCGCCTCAAGCAGGAACATGCGCACGTGATCTGCCTGCGCTGCGGGAAAGTGGAGGAGTTCTTCGGCGATCCGCTGCAGCGCCTGCGCAAGCAGATCGAAAGCCATTTCGGATTCCAGGTACTCCTGGCGCGGACCGAAGTGGGCGGCTACTGCGCGCACTGCCAGACACTGCGGGCGCGCGAGGTGGAAGAGCTGCGCAGCCGCCCGGCGGAGTCTCCCAAACCGGACGGAGCTGCGGCGCGGCGCGCGCGGCGTCCCGCACGGCGCGCGGATTCGCGGCGCGGCTAGATGGAACCGACGGCGGCCGCATCCACGCCCGCACCGGCGTCGCTGGTGGTGATCGACCCCAATGGTCACCGTACGCGCGTGCCGCTCGTGCCGCTGCCGTTTCGGATTGGCCGCCAGCCCGAAAACAACCTCATCATCCGCGACAGCCGCGCCTCGCGCACCCACGCGCGCATCGTAGCGGAGGAGGGGGAATACGCGATCGAGGATTGCGGCAGCCGCCACGGCACGCACGTGAATGGCAAGCGCATCTCGCGGCACATCCTGCACAGCTCGGACCGGATCGAATTCGGCGCACAGGATTCGTACCAGCTCATATTCGTGCTGGACGGCGAGGAGCTGACGCGGCTCATGGAGCAGATGGGGACGGCGGAGAAAAACGCACCGGCGCCCGGCGTGGGCGGGAACCTGGCGAAACTGCGCGCCATCCTGGACCTGGCGCGCACCCTGCAAAGCTCGTTCTCGGTGGACGACGTACTGGCCTCGGTGGTGGACACGGCGCTGGCGATCACCGGGGCGGAGCGCGGATTCCTCCTGCTGCGCGCGGGCGAGGGGCTGGAGACGCGCGTTTCGCGGCACCGCCGCGGGCATCATCTGCATGCCAGCGACCTGCGCGTGCCGCGCGAGGTGATCCACCGCGCGCTGCACCACCGGCGCGAGCTGTTGTTCATGAATTTCGACCCGGTGGGTGAGGGGGACACACGACCACAGGACAGCATCGCCGATCTCGAGCTGCGCAGCGTCGTCTGCGTTCCGCTGGTGCGCATCCGCACGGGGCAGGGCGATACCACCAGCATGCTCTCGACCGGCGGCGAGACCGTGGGGGTGCTGTACATGGACTCGCGCGTGGCGGCGGCCGACCTGGCGGGCGGCAACCGCGAGCTGCTCCAGACGCTGGCCATCGAAGCATCCACCGTGCTCGAAAACGCGCGGCTACTGGAAGAGGAGCGGGCCAAGCACCAGATGGAGGAGGAACTGCGCCTGGCGCGCGCCATCCAGCAGAGCCTGTTGCCGGGGAAATTGCCGGCCACGGGATGGTTGCGCGCTGCCGGCAGCAGCGTGGCCTCGCACGAAGTGGGCGGCGATTACTTCGATGTGACGCCGGTGAACCCGCGCTGCTGGTCGGCGGTGGTGGCCGACGTTTCGGGGAAGGGCGTCAGCTCCGCGCTGCTGGCTTCGCTGCTGCAGGGCGCGCTCATCACCGCCACCGAACATCCCGAGGCCATGGGCCGGCGCATGGAGCGCCTGAACCGTTTCCTGCTGGACCGCACCGGCGGCGAGAAGTACGCCACTGTGTTCTACTGCCTGCTGCATTCCGGCGGCCGGCTCCATTATGTGAATGCGGCGCACTGCCCCCCGCTGGTGGTGCGCGGGTCGGGCGAGCAGGTGGCCCTGGAGGCCACGGGCATGCCGGTAGGCCTGGTGGAGACGGCGGATTTCGGCGTAGCCGAGCAGCAACTGGCTCCCGGCGACAAGGTGGTCATCTACACCGACGGCGTCACCGAGGCGCAGAATACCGAGAGCGCATTCTTCGGCAAGAAGCGGCTGCGGGAGATTGTGGCGGCGCGCGCGGGCGAAGGGTGCGCGGCGATGCACGACGCCATCCAGGAGGGCGTGGCGGCTTTCACCGAGGGGGCAGCCCAATCCGACGACATCACCGTGTTGGTCCTGGAGTTTGCGGGCGATCCATAATCTGCCGATAGGATGTCACCGCCGATGCGCCGAGCGAAACCACAGGACATCGGTTCTCCGCGTGCCCGGCCGGCTCGGGGCGATCCGGCACCCGCGCACGCCCCCGTGGGCGCACCCGTTCCGCTGCTATAATCGAGATTCATTTTTGCCATAAAGGAGCTTGCCATGCGACAGAAGATCACCGTTGTGGGCGCCGGAAATGTGGGCGCGAACTGTGCCTTGCGGATTGCCGACAAGGAACTCGCCGATGTCGTCCTGGTGGATGTGGTGGAGGGTATTCCGCAAGGCAAGGGGCTGGATTTGCTGCAATCCGGCCCGGTCCAGGGCTACGATGTCACGCTGGTGGGCGCCAACGATTACGAGCTCACGGCGAACTCCGATATCACCATCATGACGGCCGGGTTCCCGCGCAAGCCGGGAATGAGCCGCGACGACCTGTTGCTGGCCAACTACGACGTGGTGCGCATCGCCATCGAGCAGGTGGCAAAGTACTCGCCCGATTGCATCCTGATTGTGGTCACCAATCCGCTGGATGCCATGGCGCAGGCGGCGTACTGGGTATCGAAGTTCCCCAAGAACCGCGTGGTTGGCATGGCGGGCGTGCTGGATAGCGCGCGCTTCCGGACCTTCATCGCGCAGGAACTGAAAGTCTCGGTGGAGAACGTCACTGCCGTGGTAATGGGCGGCCACGGCGATACCATGGTGCCGCTGGTGCGGCTGAGCGGCGTTTCCGGCATTCCCCTGACGGAGCTGATGGACCAGGCGGCCATCGACCGAATCGTCAACCGCACGCGCAACGGAGGGGCGGAGATCGTGAAGTACCTGAAGACCGGCAGCGCGTATTATGCGCCTTCGGCCGCCGCCGTGGAGATGGCCGAATCGATCCTGAAGGACAAGAAAAAGGTGCTGCCCTGCGCCGCTCTCCTGGAGGGAGAATACGGTATCAGCGGTCTGTTCGTGGGCGTTCCGGTGAAACTCGGCGCGGGCGGCATCGAGCAGATCTACGAGATCAAGCTCACCGCCGAAGAGCAGGCCATGCTGAAGAAAAGCGCGGATTCGGTCGCGGAGCTGGTCGCCGTGCTCAAGCAGAAACAGTAACCGCAGCGTGGCCTTGTCCGAGGGGCTCGGGCTTCCGCTGCGCAAACCCGGTTTCCGATCAGCCGCCACGGCTACGATTTGGCACTCGCAGATGCACCACTCCCGGTCGCGGGGTTACGAATCCGGCGAGTGGCCACATTTCCGTCGGCCTCTGGCGCGGCACACCAAGGACGTCAACGGCGTGGTCACGAGGACGCGGGCATCGGAAAGTGGCTCGTCCGGGGAATCTGTGGGTAACTTGCGGGTCTCAGCGCTGGGATTGAGTGAGGAAACGGTGAAACTTGCGGCAGGTGGAATCGAAAGAACGCTGCTCGTCTTCCCAGCCGTTGTGGATCAGCGGACCGCCGTCCTCATGGATCGCGGTTCGAACAAGTTGTTCGGCGGAGTTCTTTCTTGAACGAGGCTCTTCGTTCACGTCGCGGATGATCTCTCCGCCGAGCAGCCACATATTGTCGACGTGGTTTTGGATGGTTCTTTTCGACAGGCTGGACTCGGCGAGGTGAACGAGGAAGGGCATGAAGTATTCCACGAGCCTTTGCCCGACAGGAAGATCCTTTTCCTCGCCCATCCAACGCTTCAACGCTCTGGCCACTCCGAAAGATCGCGGCAATCCCGGCAGTAGGGCAATAGCACGGCGGGCGTTAATAGGAGAGAATCGGGATTCGTCTTCATCTTCCTATCGATCTAAGAACTCATGCGCCTTCCCAGAATTTTGAACCAGTGCCATCCCATCCCGGGGTTTGTCTACGGGCAAGCCAGTTTCGCCCAAGACCAGCAAGCCGTTCTGATCCCGGTCCGGCCGCGGAAACGATCCACGGCCCTTTGTTCGGGCCGCCATCAACCCGCGCCAGGCTATGACCAGTCTCGCACGCCGCGGCGATTCGAGTTCATCGGATTCTGGGGCTATCTGGTTTTTCTGGTCTATTGCATGCGACGGGTCAACTGCCAGCAATGCGGGGTGGTGGTCGAAGAAGTGCCGTGGGGTATGGGGAAGCACGCCTCGACCAAGGTTCACATGCATTTTCTGGGGCATTGGGCGCGCAAACTCTCCTGGAAGGAAACCGCCGAAGAGTTCCGCACCTCCTGGGACAAGGTCCACGACGCGGTGGAGTATCTGGTCACCTGGGGGCTGGAGCATCGCGTCCTGGGGGCGATTCGCGCCATTGGCGTGGATGAGATTCAGCGCGGCAAAGGCCACAAATATCTGACCTTAGTGTATCAGATCGATCTGGGCTGTACCCGGCTGCTGTGGATCGGCAAGGAACGGACCGTGAAAACCTTCAAGGAATTCTTTGCCATGATCGGCCCGGGGGTGTCGGCGAAGATCGAGTTCGTCTGCTCGGACATGTGGAAACCCTATTTGGGGGTGATTCGCGAGAAGTGTTCCCAGGCCCTCAATATCCTCGACCGGTTCCACATCGTGGCCAAGGTGAATAAGGCGCTCGACGACATCCGCTCCGCCGAAGCCCGGCGCATGAAGGGGGACGGGTACGAACCGGTCCTGAGCAAGTCCCGCTGGTGCCTTCTCAAGCGGCCGGCGAACCTCACCGCCAACCAGAAGGTGAAACTGAAAGACCTGGTGCGCTACAACCTCCAGAGCGTTCGCGCTTATCTGCTCAAGGAAGATTTCCAGCAACTCTGGAATTACGAGTCCACCGCCTTGGGCAGCCAAGTTCCTCGACCAATGGTGCCGCCAGGTGATGCGCTCGCGGATCGAGCCGATGACGAAAGTCGCCAGAACTTTACGCGCTCACCGTGAACTCATCCTCAACTATTTTCGTGCCCGAAAAGAGTTCTCCAGCGGCGTAATCGAGGGTCTGAACAACAAAGCGAAAGTCACCATGAGAAAATCCTACGGATTCCGAACCTTCCGCGTCACCGAACTGGCGCTCTATTATTCACTTGGCAAGCTGCCCGAGCTGGAACTCACCCACAGATTTTTCTGACGAATCCGGAAAGTAAAGCGGCACCGGCAATTCGTTTCGCCCCGGCACTGCCGGCAGGGGGACGGTTCTTCCAAACTTCCGGTCACAAGGGAACGGCCTTTCTTATCCAGCTGAAATCATTAGTCATTGCTGCATTCCGAACCATGAGCCGGCCTGTCCGAGTGTTAGGGTTGAGGATGGAAGAGGAGATATGCTCAGGATGCTTCTAGCAGCCTTCGCGGCTCTGACCGCGACGGCGCAACAAACAACCCAGATGGACCCGAGCCAGGCGAAGCGGCCCTTTAAGACGGGAACGATATTACCAGCCAACTGCGCCCCGGGAGATATGTTTTTCAAGTCTGACGCTCCGGCGGGAGCGAACTTATACGGATGCGCGGCGACGAACACCTGGTCGTTACAGGGAGGCGCGTCGGATATGGGATCGAACGGGATTGGGTACCGGATGGGGCCGGGGACGTGGACACCAGCGAGCGCCGATAAGATGAGCGGGCCGTCGTTCTGCCAGGATGGGGGAACGACGAGCGCATATGCGTGCAATCTGACACCGGCGATTACGGCATACACGGCCGGCACAACATATTGGTTCAGAGCGAACACGGCAAATGGCGGAGCCGCGACGATTAATTTCAACTCACTCGGACCGAAGGCAATCGTGAAGCAAGTCAACCAGACGCTGGCAGGCAACGATATCAAAGCCGGCCAGTGGGTGATGGTGACCTTCGACGGGGTAAGTATGCAGATGCAAAGTCAGACGGGGAACGCTTCCGCGGGATCCGGCTCGAACCTCACAGTCAAAAGCGACGGCGTGACAGTGGGGTCTAGGGGCACGGCAAACTATGTTACAGGCACGGGCCTGACGACTGTTGTAACCGACACGGGAACGCAAATCAACATCCAAACGGCTCTCGATACGGCGGTGGTACAGACGCAGCAGGGAGAGCAGACGGGCACGGCGCTTCTCTGCATTTCGAACAGCGGTTCGACCACAGCTTACCAGTGTTTTCTAAGCCCAACGGCGGCCGCGTACACGACAGGCATGGTGCTTCGCTGGAAGCCGGATGTAAACGGAGCGGGCGGGCCCACGACGCTGAATGTCGACACTTTGGGTGCGAAAGCGGTCAAACTGGCCGACGGAGTAAGTGATCCATCGGCCAGCGATCTTCCCGCCGGCCGGCTGAATCAAATCTGGTACGACGGGACGGCGTTCCGGCTGCTGTCAGGGGGAGGAACCGTAGCGAGCGTTTTTGGCCGGACCGGCCCAGTTACAGGGCAGACCGGGGATTACAGCGCCGGTCTAATTACGGGCTTGGCGCCGTCGGCCACCACGGATACCACGAATGCGGCCAATATTACGAGCGGGTTGCTGTCAGCCGCGCGGCTGCCGCCCACCATCATGAGCAACACGACCGGCAATGCGCAGACCGCGACCGCTCTGGGCGCAACGCCGTCGAAGTGCAGTCCAGGCAACTATCCGTCGGGGATCGATGCGCAAGGCAACGCGCAGGACTGCGCTCCGTCTGGCTCCGGCGGGGCGCCGGGCGTGGGTCGCGCAAGCCTCTCGGCAACCTGGACAGCGATTCCGGACGACACCTGTCAGGAGCAGACCGCGACATGGAGCGGTATCGGGACCGCCGACACGGTAACCATGGGCGCTCCGCCCGGGTTGCCCGCGGGTCTGATTGCCAACTTGCGGGTTTCGGCGCCCAACACCGTGGCAATTCGCCTGTGCAACCAATCCGGCGCGCCGGTGACCCCCGGACCGCAGACGTTCGAGGGAGTGCTCGCGGTCAATGGTGTGAGCGGGACAGCTACGCTCGATTTCGCTACGATTCCGGACGGAGCATGTGCGTCCAATGTCTTTACACTTACCGGCGTCGCGCCGGGGGATGCGCTTACTCCAAAGTGGCCTACATCCCTAGACCCCGGCCTCATAGGTCACATGGTTGGGACTGCCACCAACACGGTGCAGGTGGAGCTGTGTAACTTCTCAGGGGCGGCGGTCGATCCGGCGGGCCAATCCTTCGGCGCGTCGATAGGCGGAGCGACGACCGATCCTACGAAGATTCTCACTACTGCTATCAACCAGCCAAACGGCGTGGCGGGCCTGGACTCCAACGGCGTGGTAACCGGCCTAGAGCCCCTCTGCTCCCCCACATTAACTGCGAACTGCATCCCCAACGCAGATAGCTTGGGGAGCGTGGGGGTGGGGACTACCTTACCTGCAGGCTCTCCAACCAACTCGCTCGGCTTGGGTGGCTATGGTATCGGGGGATCATTCGCCGTCGATGGAGTTTCTCCGCAGTATATGTACGGCTATTCCTGCTTTCTTCCCGGGGGGTGCGCGAACACGCTGGGCGGGTGGGTGAGCGGCATCGACCAGGTCAACACGCCAAATCCTCGCGACTTTGTACCAGTAGCCAAGGTGTATGGGTTCGCAGTCAACGATGCCATTCTAACTTCTGGCTCGAGCGTGCTAACGAGCGTACAGGCTAACTTCAACTCGCTGGCAATGGCCATGCCAATCACCGGCACGGGTGTCCCGGTGGTGGGCGCAGGCATCCCGGCGGGCACGATTATTACGAGCGTCACGGACTCCAGCCACGCCGTGATGAGCGCGAATGCAACGGCGAGCGGTAATCCTGTGACTGTGAAATTCGTTTCTTCGGCGGTGAACGACCGCTTTTACTGGCGCCACAACGGTTTCGGCAATCCGACCGCCAATATGGAGAATACGCCGCTGTATCTGAGCGAAATCATGAACGGCGGTTGGGGGTTTAGCGGGACGAATTCCTCCAACCTCGGATCGTGCAGCGTGGGCGGGACCGATCTGGCCGTGGATGCCACAAATCCCCTCAAGGTGACTGGGGCGACATTGAACGGCAACGACTACGGCGGGTGGATCGACATCGCGGCAGGAACGGGCTGGAAGGCGGGGCGCTACTACATCATTTCATCGGCGAGCGGATATGCCATTCTGCAATTCTCCCCGGCTGCCGCGGGGACGACTGGCGGCCACTACCGGACCAACCTCGGGCGTATCGCTCTAATCGACAGTACGCCAACAACCTTCTATGCTTGCCTCTCGAAGACCACGGCAACCGGTGGCGCGCAGTCGGGCGCGTGGGTAGACATCAGCTCCCCGGTGTATCACCGCCAGGTGGCGGCGGCGCAGGCGGTGTTTTATGGATGGGAACCTGCGGGCGTGTCAGATTATAACGGCGCGGTCCAATTAGGGATCAACCCCACGGAGAGTGGCTTGCTGCACTACGACGATGGCGGAAACACCACCTTATATCTGGATTCCAAGTACAACAATGCGGCGGCGAAGATGAAGCTGCGTTTGCGCACGGCAGGAACTCCAGTGGACGCGCTTACTTTGAACGGCGATGGTACGGCATGGCTGAAACCGCCCACGTCCTGTACCGGGGTACCCACAGGAATGATTTGGAACAACGCGGGCGCTCTCGCGATTTGTCCGTAGAAACCGTAGCCAGTCTCCGTAGTCGCTACGGCGATTTTCAAATACCGATCCCGTCTTCCGTAGCTGATAGCATCAAGGCATTTGGCGGACGGCCGGGAGCGGCGGCCGATCCGGCAAGCCAGTCTTTCGGCGCGCTGGTGGCAGAATAGGGACATCAATAGGAGATTTTAAAGATGAAAACGATTCTATGTTGTCTGCTTTCAGCGGCATCGGCGCTGGCGCAGAACGCCGTGCTGCGCGACTTTTCGTGCGCAACGGCAACGGCCTCGGGCACGACGTATGCCTGCAATATAGCCGTGCCCCCCTCGGGGTACGTTACGGGCGCACGGTATATGTTCAGGGCCGATGTGGCCAACACCGCTGCCGCCACCATCAATTTCAACTCGCTGGGCGCGAAGGCGATCAAGAAAGTGCAAGGGGCGATAACGACGGATCTTACGGCCAACGACCTCCGGGCCGGGCAGTGGGTGACGCTGGTCTACGACGGGACGAACATGCAGATGCTGAGCCAACTGGGGAACGCGGCGGGCGGGGGTTCCTCATTGGGTACGGCCATGACTATGGATCTGCCTATTGGTGGATGTAACAACGTTGGGACAGGACTCTATTATGGCTGGAACATCATTAACGGCATAACCGGCTCCTGCTTACAAGCGTCCCTACAAATCCCAGAGATGATTTTTGCAACAACCGGCGGAGTGGTCACCTACTCCGGGTGGTGGCCCGCCAACTTTGACAACACGAAGGCGGTAGGGATTACTGTGTTGTACGACAATCCTTCCGGCGGCTCCGGTAACGTGAAATATATCGCGAAAATCGCCTGCATAGCGACGAATGGCACGCAGATCAATAATGGCGCTCCACCATACAACGCCAGCGCCGACACGGGTACGCAGGCAGTGAATATCTATGTGAAGGCTGCCAGCATTACGCCCCTGCCGATCTCGGGCACCAGCACATGCGATGGGAACATGCATTTTGTGTTGAATCTCGCCCGGGACCAATCCGTGAGCGGTAATTCTACAGACGGAATCGCGATATTAGGGGTGGCGCTGACGTACTCAGTGAAATAAGATGCGACAACTCATTGCCATCGGCATTCTTCTTTCTTCGGCTGCCCTTGGACAGCAAAGCAGCTGCAGCAATGCCACGATCACGCTAAGCGCCGATGTGGTGCTGTCAGGCAGCGTGAACCTTTCGTGGGTGAACTGCACGGTCCACGGCGCGGGATTCAAGGTGGTGAACAACGGCACTGGAAGCATCACCATCACCGGCTCCACCATCGACCATCTGGGAGACGCCGCGAATTTTGCCGTTCAACTGGTAACCTCTGGTACATACCACGGAAGCATCGATATCGAGCATGGCACATTCGACGCTTGTGGTCCGGTCGGCAACCTGAAGGCCAACACCATCGTGGCGGGCGACGCGAATCTCCAGGTGCTCTACAACACCTGGAAAAACACCCCCGCTGGGGCGGGGAACCTGTCGATCCAGTCCGCCGCCGTGACTACCGGATCGCAGAACATCAAGTGGAATGCCTTCGACTCGGTCGTGGGATGCCGCTTCAGCGCTTGCGGATCGGCGGACGGGTACACTGCCGACGGCAGCGCCAACGGGGCGACATTTCGCTACAACTACTTCGGCAACAACTTCAGCGGCTCGGGCTTCGCGGTGTTCGACCACAACTTCGTGCGCAACACGGTGGGCGATGTCGGCGGGACGATTTTCACGCTCGACTCCTCCTCACCCGCCAGCTACCTGTACGCCCTGCTCGACGCGCCGCCGGGGGGTTCCAGCACGCTCAGCGACAACCCGCATTTCTTTACGGGACGGCAAAGCGGGGATCACTACATCGCAGAATCGGTCGAGGACATAACCCACGACTCGGGGGAACTGTTCTCCGCCGTCGCTCCCGGGCACACCACGCAGACCAATCACCTCGTGCTGCCCTCGCACACCGGAAACAGCACTATGGAACTGGTGGCAGGCGGGGTGGGCAACAACGGGACCTGGGACCACTGTACCTGGTGGGGCGGAGCGCCCTTAGGCGGGCCCTTCGGGGCCGCCGATATCGATGAAACCTTCGCGGGGGCCACGGGTAGTTTCTCCTTGCAAAATTCGATTCTGTGGAACCCGGATGGAGTGCGGCCCTTCCCCAAGGTGGCGGCATTCTCATTTGCGGGGTTAGGTGCCACGGCGTGGCGCAATACGAATGTCTGCACGGTCTGCGATTACAACAACGGCTGGCACTTCACCGCTGCTGTGCAATCGCCGTGCGTGGACTGCGCGAATTCGGGGAACGGTTACAACGGCAAGTGGTCCGCAACGCCAGGGGAGCATGACCGGAACGTGGACCCGCAGTTCGTGGACTACAAGCGGAATATTGCGTTGTTCGACACCAAGTACCTGGGCCACGCGCCGGGTCCAGCGTGGGTAGCCAATCACGCCTACGCCGTCGGGGACGTGGTGAGCGTCGCCGACGCCAATCTGTGGTGGGGATTGCCCATCAACTACCGCTGCACGGCGAGCCATACCTCGGCTGCGGCCCTGGAACCCGGAATCGGCTCGGGCAACTGGCGGGCCGACTGGCAACTGGCATCGCTCTATGACATCGCCGTCAATCTTCCCGCCGGCACCGCGTACCCCGACGGCACGATCCTCGACGCCTTGCAGCAGTGGATCTACCGCGGCTACGCCCCGACCAACCCCGCGCTCCGGGGCGCGGCCTCGGACGGAACCGACATCGGGGCTGTTCCCTTGGGCAGCCCCGTGACCACGGACGCGAATGGCCGCGTGACCAACGTGCCCGCCGGGATCAGCACCATCCTGGGCCCGATGACCGCCATGGGCGTGAATCCGTGGCCGTGGGCCGATACCGCGCAGATTGCCTGGGCGCAGCGCTACGGCGGCTGGCAGGGGACTATCCCCGCGCCGGGCGGCACCTTTGTGGACAACTGGCGCACGCCGGACCCTCCCGCCACACCGGGAACCATCAGCGTGACCAACGGCTCGGGCACGGTCACGGGCAGCGG
>JAIQEX010000067.1 GCA_020073615.1 Terriglobia bacterium
GCTCACCACCAAGGGCGTGCAGGTTGCGCTTCTATTCTTGTTCTTCCACAAGCGTCTCTGCGGTCCACTTGCCAACAGTTGCTTCCACCACCAGCCCGACCCCGCTCACCGGCCCGAGAGCAAACTCGAAGCTGCCTATCACAAGGCCGACAAGGCCATCCAGCAAATCGTTGACCTGCTTGCTGCAGCGTGATGTTACACCAAAAATGTTGAAGTATTCTTGTTTACGATCTCCGATTTAAGAATCTATATGCTGTTCCTGGCCCGTTGGGCGCGGCGGCTGTCATGGAAAGAGACGGCGGGGGCCTTTCGCACATCCTGGGACAAGGTTTTCGACGCGGTTGAACATGTCGTCATATGGGGTCTGGAACACCGGATGCTCGGCCAGATCGACGCCATCGGCGTCGATGAAATCCAGTACTCCAAAGGGCACAAGTATCTGACACTGGTTTATCAGATTGATCTCGGCGTCACTCGCTTGCTTTGGGTCGGCAAAGAGAGAACGATCGAGCCCTTTCAGGGATTCTTCACCACCATAGGCGAAGAAATCACATCAAAGATCGTGTTCATCTGCTCAGACATGTGGGAACCCTACTTGAAAGTGATCCGTGAGAACTGTTCCGAGGCCCTGCATATTCTCGACCGTTTCCATATCGTCGCGAAAATGAATAAAGCCCTCGACGAAGTCCGCGCCGGAGAATCGCGCCGCATGGTGAGCGAAGGCCGGACACCGCTACTGAAGAAGTCGCGCTGGCTCCTGCTCAAACGGGAAGAGAATCTTAAGGCCGAGTAGCGCTTCCGCCTGCGCGACCTGCTCCGGTTTAACCTGAAGACCGTCCGGGCTTATCTTCTCAAGGAGGCTTTCCAACAGCTCTGGGAGTACAGCTCGCCCTCATGGGCCGGCAAGTTTCTCGACGAGTGGTGCCGTCAAACCATGCGATCCCGCATCGAGCCGATGAAGAAGATCGCCCGCTCGCTGCGTCAGCATCGGGAGCTGATCCTCAACTACTTCCGGGCTCAGAAGCTGATTTCCAGCGGGGTCGTAGAGGGCCTGAACAACAAAGCCAAAGTCACCATGAGAAGAGCCTACGGTTTCCGCACATTCCGTGTCCTCGAACTCGCCCTCTATCACTCACTTGGCAAGCTGCCCGAACCGGATTCCACCCACGATTTCTTCTGACGAACCAAAAGAAAAACGGCTGAGGACAGGCATACTGCCGATCCCCAGCCAACACAGCAGAGACTACATCAATGAGACAGTGCGGCAGGCGAGGCGGAACAGAAATCGTGGGGCGGGCAGCGGGGGCCCGGCCGGACAAAAAAACCGCCGGGGCAACGGCCAAGCCCCGGCGGCGCAAAGGGGGATGAATGTCCCGTCCAGGCATTGCGGTCCCGTTTCCGGACGCGGAAAGAAAAGGAGAAAAGCAACTTGAATGGGCGAGACCGCAAGCTCAGAATGACCCGAATCGCCGAGGGATGACAGTGCCAGAAGTACTGTGAGGGTACTAAAGGGGCGACGACGAAGATTCAAAGGGCGCGGACCGCAACCACGGTCACGTCGTCGCTTCGCTGGCCGTCGCTGAAGCCGGTCACCGCTTCGATGACCCCCTGCACCAGGGAAGCGGCGGGCTGGCCGTGGCTCTCGAGCAGGGCGCGCACCAGGCGCTCCTCGCCGAACTCTTCCCCGCCATCGATGCCGGCTTCCGTGACGCCATCGGAATAGATCACCAGGGCATCGCCCGGGAGCAACGCGGTTTCTTCCTCAGTGCAACTCCATCGGGCAAACGCGCCGAGCATAGTGGCGGTGGGTTCCAGGCGCTCGATTTGCCCTGACGCGCGCACCAGCAGCGGCGCCACCTGCGCGCAGTTCACGTAGCGGAGGCGGCGGGTGCGGTCGTTGTAAACGCCGAAGAAAAGGGTGGCGAAGCGCTCGGCGGCGGTGGAATCGTAGAAGTGCCGGTTGACGGTTTCGAGCACGCGCGCGGGCTGGAGCAACGCGCCGGGCGGCTGGCTGCGGAAACAGGCCTGCAAATTGGCCATCAGCAGGGCGGCCGGAATGCCTTTGCCCGACACGTCCCCCAGCACGAACCCGAGCGCTTCATTGGAGATGTCGAGGAAATCGTAGTAGTCGCCGCCCACCTCGCGTGCGGCCACGCAGTGACCCGCATAGTCCACGGTCTGGAGTTGCCGCGAGTTGTGGGGAAACAGCTTCTGCTGAACGTTGGCGGCAATCTCCAGTTCGGACTTGCGGCGGCGGTCGACGTCGCTCTGCTTGCGGATGATCGAAATCACGCGCGCGTTGTCCCACGGTTTCTGGATGAAGTCGCACGCCCCGCGGCGCATGGCCTCCACCGCCAGATCGACGCTGCCCCAGGCGGTCATGACCACCACCGGCGCCGTGTTGCCCTGCGCTTCGAGACTGGCCAGCAGGTCCAGCCCCTCCTCGCCGGAGGTAGTATCGCGGGTGTAATTCAGGTCCGCCAGGATCAGATCGAAGGCGTCGGAGCGGGCCTCGCGGAGCAGCGCCCGCGGGGAATCCACGGTTACGGCTTGATAGCCTTGTCCCTTCAACAGCAGCCGCATCGCCTCCAGCACATCGGCCTGGTCGTCGCAGACCAGCACCCGGAGGGGTCTGTTCTCCACCGGCGCCACACGCGGAAGATCCACCACAGTCATCACCATATCAGACGGTGCAGGAGCACGTTTCGTGCCTGCGCGAAAAGGATCGGTTGGCAGGAGTTTGGCTGCCCCGCCACTGTCCGTTTCCGGGACAGCTTGTTGCGCGGTGGGACGCGCCGGGGCGCGGGCATTGCCAGGTTTGCCCGGCGGCACTGCACTGGGCGCGATGCTGTTGCCGCCAGAGGTCCGCGGCACGGCTCCACTCGCGCGCACTGCTACACTGACGGAAGCATGCCAACCAACGCCGCAAGCGGGGTTAATGTACGCGATCTGGCGGAACAGCGCGGCGTCCGGGAGTGCCTGCGCTGGTTGACGCGCGAGAAACAGTGGATCAACGAGATGCACCTGCAGCTCTGCCGTGTGCCGGCGCCGACCTTTCTCGAACAGGAGCGCGCCCAGTGGTTCCTGGAACAGTACCGCTCGCTCGGGTGGAATGCCTCCATCGACCGCGCAGGAAACGCGATTGCCTTCCACGGCGATGGACCGTACGTGGCGCTCACCGCGCATCTGGACACGGTAATCGGGCTGCGCAACCGGGACGAGGTGACGGTGGAAGCCGACGGCCGTTTTCGCGGGCCCGGCGTCTCCGATAACGGCGCCGGCCTGGCCGCGCTGCTGGCCGTGGCGCGCGCCTGGAAGAGTTGCCCGGAGCTGCCGGAGCTGCCGCGGAGCCTGATGCTGGTGGCCAATGTGGGCGAAGAGGGGGAGGGCAACCTGCTGGGCATGCGGCACCTGTGCAAGCAGTCGCCGCTGGCGCGGAAGATCGAGTCCTTCCTGGTGGTCGATGGCGCCAATACCGGCCACATCACCACGCGCGCGCTAGGCAGCCGCCGCTTCGAGATGTCCTTCTCCGGCCCGGGCGGCCATAGCTGGAGCGATTACGGAGTGGGCAACCCGCTGCATGCCCTTTGCCGCGCGGTGACCCTGTTTTCCGATACGCACCTCGACGGCTTTCCGAAATCGGCCGTGAACGTGGGGCTGATCGAGGGCGGGGCGAGCGTCAATGCCATCGCCCAATTCGCGCGCGCCAAGGTGGACATCCGTTCGGAAAGCAACCAGACGATGGACGCGCTGGTGGGTATGTTGGGCGAGGCCATGGAGCGCGCGCGCGACCTGGAAAACCAGCGCGCCACCAGCGGCAAAGTCGCGGGCAAGCTGAAGGAGATCGGATCGCGCCCGGCCGCCACCCTGCCCGAACACGCCGCCATCCTGCAGTACGTGCGCGCGGTGGACGCGCACCTGGGCATCCGTTCCCACCTCGACTGTTCTTCGACCGACGCCAACATTCCGCTGTCGCTGGGGATTCCGGCGGTGGCCATCGGCGCCGGCGGCGTGGGCGGAGGCGCCCATACCACGCAGGAATGGTTTCGGCCGGAAGGGCGCGACCTCGGCCTCAAGCGCATCGTTCTGATTCTTTTGCTGCTGATGATGGGCGGGGAGCCTCCCGGGACTGGGGCGCCCTCGGGGCCGGGGAGGTGAATCGCCGAAAGGTGGCCGAAGCGGCACTGGTCTGGAACACGGTCATCTGGGGAGCCACCTTCGTCCTGGTGAAAGCCGCCATACGCGACGTTTCGCCCATCCTGTTCCTGGCCCTGCGCTTTTCCCTGGCCACCCTGGTGCTGGCGGCACTTTGGGGCCGGCCATCGTTGTTTGGCCGTCCGCCGGCGGGCGGGGGCGCTCCTCCGCCCGGACCGTGGCAAACGGTGGGAGCGGGCGCGCTGGCCGGCACTTTCCTCTTTACGGGGTACCTGTTGCAGACGCTGGGACTGCAGTTCACGGCGGCTGCCAAATCGGCCTTCATCACGGGGCTGACGTCCGTAATGGTACCTTTGCTGGCCGCGCTCGTCTATCGTATCAGACCCCAGCCATCCGAGGTATTGGGGGTGTTAGTGGCCATGGCGGGCCTGGGCCTGATGACGCTCAGGAGCGCCGCCGGTGCCGTGGGACCGGGCGACGCGATGACGTTTTTCGGGGCCTTCTGGTTTGCCGCGTACATTGTGACGCTGGGCCATTTTTCCGAGCGAATGAGCTTCAAATTGTTGTCCATCGGGCAAGTGGGAGCCGCCGCGGCGATCGCGTTGTCACTCTTCTGGTGGGCGGAATCGCCGCACGTGGAGTGGCGTCCCACGGTGGTTTACGGCATACTGGTAACAGGCCTTTTGGCCACGGCGCTGGCTTTTACGATCCAGGCCTGGGCGCAACAGTACACCACTTCGATACGCACCGCACTGATCTACATGCTGGAGCCGGTTTTCGCCTGGATCACGTCGTATTGCCTCCTGGGTGAAGGCCTGTCGGTACGTGCCGCCGCGGGCGCAGCCCTGATCCTGGGGGGTGTTGTGCTGGCGGAGTTGAAACCGTTAAACCCGCGGCTACATCCATCTAGATAGAGCGATCGCGGCAAGGAATCTGTTTCCATTGCCGGCACGCGAGGGAGAAGAAGGACCATGAGTTTTCTTGATAAGATGCGCGCACAAAAGTTACGTTCGTTTACATTGATCCTGTTCACGCTGTCGATCGGTATCGTGCTCGGTACCTTGATTAACTCGGGCGTGAAGGCTGCCAGGGACAACTCGCCGGCGCCCGGAGCGGCGGAGTTGGCCATTCCCAATCCCGTGGAATTGTCCAGCACGTTCACGCAAATCGCCAAGATGGTGAAACCTTCCGTGGTGAATGTCTCGACCACCTATCTGCCCAAGCAGGTGCGTGCCCACAATAATGGGCGGCGTCCGCAAGCGACGCCGGACGACGGCGACCAGGGCGACAACAACGGGATGGACAACTTTCTCTACCGGTTCTTCGGCAACCCGTTTGGCGGCCAGCCCGACATGCCGCAGCGCCGCGGCGAAGCGCTCGGCTCCGGCGTGGTGGTGGATGGCGCCGGCTACATCCTCACCAACAACCACGTAGTAGACAAGGCCGACCGCATCCAGGTGGTGTTCGACGGCGACCTCACGAAGTATGAGGCCAAGGTAGTGGGGGTGGATGTGCCGACCGATCTGGCGGTGATCCGGGTGCAGGGCAAACGCAGCCTGACGCCGGCCAGGATCGGCAATTCCGACGGCGTGCAGGTGGGCGACTGGGCGGTGGCCATCGGCTCCCCATTCGGTTTCCAGGAAACGGTGACCGCCGGCATCATCAGCGCCAAGGAGCGCACCATGGAGGACAGCTCGATGCAGTTCCAGCACTTCCTTCAGACCGATGCGGCCATCAACCCCGGCAACAGCGGCGGCCCGCTGCTGAACATCCGCGGCGAAGTGGTGGGCATCAACACGGCCATCGCCTCGCGCAGCGGCGGCTACCAGGGCATTGGTTTCGCGCTGCCCATCAATACTGCTGCGAAGGTGTACAACGACATCATCAAGAACGGCAAAGTGACGCGCGGTTCCATCGGCATCCAGTTCACACCTTCCGATGCCCCCCACGCGCCGGCGCAACTCAAAGCCAACGGCTTGTCGGAAGGCGTTTTCGTAGACTCGGTGGCCCCCGGCGGTCCCTCGGAAAAGGCGGGGATCAAAGCGGGCGACGTCATCGTGGCGATCAACGGCAAGGCGGTCCGCGAGGGCAGCGAGTTAGTCAATACGGTGACCGCGACCCCGGTCGGCAGCCCCTTGAACATTACCGTGGCACGGGACGGCAAGCGGGAGAACTTCAAGGTGGTGGTCGGCGACCTGGCGCAGATTTTCCCGGACCAGTTCGGCTCGGCTAACGAAGCGGGAGCCGCCAAGCCCGAGGGCGCCAGCGTGAGCTTCGGCATGCGGGTGGAGAACCTGACCGAGCGCCAGCGCCAGAGCCTGGGCATCAAAGACCAGAACGCCGGGGTGCGGATCACGGAAGTGGAACCGAATTCGTTCGCCGACGATATCGGCTTGCGGCAGGGCGATGTGCTGCTTTCCATCAAGAATCACCCCATCGCTTCGGTAGACGATCTGAAGAGCATCCAGAACACGCTGAAGCCCGGCGACGCGGTGATGTTCCGCCTGCTGCGCCGCGGTCCCAACGGCGACTGGACCACGACTTTTCCAGCCGGCATCCTGCCGCCCCAATAACGGCAGGAACGACGCGTAAGTTACAGCCTTGCTTGGAATGGCGGCCGCACCCCGGCCGCCATTTTTTTGGCCGCGGAGCCTGCGCAGTAGAGCCTGAAAAGGGATCGCCCGCCGAAATCGCCGCTCCGCTTATCCTCCGGCGCGTCCCCTTCGCGTCAGGTGTCGAAGAAGGCTGGCACCCGCTCGGGGCTGTCGAAACGGGTGGGCCAAACCTTTCAGCATGTAAGTTGCATCAGACTGTGAATCCGATCACAGTTCCCGCCGGGATACCCGCAGAATGCCGGTGCGCCTCGCCGCGTAAAATCAATAGTTTGAGCAGGCGCTGGCGCTGGGCCGGGTACATTCTCACTTTTTGTTGGAAGCCTGCCGTAACTCTCATAACCAATGCGCGGCCGGGCCGTCTAACGGCACATTGCGAAAGGGGTGTCGATCCATGAGTACACGCATATCCAAACGAATCACGTTGGCGGCGCTCGGTTTGCTGTTCGCCGTCCGGCTATTGGCTTCCCCCACGGGAAGCATCAGCGGTTTCGTGAAGGACGCCAGCGGAGCGGTGGTTCCCACGGCGAAGATCACGCTGACCAATACTGCAACCAACACGCAACTTACAACTCTCACCGACGCGAACGGGGAATATCAGTTTCCACAACTGGCGCCTTCCACTTACACGCTGGCGGTCGAGGCACGAGGCTTCAAGAAGGCGGTCGGAACAGCCATTGTCCAGGTGGACCAGATCACGCACGCCGAGTTCAATCTCCAGGTCGGCGACATAACCCAATCGGTGCAGGTGGAGGCGGCGGCGCCGCTGCTGGAAAACGACAAGAGCACGCTGAGCAGTGTGGTCGACTCGCGGACTATCGCCAACATGCCGCTGAACGCCCGCCAGTTTCTGGATCTGGCGCTGCTCACGCCGGGAACGCTGCCGGCGGCCACGGGGACCCAGGGCGGCGGATTTAACGTGGCCGGCGCCCGCTCCCAATCCAACATCTTCCTGCTCGATGGCGTGAGCAACATCGACACGCAGATCAATTCGCCGCTGAACAACTTCCGCATCACCGACGCGGTGCAGGAGTTCGCCGTGCAGACCAGCGTGGCCACGGCGGAGTTCGGACGCGGCACGGGCGGCGAAGTAAGCATCGTGACCAAGAGCGGCACCAACGAGTTTCACGGCTCGGCGTTCGAGTACTTCCGGAACTCGAAGATGGATGCGGCCGACTTCTTCACCAACAAACTGGGCGGTCTCAAAAATCCCCTGCACCGCAACCAGTTCGGCTCCACCCTGGGCGGGCCGATCGTCAAGGACAAGACCTTCTTCTTCGCGTCGTACGAGGGCTTCCGGCAAGTGGCGCCGACCGTGAGCACCACCCGCGTGCCGACCGATGCCGAGCGCGCCACGGTGACCGACCCCATCTCCAAAGCGCTGTTGCAGTTCTGGCCCGCGCCCAACACCTTCCGGCCGGGCTCCACGGTCAACTTCATCGCCAACGTCGGCGCCACTACTTCCGACAACACAGGCCTGATCAAGATCGACCACAACTTCAGCGAGAAGGACCACCTGACCGGACGGTGGGCGGAATATGAGGGCGCCACATTTACCCCGGGAGCGCTGCCGCTCATGGGCGGCAATGGCAACGTGCCCCTGAGCCGCAACGCGGTACTGACCGAAACGCACACCTTCTCGCCCAATCTGCTGAACGAATTCCGTTTGGGCTTCTCGCGCAACGAGACCTTCATCACCGTGCAGGATTCCGGCTTCGACGCCTCGAAAGTGCTGGTTGGTCCGGACGGAAGCCCGCTGCCGGGAGTGGTAATCGGCAGTCAGAATCTGCTCGACTCGGGTCTGCCCACGATCAACGTCGCCGGCGGCTTCGCCCCCCTGGGCAGCACCAATAACCTGCCGCAAGGGCGCATTACCAATACCTACGAGTTGTTCGACAACATGTCCTGGGTGGCGCCGTTCGGGGCGTCCAAGCACTCCTGGCGCTGGGGCTTCCATATCCGCCGGGAAGATGCCCGCCGCTTCTTAGACGGTTCCGAGCGCGGCTCCTTCAACGTCGCCAGCTTCTCCGATTTCGCCGCGGGCCTGGTCAACACCTCTACGTTTCGCAGCGGGTTGACCCTGGCCTACTGGCGGCGTTATCCGTTCGACCTGTACTGGCAGGATCAGTACAAGATCCGCGACAACTTCACCCTGAATTACGGCGTGCGCTACGAGTATCCATCGGCCATTGCGCAAACGCGCCAGGATGCCACCAATTTCATCCCCGGCGTGGGGCCGGTGTTGTTGGGCACCAGCCAGGTGCTGTCCATCGATCCCACCAAGAAGGGCCCGGCCTCCATTCTCTTCACGCAAGCGCCGTTCACGCTCTCCAACACCGGTGTGAACGTGGATAAGAATAATGTCGCGCCCATCGTTGGCTTCGCCTACACGCCCCGCTTCGCCAAGTCGCTGTTCGGCAGCAACGACACCGTGATTCGCGGCGGTTTCCGCATGGGCTACGACGACATCTTCAACAACATCCCGGCGAATATGGGGTTGAATCCGCCCTATAACCTGATCACCGCGCAAACCGCGGGCGTCACCCAGCCCGGCAAATTCCCCTGGGCGATCGGATTCAATCAGAACGTGCCGCTGGTCTCCAACTTTGGCCGGCAGGGTCCCGGCACGCCCACCAGCGGCGTGCTGAGCATCAGCGCCGAAGACTTCAACCTGCGCAGCGCGTATCTCTACCAGTACAATCTCGGCATCCAGCGCAAGCTGGGCAACTCGTTCGCCGTCGAGGTGGACTACCAGGGATCGAACGGTCACAACCTCGGCCTGTTTGTCGACCAGAACCAGCCGGCCGTGATCGTCAACGACCCCACCAAGCGCGGCAACCAGGCGCCCAACCAGCAGATCTTCCCGTACCCGTTCTTCGCCGCGGTAGGCACCGGCAAGGACATCGGCAACTCCAACTACAACGGCATGGTGGTGACCACCACCTGGCAGGGACGCCACGGCATATACTTCCAGGGCTCCTACACGCTGGGCAAGTCGCTCGATTACGGGTCGTCGTTTTTCGGTTCGACGGGCGAGCGCGGCGGTGTGGCCGACGGCAACAACATCCGCCTGGAGCACGGCCCGTCGTCGTTCGATATCCGTCACCGCGCCGTGTTCGTCTACGTGATCGATCTGCCGGTGGGTCCCGGCCATCGCCTGCTCGGCTGGAACAGCGGGATCAACCGCCAGGTTTTCGGCGGCTGGCAGATTTCCGGCATCACCACACTCGAAACCGGCACGCCCTTCACGGTGTTCAACAATGCGCAGGATTTCAGCGGCTTCAACCAGTTCAGCGACCGGCCAGACGTCATCGGCAGCGGCCCGCTGACTCAGAACAACAGCAATCCGGATGCGGCCTTCGCCACCAGTTACTTTTCGGCGACGCCGCCCACCGGGCGCATCGGCACTTCCGGGCGCAACCAGTATTATGGCCCGGGCCTGCAGAACTTCGATTTTGCAGCGGCCAAGAATTTCCCCATCTTCACGGAACGAGTCCGCCTGCAATTCCGGGCCGACTTCTTCAATCTCTTCAACCACACCAACTTTGCCAACCCGGTAGGCAACCAGTCGAGCGCCAGCTTCGGCAAGATCACGCAGACGGTAGGCAGCGCCGTGGCCACCGCCGTGGGCACGACCGCCGGCCCGCTAGGCGGCTCGCGGCTCATCCAGTTGTCCATGCGGCTGCAGTTTTAGGCGACAACAAGCGGTCGGCGGCCGGCCAGGCAAGCCGAAAGCCGATCGCCGACCGCTGAACTGAATGCTCTACTCCCAGCGCAGCGATTCCAGGGGGTCGGCGCGCGTGGCGCGCCGCGCCGGAAGGTAACTGGCCACCAGCGCTACCAGCAGAAACAACACTGCGCCGGCCGTGAAGGTGGCGAGGTCGGTCACGCTCACGCGATATAAAAGGCTGGCGAGCAGGCGGGTCAGTGCGAGCGATGCGGCTACGCCGATGGCGATTCCCGCCAGCGCCAGCAGCAGGCCCTGGCGCAGCACCAGGCGCAGGATGTCCGCCCGCTCCGCGCCCAGCGCCATGCGAATCCCCATCTCCTGCGTCCGCTCGGCCACCGAATAGGAAATCACTCCGTAGATCCCCACCACCGCCAGCAGCAGCGCGATGCCGGACAGCGCGCCCAGCAGGGACGCCGTAAACCGCGGCTGCGCGGCGGCGCTTTCGAGCACTTCGTCCATGCTCCGCACGGCGGTGACCGGCTGGTCGCGGTCGAGCGCCAGCACGCGCGCGCGCACCGCGCTGATCAGCCCGCGCGGATCGCCTGTCGTGCGCACCACCAGGTTCATCGTGGGCCACGGAAGCTGCGCGAAGGGGATGTAGATCTCGGGCGACACGTCCGCGGCCAGGCTCGCGTTGCGCACATCGCCCAGCACCCCGGCCACTTCGCTCGGCTGCGGCATCCGGCCGAGCAGGATGTGCTTGCCCACCGGGTTTTCCTTCGGCCAGTAGCGCCGCGCCAGCGTTTCGTTCACCAGGGCCACCGGCGGCGCGGTGGCGTCGTCGCGCGCCGTGAACTCGCGGCCGCGCACCAGCGGGACGCGCAAAGTCTCCGCGTACCCCGGACCAATCGCCTGAATATTGAACAGCGGCCGCTCCATAAGCGGCACGGGCGGCTGCCCCTCGGGCAGCGCCGGAGAGAAGCGGACCGGGTTCGCCGGAAGGGCCGAGGCGGCCGCCGCGGAGCGCACGCCGGGTACGGTCCGCACCTGCCGGACCAACTCGTCGTAGAACGCAATCTGCGCGGCGCGCGCATAGCGGGCGGGCGGCAGCGCGATCTTCATGGTGAGCAGGTGCTGCGGGTCGAATCCCGGGCGGGCCCCGCGCAGCTGCATGAAGTTGCGCAGCAGCAGCCCGGCCCCGATCAGCAACACCAGCGACAGGGCTGCCTGGGCAACCACCAGCAGGTTGCGCAGCGCGTTGCGGCGCCGGCCGGAACTGGCGCCGCGGCCCTCCGCGCGCAGAACCGAATTCAGATCGGGGCGCGAAACCTGCCACGCCGGCACCAGCCCGAACAGGATGCCGGCCAGCAACGACACTACGGCCGTGAACGCCAGCACGTAGCCATCGGTATGGATCTCCGCCGCGCGCGGCAGGTTCTCCTGCGCCATCGAGGCCAACACCCGCGTGCCCCAGGAACTCAGCAGCGCTCCCAGCGCTCCTCCTGCGAGCGCCAGCATCAGACTTTCCGTGACCAACTGCCGGACCAGGCCGCCGCGCGTGGCGCCCATGGCCGTGCGCACCGCGATTTCGCGCCTCCGCCCCATGGCGCGCGACAGCAGCAGGCTGGAAACGTTGGCGCAGGCGATCAGGAGCACCAGCGCCACCGCGCCCGAGAGAATCAGCAGCGCCGGGCGGATGCCCGCCACCATTTCGTCGCGCAGGCCCCCGGCCTGTACCGTAATTCCGGGAGCGGCATCGGGCAGCTTGGGATACTCGCTGCGATAGGGCGCGGCGAGAGTATCCATTTCCGCCTGCGCCTGGCCTATGGCGAGGCCGGGCCTCAGCCGCGCGACGGCATTCAGGAACATCACGCCACTTTGGATCTGCGCGCGGGTCACGAGGTTGAACTCGAAAACGCGCGGCGCGAAGATATCGACCGAGGGGCCGAGCAGCCCGAAGCGAAAGCCGGCCGGGAGGATGCCGATCACGGTGTAGTCGTTGGCATCGAGAGTGATCGGCCGGCCGAGCGCCGCCGGGTCCGCGGCGAAGCGGCGGCGCCACAGCGCGTCGCCGATCAGCACCACTGGCGCGCCTCCGGCCTTCTCCTCTTCCGGGCGGAACGAGCGGCCGAGCGCCGGCCGCACGCCGAGAATATCAAAGAAATCCCACGAAACGCGCGCCGCGGGAATCTGCTCCGGATCGCCGCTGCCGGTCAGGTTGAAGACGTCGCTGGTGAAGGCGGCCATGCCCGCGAAGGAGCCGGCGTGGTCGTGCACAAACGAGATGCGCGGCCACGAGAGCGGACAGCCGCGGCCCCCCTTGGCTTTCTGCTCCGCCGCGATCAGCACCAGCCGGTCCGGCTGAAGGTACGGCAAGGGCCGCAGAAGCAGGGCGTTGGCCACGCTGAAAATCGCGGTGTTGGCGCCAATCCCCACCGCCAGCGTGAAGACCGCGACGGCCGCAAACGCCGGGCTCTTCGCCCATAAGCGCACGGCGTAACGCGCGTCCTGAGTGAAGGTGATCATTCCGTCTCCCGAACGTGCTGGAGCCGGGACTGAAGTTCGGCCGGCAAAGCCTGCTCCACTGCGGGAGTGATCAAACCGGCGGCGTCCATGCTGCGAACGTGGACGCGGTCCTGATCGTGGTAGGCGCTCAGCTTCATCCTTGCCAGATCCACCACGGGAATTACGAATACTTCCCGGCCATGGATGGCCCTCCGTTCGGGATGGATCGGTGGATTGGGTGTGGCCTGATTCGGTCCGGTCTTCTCCCCGCTGAAAATCAGGTGCACGGCGTTTCGTGCGCTATCGGTTTCGCTGTAGAGCAGCATATCGAGCCCGGCGGAGTGGCGGAACCGGAAACCGTGTTGCGAGGCAATCTCTTTCACGTGCTCCAGATCGGAGCGTAGAATCATCAGGTCCACGTCGCGAGTCAGTGTGGAGTGAGTAGGATCGGCTGCTTCCACGTGGACCAGGACCGCCAGGCCGCCGATCAGCTCGTGTGGCACATTCTCCGCCATGAGGGGATCGGCGATCTTGTGCAAGACCCCTACCAGGCCGAACAGACGCTCCTCAAATATGAGATTGATGGCCTCCCCTTTCTGTGCGGTGTCCTGAAGGAACTGCTCGAAAGTCAGCATGGGCATCACTTCATATTATTGGTGCCACCGTAGCTTTGCGTGCAAACGCGGGGGCCACCGCCCACACCAGGGTAGCCGCCAGCACGGCCGCCACGATCCATCCCTGCGTGTGCAAAGACGGGTTGGCGTTGCCGAACAGCACCGCCATCGCCGGCTGCAGCCCCAGCGTCCACAGCGCCAGCAGGTAGGCGAGATAATTCTCGCGGGCGAAGTACCGGCAAAATATCACCGCACCAACCACCGGGATGAGCGCCACGCCGTAGGCCAGCGCGAATTCTCCCGGCGTGTGGATGCCCGAGGGCAGAATGACGAAAGGCGCCGCCAGCACCGCTGCCGCGCGCATCCAGCGCCTCGGCAGATGGCCCCAGAGGAGCACCAGCACGCCCGCGATGGCCGCGCGCAACAGCGTCGAGCGCACCGCGCCCGCGAGGGCCGCGGCCGCCGGCGCGGCGCTGGCGATCATGTCCGGGCTGGAGATCGAAAACAGAGCTTGCGCATGGAACCGGTCCATCAGCCAGGCCTCCGACTGATACGAGAGGAGCGCCAGGCCGATGGCCGCCAGCACGGCCGCGGCGGCATCCTTGCCACATGCCCGCCGGTATGCTGCGCCAAGCGCGCCAACGCCCTCGGGATAGAACGACGCGAGGAATGCGCCTGCCCCGGTGAGCAGCAGAAACGCGAAGATCGCCGACATGCCCAAAATCGTGTATGTCACGACCCGGTACGTCTCCAGGGGAATCGCCGTAGGGTAGCTCTCGAGCGTCAGTTGCATGGCGAGCAGCGGGCCCACCACGGTCGCGAGCGCCGGGACTACCGCCAGGCGGATCGCCTTGCGCCACGGCACGAGGCCCTGGCGCGTGTTCCCGATGAGCAGCCACACGGCCCACACCAGCGCCCCTGCCAGCAGGCCGATACGCAGCGCCAGCACCGCGATCGAGAGAAAATTCTGCTGCGAACGGCTGCGCGCGAAAGCTTCCGGCAGTTTCCAATAGGACCGGAGCGAAGAGACGCGGTCTCCGGCCACGCCGATTTCCACGCGGTAGCGGGCTTCATCCAGATTGCGCCCGTCGCCCGCGCGCGCTTCCCAAACCAACGTGTAATCGCGGCGCGCCTTCTTTTTCTCGGAGCGGCTCTCCTTCAACTCCATGGCCGGCAGGCCGAATGTCTGCGCGGCCGGAAACGCCATGGCGATGCGGCGCGCTTCGTCCGGCGAGACCTCCGCGCCGGGGCGGTCCTCCGGTATGGTGTGGCTGAAGCCCATCGCCTGGCCGGTCTCGGGATGGACGGTGACCAGAAACTCTTCCTGATCGAGCGGCCGGAAATAGCGCGTGGCCCAATGCTGCACCGGGCGGAAGCGCGCGAAGAGGCTGGAAGCGAAGCTCACCGGCCGCCGTTCGAGGAAGTATTTGCCTGCCAGCGCGTCGTCGCCGCCCCAGTGCGCCGCGGGATAAGTCACGTGGCGAAACACCTGGGGATCGACGCCCTGGCCGCGCAGGAAAGCATCGGAGGAGGCCCGCGCCTTGCGGTCGTCGAGCTTGTATCCGGGCGATTCGCCGAAGTGGCTCACGGGAATCAGCAGGCTGAGCAGGCCCACGACGCACACGCCGGCGGCGGCGGCCTGCCAGCGCGCCGCGAGCGGCCGGTATGGCACGGAGGTCTCGGCGGCCGGCGGTGCGGCATCCACTGGCGCTTCGGGGGCGGTAGCCTCATCGCCATTCAGCAAACCGGTCTCGGGCTGGAATCCGCCGCGCCGCCAGTAGGCCACCAGCGCCACCACCACCGGCAGCACGATAATCCCCGCGCTGGCCGCTCCGGAAAGCCGGAAGTACAGGCTGTGCGAACGCAGCAGCAGCAGGGCGCTGTACATGGCATCCACCGAGTAGTGCCACACCAGCGTCGGCAGAATACCCCAGCGGAGCATGATCAGCCCCAGTGCCACGCCGGCGATTCCCACTTCCACGCCGCGGATGAAGAAGGGTTGCTGCGGATATCCGGCATGGCCAAAGCCCCAGATGAAGCCGGCCAGCACCACCGCCGCCGGAAGCCAGCGCACCAGTTTGTGCAGGAACGGAATGGCGAACATGCGAAACAGGAACTCTTCGGAAACCGCCGGCAGGTACCCGCCGAACAGCACAAACAGCCACGGAAAGCGGGTATTCAGCAGGTCGCTGTAAGGTACATCGGCGGGCGACCATGCGCCGAAGCGGTAGGCCACCATGTAGAAGACGATCTGGTAGGCGATGAAAATCCCGGTGAGCGCGAGCCCCAGGATCGCTCCCCGAAAGAATCGCCTGGTACGCAAACCGCGCGGGCGGAAGAGATGGGCCAGCGAAACCTGGCCGGGGAAGGCTTCGCGGTAAAGCGTCTCGGCGCCGGCGGCGAGCACGAACAGCAGGCCGCCCGCGCCCAGCGCGCCGAGCAGGGCCTCGAGCACGCGGCGGACAACGAAACTGCTATATGCGTCGGTGGTGGGATACCCGAATTCGCTGAGTGGGAACTCATTGAGCTGGGCGCCGAGCGAGAGTATCATCCCCACGGTCCCCACCATGGCCGCCCTGCGCCAGCGCACGTCCTGGCGGCGCACGCGCATCACGATGACCACCAGCAGGCCGGCCACCAGGGCCAGCAACACCGCCGAATCGATGAGCTGCGCGATCTCATTCTTGGAGCGCAGGCGCTCGTAATCGCGCGTCCAGCGCTCCGGGATCTTCAGGTACTCGCGATAGCCGCCGGCTTCGTCGCCGAGGACTGTGACCTCCAGCCGGTAGTCCGCGTCGCGCAGGTTGAAATCGCGCTCCTTCCAGGTGAACACGCGGTCGACGCGGTGCGGCCGCGCGATGCTGGAGACCTCCACGAAATCGAGCGCCGCCGGGTCGCGCGCCAGCGAACGGCGCAGGAAATCTTCGGCCAGCGAGCGCGCCCGCTCCGCCGTGGTCCCGGGGCGCGCGGCGTCCTCCGGAATCTCGTGAGCAAAGCCCGCGAATTCGCCCGAGGGCGTGATGTCGGTGCGAAATTCTTCCTTCTGCTGCGGCCGGAACCAGCGGTAGGACCAGCGCCACAGGCGGACGCGGCTGCCCATGATGCGATTGGCCCGCTCCAGCCCGGCTTCGCGCTCGAGAAACGTCTTCGCGTCGTCGTCGAAACCGAAGCTTGATGCTTCGCGGTAGCCCGTAGTCACATAGCCTCGGGTGGCGAGGAAGCGTCCGGCGAGCAGACCCGCATCCTCGCGGCTCACCCGGAAGTCGATGGAGGCTTCGGGAAACGCGCGGTAGAAATTGCGTACGGAAAACCACGTGCTCCCCGCGAGCAGCGCGAGACACACGGCGATGAAGCGGTAGTCGGTAGCGCGCAGCCGCTCTTTCATGCCGTCATTGCTTGGCCGCCCAATGCAAGGCGATTCCGCCGAGCAGGTAACGCCGCGTGCCCACCTGCCGGTATCCCGCGCGGCGCAGGAGGGAGGAAAAATCGTCAATGGAAATGAAGCTGCGGATGGAATCGGCGATGTAGGTGTACACCCGCGGCCGGCCGTGCAGCAGCAGGCCGAACACCGCCCCCTGCGCGTACAGGCAGCCGAGATACAAGCGCCGCAATATGGAGTTCGCGGGCAAGAAGAAGTCGAGGCTCACCATCATCCCGCCGCGCCGCGTGACCCGCTCGATTTCGCCGACGGCCAGCGCCAAGCTGGGAAAATTGCGCAGGCCATAGCCGACGAATACGCAGTCGAACGAGCCGTCGCGAAAAGGCAGCAGGCCCGCATCGGCACAGACCGCCTGCTCGATGCCACGCGCGCGCGCCAGTTGCAGCATGCGCTCCGTCAAATCGACGGCGATCGTGCGGCAGCCCGGATAACGCCGGCTCACCAGGAAGGAGAAGTCGCCCGTGCCCGACGCCAGGTCCAGCACCACGGGGTTCTGGGAGAGTTGCGCCCGCTCGACCCCCGCCTGCTTCCACCGCCCGTCCATGCCATAGGAAAAGGCGCGGGTGAAGAAGTCGTAGCGCGGCGCAATGGTGGCAAACATGGCCCGCATCAGGCGCGGATTCTGCTTTTCGGCCGGCGGTTTCACTAGCAGCCGAATTGTACCAAAGCGGAGCGCGCCCGCGGCGCGAGGGGACAGCCCCGGAGGCCTACCCTACTACCGGCGGGACGACTTGGCGTTGACCGCGCGCGGCATCTCCACCACCGCGCTCGCCGATAAAGCGCCCACCCGCGGAGCCGAGGTTCGATCCACCATCTGTGCCATCGCGTACGCCGGCATGTCTTCCGCTTCCGTGAAGAAGGTGAGCCGCTGCAGTTCGCAGTCGTAATCCACGCGCAGCAGGTCGCCGGCGCGCACTTGTTCGGTGGCGATCAGGTTGGAGAGCGAATGCACCAGGTTCCGGTCAATGGCCCGCTTCAAGTGCCGCGCGCCATATTTCATGTCCGTGCCCTCGCGCAGCAGAAAATCCTGCGCCTCATCGGTGAGCGAGAAGACAAACGGCGCGCCGTGGGCCGAGCTGAAGATCCGCTGCTGCACGATATTCAGCTCCAGCGCCAGGATCTTGCGCAATTCCGCCTCACCCAGCGGCCGGAATACTACAGTCTTGTCGATGCGGTTCATGAATTCCGGCGTGAACTTCCGCCGCGCCGCTTCCACGCCCGCGCGCGAGACCTTTTCCGACAGCCCACCGTCCACCAGGCCGGATGCCTGCCGGCGCTCCGCGTCAAAAGCTGCAAACCCCAGGTTGGGCCGCAGCAGGGAGTTCATCTCCGCGGCGCCGAGGTTGCTGGTCATGAAAATCAGAGCGCGCGAAAAATCCACCCGCCGGTTATCGCCCAGCGTAAGCGTAGCCTTGTCCAGGATGCCTAACAGCAGGTTCCAAAGCGCATCGCTGGCCTTCTCGATCTCGTCGAACAACACGAGGCTCAGCTTCATTCTCTCGGTATGATACTGGTTCAGCACTTCCTGGCTGAGCAGCGGGTGGGTTTCGCGGTGGCCCAGATATCCGGGAGGCGACCCGATCAGCTTGGCAATCTCGTGACTGTGCTGAAACTCCGCGCAATCGATCTTGATCACGGCGCGCACATCGCCCACCAGGCTTTCCGCCGCGGCCTCCACCATGCGCGTCTTGCCGGAGCCCGTGGGCCCCAGGAACAAGAGGTTGCCGACCGGCCTTCCAGGGCTGGACATGCCCGCCAGGTAGGTCTGATAGATGTTCACGATCTGCTCGATCGCCTCCTCCTGGCCCACGATCCGCTTGCGCAGGTCCGTCTCGAGCTGTTCGGTCTCCAGACCGGATAGTGTCGGATCCAACCGCTTATTCAGGCGTCCCATAACCCTGTTGCCCCCTCTCACTTACTTAGATGGAGCAAGTGGCGTGCCAGAGTGAGGTGCCACGTAAATTTCACGTAAATAAGTGTGGCCGCGTGCCTAACATCACTTCGCGGGACGGGAAGGGCGCATTTCCATACGGCTGATCATGGTGCGCGCGGGCATGCGCAGCACCAGGATAACCGCCTCGGCAACATCTTCGGGAGCGATCATCCAGCTTGTGTCGCCGGTATGGGTCCCCGCGCCTGGGGAAAAGCCCGTATCCACGCTTCCCGGCATAATAGAAGTTACGCGGACATTATCATGGCGGTGATCGAGCATCATCGCCTCGGTAAAGCCGTTGAGCCCGAATTTCGACGCATTGTAAGCCGCCCCTCCGCTGAACGCGTTCTTACCGGCCAGGCTGGAGATATTGACGATAAACCCTCCGCCGCGCCTGCGAAATCGCGCCAGCGCTTCGCGCGAGCAGTAGAAGGCGCCGTTCAAATTGAGGTCGATATTGCGATGCCAATCTTCCGGCGTCATCTCCGCGACTTTCCGGAACACCGCTTCGCCGGCGTTGTTCACCAGGATATCGGCGCCGCCGAACTCCCCATCCACGGCCTCGAAGAAGCGGCGCACCTGGTCAATCTGGGTGACGTCCGCCGGATACCCGAAGATCCTTCCCAGCGGCGTCATTTCCTGGACCGCTTGTTCCACGGATTCCGCGCGGCGCCCGCAGATGGCCACGAAGGCGCCCTCCCGCAGCAGGCGCGCGGCAAGGGCGCGGCCGATGCCCCGTGTGCCTCCAGTAACGATCGCGATCTTTCCGGAAAGTGGTTCCATAGTCGAATTCTACCGGTTTCCGGGTAAGCGCCTTGTTAGAATAGTTACAAGAATGTGCTCCAGCGCGCCCCCATCCTCTTTGTTGCGCCAGGTTCTGGACGACCGGTTCTCGCAAACAGCCGGTGAGGTGGAGCGCCTGTTCGGCGAAGCCTGCCTGGCCACGCGCAGCGAATATGCCGGCCGTTTGAACCAGGCGGTGCGCCGCATGCGGCTGGCCGACAGCGCGGAGGAGCTGGGCGCCACGCTGCTGGATGCTGCCGCGGCGTTTTCCGGGAATGCGGCGCTGTTCCGCGTGGAGGGCGAGACCGTCCGGGGCGAGGGAATCCGCGGCGTGCCGGAGCAGGCGGCGGAAGCCTTCCGCACCCTCGCCATCCCGCTGCCGGCGGCGGCCGCGCTGGCGCATGCGGTCGAGAGCCGCGATCCGGTAGTCGCCATCACAACTGCGGCGGAGGTATCCGCGGAGATGATGGACGTGGCAGGCCACTCGGCGGAGGGCCGCGTGTCCGTTTTTCCGGTGGTGGCGGCGGATCGCGTGGTGGCCCTGGTCTACGCCTGGGGCGACGTGCAGACGTCCGCCGTGGAACTGCTGGCGCAGGTCGCGGGAGCGGTGTGGCCCGCCGGCAAGGCCGTGGCCGGGCCGCTGGTGACCATCGAACCCGCTATCCAACCCGCACCCGCCGCATCCGCCTGGGACCGCCTTTCGCCCGAGGACCAGCAGGTGCATCTGCGCGCGCAGCGCTTCGCGCGCGTGAAGGTTTCCGAGATGCACCTGGCCGAGAGCGGCGCGGTGCACGCGGGCCGCGTGCGCGGCGATCTCTATGCAACGCTTGGCGCGCGCATCGACGCCGCGCGCGCGGCCTTCCGGCAGTCGTTCTTCGCGGCGTGCCCGAGCATGGTCGATTATCTCCATCTGGAGCTGGTGCGAAATTTAGCCCATGACGATCCGGAATTGCTTGGCAAAGATTATCCCGGCCCTCTCGCTTAGCGGCATCATCCTGCTGGTTTCGGGCGGCGTCTCGAGCGCGGCGCCCGCCCGAAAGAAGGCCGCCGCGAAGCACGCTGCGAAACGCGCCGCGCCGCAGGCGGGCAGCCTCGCCTCCCTGGTCCGTGCCTGGCGCGACACCCCCACGCCCGCGCGCCGCGCCGCGGTGGAATCCTACGCCGCCGCGCATCCCAAAGATGCCGCCCTGGCGCGCCTGGCCATCGGCATCGTCGCCTCCGAACAGAAGGACTACACCACGGCCATCGCCGCCTTGAAGAAGGTCCAGGCAAAGCTGCCGCAGATAGCCGATTACACGGCTTACTATCTGGCGGCCGCGCGCGTCGAATCCAGGGACTTCAGCGGCGTTGCGCACGGTCTGCTGGCGGCGCATTCCGGCGCATCCCCTTCGCCGCTCTCCGGCAGGGCCTGGCTGGTGGAAGCCCGCGCCCTGAAAGAGACGGCCGGAGCGGACGCGGTCCGCATCCTGCGCGACCACTACGCCGAACTGCCGCAGCCGGACGGGGACGCGGCTCTCGCCGAATGCTACCAGGCGGCCCGCGATCTGCCCCATGCCGCGGACTTCTACCAGCGCGTCTTCTACCAATACCCCACCACGGATGCCGCCACCCGCGCCGCCGCCGCCCTGAGTGCGCTCAAAGATGCGATGGGCGCATCCTATCCGCCGCCGCTTCCGCAGCAGATGTTGCGCCGCGCCGATCGCCTGATGGAGATCCGCGCCTACGCCTTGGCGCGCGTGGAGTATCAGACGCTGCTCGACCAGGTGACCGGCCTGGAGCGCGACCAGGCGCGCGTGCGCATTGGCGCCGCCGATTATCTGTTCGGCAGCACCGCCGCGGCCTATCCTTATCTGCGCGCGCTCGAGCTAGCGCCATCGGAGGCCGACGCCGAGCGGCTCTACTACCTGCTGGAGTGCGCGCGCCGCCTCACCGACGACGACGAGATGATGTCCGCCCTGAACCGTCTGGCCGGCCAGTATGCGAAATCGCCGTGGCGCTTGAAGGCCCTGGTCTCGGCGGCCAGCCGTTTCCTGCTGGTCAACCGGCCGGATGCGTACCTTCCGCTCTACAAAGCGGCCTACGAGGATTTTCCCAGGGAGCCGATCGCCGGTCTGTGCCACTGGAAGGTGACTTTTCAGGCCTACCTGCGCGGCGGGGACGATGCCGGCGATCTGCTGCGCGAGCACCTGCGCAACTACTCCGCTCACGCCACCGGGGGCGCGGCGCTTTACTTCCTCGGCCGCCAGGCCGAGCAGGCCAACGATTTCGGCGCGGCGCGCGCGTGCTATCAGCGGCTGGCCGGGATTTACGAGAACCACTACTACGCCATGCTGGCGCGCGAGCGGCTGCAGCAAGCCGCGGTCGCCGGGGCCGCGTCCTCCCCGGAGACCGGGCAGTTCCTGGCCGGTCTCACGTTCCCCGTGCCCAAGCCCGTCCCGCAGCAGATCCTCCCCGCCACCGAATTGCGCATCGCGCGCTCGCGCCTGCTGCGCACGGCGGGCCTGAGCGACCTGGCCGATGCGGAGCTGCGCTTCGGCTCCCACAACGGCGCACAGCCGCCGTTGCTCGCCATGGAGAGCGCCGACGCCGCCGACGCCCCGCACCAAGCCATGCACATCATGAAAGCCATGGCGCCCGAGTATCTAAATCTGCCGCTGAAGGAAGCGCCGCGCAAGTTCTGGGAACTGCTTTTTCCGCTGCCCTACCGCGACGACCTGGTGCGCACCGCGCGCGATCGCGATCTGGATCCCTACCTGCTGGCCGGGCTGATCCGCCAGGAATCGGAGTTCAATCCGCAGGCGCTCTCCCACGCCAACGCCTACGGTCTCACGCAGGTGCGCCCCGGCACCGGCCGCCAGTATGCGCGCCAGGCCGGCGTCGCGCGGTTCACCAACCGCCTGCTGTTTCAGCCCGTGCCCAATTTGAAGATCGGCACCTCGGTGCTGCGCTCCATGCTCAACCAGAACGGCGGCCGCCTGGAGGAGACGCTGGCCGCGTACAATGCGGGACCCAACCGAGTAGCCGAGTGGCTCACCTGGAACCGCTACCGCGAGCCCGCCGAGTTCGTGGAATCGATCCCCTTCAGCGAAACGCGCGATTACGTGCAGGCCGTGCTGCGCAACGCCGATATTTACCGCCGCTTGTACAAATGAACCGGGCCGGCTCGAACTGCCACAATGGGAGAGATATGCGAAGTCTGGCAATTGGCGTGACGCTCGCGTTCGCGATGGCGGTTGCGGCGGCCGAAATGGCGCTGGTCCAGCCCAAGGATCTGGCGGCGCAACTTGCCGGAAAAGGGGCGCGTCCGGCGCTGTTTCACGTGGGACCCAATGTGCTGTACCGCAGCAAGCACATTCCCGGCTCGGTGTACGCGGGGCCCGGTTTCAAGGCCGAAGGGCTGAACGCTCTCCGGGCGGCGGCCGGCGCACTCGACCGCGGCCGTGAAATCGTGGTTTATTGCGGATGCTGCCCCTGGGACCGCTGCCCCAATGTGAAGCCGGCGGTCGACCTCCTGAAGCAGATGGGCTTCACGCACGTAAAGGCGGTCTACATGGAGACGAACTTCGCCCGGGACTGGATCGATCGCGGGTATGCGGTGGAAGCGGGAACGCCAAAGAAGCCGTGATCGGGCCGTATCAGGCGCCCGATTCTGCAAATAAAAGACCTGAATATATAAATCTAGTGGTATAATCGTGCCGCACGAAGGCCAAGGAAGCCGTCGCTAGGGGCACCAGAAGCCCGATCGGAGGAAAGCGGCGGGCTGCATGTGGGGCACGACGCTACGTGCCGGCCGTGGCACGGGCGGACCGCGCGGCGGTCTTGCTCCATCCACATTCTCAAGAGGACGGACTGCACGGCGGCAGCCCGCGTGAGGTCCGGGGTTCCCAAACGGAATCGGGTGCGGGAGGTCAGGACATGAACGGGAAGGAACGTATTTCGTGCAGGCGGACGCTGCCCGCCGGTAAAATCAATTATCTCCATCTGGGAGCACTGGTCTTGCTCATCGGGTCCTGGAGTTGCCTGCACGGCCAGGTAGTTTATGTGCCGAACAACAATGACGAGACCATTTCGGCCTTCGTCATCAACAGCGATGCTGGAATCCTCACGGAGCTCGGGCGCGTCTACACGCCGGGCCGTCCCACTGCGGTGGCCGTCGAGCCCAGAGGGAAGTTCGTTTACGTAACGAACGCCGCCGACGCGAACGTCGACCATAACGTCTCCAGCTACAGCATCGATCCGGCTAGTGGCGCCCTCACCCCCCTGCCCTTCAAGCCTGCCCCGTTGGGGGGCTTTCCCGTCGGAGCGAGCGCGGACGCGGCCGGCAGGTTCCTCTACGTCGCCATTCAGAGCAACAACACCGTCGTCGGGTATACCATCAACGGGTCCACGGGAGCCCTGACACGAATGCCCAACACGCCGTTCGCCACTGGAAAGGGGCCGTCCGGAGTGGTGGTGGATGCGGCCGGCAAGTTCGTCTATGTGGTGAATCAGGGAAGCAACGACGTATGGGCGTATGCCATCAATCCCGCCACCGGCGCCCTCGCCCCCATCGCCGGCTCGCCATTCGGCGCGGGTAGAGGTCCGTCGCGGGTAACCAAGGACGCCGCGGGCAAGTGGCTCTACGTGGCCAACCAGGGAAGCAACAACGTGTCGGCCTACGCCATCAACGCCAGCACTGGCGCGTTGGCCGCGGTCCCCGGGTCGCCTTTTGCCGCGGGCGCGGGCCCCACCGCGGTGGACGCCGATCCCGCAGGCAGGTTCCTCTATGTCTCGAATGGCGACGGCAACACCGTATCGGCCTATACCATTGACTCCGGCTCGGGGGCTCTTTTGGCGGTCGCTGGTTCACCCTTCGCCTCGCAACGCGGTCCGTACGGAGTGGTGGTGGACGCACAGTCCAAATTCGTTTACGTGGCGAACCTGGTGAGCAACAACGTGACGGCCTATGCGGTCAATGCCGGCAGCGGAGCGCTGAGTCCGCTGCCGGGCTCGCCCTACCCGGCAGGTGGACTACCGCAGCGCTTGGCGTTGGCTCAGCTCTCGCCGCCGGTGCTGCCGCCCGTCGTCGCCAGATCCGCTCTCAACGCGGCCAGCTACGCGCTGCCCGGGTTGCCGCACTACGGCGTGGCCCAGGGTTCGATGTTCGTCGTCTTCGGCCAGAATCTCGGCCCCGCCGCCTTCCAGCAGGCGAGCGCCTTTCCCCTTCAGACGCAGCTCGGGGGAACCTCGGTGAGTGTCACCGCCGGCGGTGTCACCAGGCCGGCTATCATGGTGTACACGTTCGTCACCCAGGTGGCCGCCATCCTGCCTTCCAGTACGCCGGTAGGCGATGGAACCCTCACCGTGACGTACAACAACCGGACCAGCCCGCCCATACCCATCAAAGTGGTAGGCGGAAGCGCCGGAATCTTCACCCGCAACCAGGGCGGCAGCGGCCCAGCCATCGCGCAGAACTATAACTCCGGCACCGACCAGCCGCTCAACGGCGTGACGGAGGCCGCTCATCCCGGCCAGACGATGGTCCTGTGGGCCACCGGACTGGGGCCGGTGAGCTTTGACGAGACCAACCCGCCAGCGGGCCAGAGCGCGAGAAACAACGTGGAGGTGTGGGTCGGCAGCAAGCGCGCCAATGTGTTCTACAGCGGGCGGTCCGGGTTCCCGGCCATAGACCAGATCAATTTCACGCTTCCCGCCGACGCGCCGCTGGGCTGCTACGTCCCCGTGGCGGTCCGGCTGGGGGGCGCGCCCGCGGTGGTGAGCAACTTCGCCACCATTGCGATCTCCTCGCAGGGCAAGATCTGCTCCGATGCCCACGGCCTCTCGAGCAACGACTGGGCGGCCCTGCAGAGCCGTGGAACGCTCAATGTCGGGCTGATCCAATTGATGCGCATTAACGTGACCGCCGACATTCCCGGGCTGGGCTCCGGCTCGGGCCTGGTAGACAGCGGCTGGGCGGAGATCTTCCGCTGGAACGCCGTCACGGGCGCCGCCGAGCAGGGCATCGACATGTACACGGGAAGGGGAACATCGTTCGGGGGCTGCTCGGTTTACACATTCGGTCCCGACAGGCCCAGTCTGATCTCGCGGCATGCGAATTTCCTGAATGCCGGCCCCGCGTTGAACCTGGCGGGCCCCAAAGGTTCCAGGCAGTTGCTCCAAAGCGAGGGCTACTACGAGTCCCGCAAAGCCCTGGGAGGCGCGGCGCCACCCGGGATTGCGATTGGATCTTTGCCGCCTCCGTTCTGGGAGCCGGGAACGATCGCCGTGGATAATGCTTCCGGAGGCGCCGATGTCGGGCCGTTCCGAGCCACGCTGGTCATTCCCGCAGCTCCCGCTCCGCTCACCTGGACGAATTTCGACGCCATAGCCGCCGGCGGCATCGATCGTACCAAGGACCTGGTGTTTACGTGGACGGGCGGAGACCCGGCAAAAGAGTATGTGTTGATCTCCGGAGCGGTCATCCTGCCCGGTATCGGCAGCGATCTGCAGGTCGCCGCTGGATTCACGTGCACCGAGACGGCCAGTGCGGGCCAGTTGACCGTCCCGGCGGTGGTGCTCTCGGCTCTGCCGGCCAGTAGCGCAGACGCGGTCTCCGGAGTGTTAATGGCCAGCCGGTCTCAACTGTTGACCGACAGCCTCAAGTTCACGGCCACCGGACTGGACCTCGGTTATCTCACGTACGCCGTATTCAACGCTACAACCGTGGCGTTTCAGTAGCGGGGACAGCGAGGCGGGAAGCTGGTGGCCGCGATCGCCTTTTGCGGCTTCGCTCGATTCCAGCTTTGCTGAACCTCGTCGCCGGCCAGTCATCTCCCCGATCTTGAGCGTGGACGCCGCCACCGCACCGCGAAGCTGTTCCCAGACAGTTCCTCAGGTTCGCTCGACAATCCTTCCGTCGCGCATGTGGACGGTGTAGTGCGCATAGGCGGCGGCTTCGGGGTTGTGTGTGATCATGAGGATGGTTTGCCCCAGGCGCTGGTTGAGGTCGCGCAGGATCTCGAGCACCGCTTTGGAATTCTCGGTATCCAGATTGCCCGTGGGTTCGTCGGCCAGCAGGATGGCGGGGTGGTTCACAATGGCGCGGGCGATGGCCACCCGCTGCTGCTCGCCGCCGGACAGCGCGTTGGGCTTATGGCCGAGCCGTTCGGCGATGCCGAGCAGGCGCAGCACTTCCTCGAACTGCGCGTCCGGTTTGGCGTCCATACCCGCGATGTAGCGAGCCACGGCAATGTTGTCGCGCGCGGTCAGGTTGGGCAGCAGGTTGAATTTCTGGAAGACGAACCCCACGGTGCGCTTGCGCAGATTGGTGCGGCCGGCGTCGGTGAGGGCCGCGAGGTCCTGGTCGGCGACGCGAACGCTTCCCGCCGTTGGCGGTGTGAGGCCGCCAATGATGTGGAACAACGTGGATTTTCCGGAGCCGGAGGGGCCCACGACGGCGAGGAACTCGCCGGGGGCGACCGCGAGATCGACGCCGCGCAGAGCGGGCACGTCGACCCGGCCCACCCGGTAAACCTTGCGCAGGCCGCGGGTATCGATGATCGGCCCGCTATTCATACGCCAGGGCCTCGATGGGATCGTGGCGGGCCGCGCTCCAGCCGGGGTAAAGCGATCCCAACCCGGTTCCGACCAGCGTGAGGAGGCAGGCTCTGGGCCACCAGGCGTACACGATGATCATGGGGATGGAAGCCGGCTCGAACGTGGCGATGGCCCAGTATGCCCCGTAGCTCATGACAATGCCCAGGGCGGTGCCGCCGAGGCCCAGGGCGAGCGCCTCGATCAGGATGATCCGCAGGATGAAGGCCTTCGATCCGCCGATCGATTTCAGGATGCCGATCTCGCGGGTGCGCTGCAGGACGGCCATGTACATGGAGAGGCAGACCACGGCGAAACCGATGACGATGCCGATGCCCATGATCACGTAGATAAACTCCTTCAGGCCATGGATGTTGTTGACGTTGAACATGGCGGTCCATTCTTCCATGGTGCTGATGGGGTGCCCGGGCAGAACCTGGCGGAGGGCTTCGGCGACCGCGTTGGCGCGGGCCGGATCGTCCAGCTTGACGAAGATCTGGCTGACTTTCCCGGTGGCGCTGTCGAGGTCCTGCAGAGTCTTGAGGGGCACGGCAATGCGGGTCAGCTTGCCGCCCTCGTGTATCCCGGCGATGCGCCACGAATGATTCACGAGCACCACGGTATCGCCGGTGTGAAGGTTTTTCTGGGCCGCGTACAGCTTGTCGACGATCATGTCGTCGGGGCCTCGGAACGGACCACCCTGGCTGTAGGTGAAGCCGCCGCTCATCTGGTTGAAGCGGGCCAGGTCGATGCCGGTCATGACCAGGGGCACGTCGATGGGATGGCCGATGACGCCCATGGCCAGCTTGACGTGGGGCTGCTTCTCGAGGAAGCCGATCAGCCTCTCGTCCATCGACGCTCCGCTGAAGCTGATGGCGGAGGTGGCATTCGATCCCCGGACGACAATGTCGGCGCCGACGCCGCGGGCGCGGTTTTGGGAATCCTGGAGGAGTCCCTCGCTCAGGCCAACCAGGCAGAGGATGAGGGTGACGGGCACGCCGATGAGCAGGATGCTAAGCAGGCTGCGCATGGGCTTGTGCCGCATGTTGGCCAGAACCAGCTTGCCGGTCACGGCTGGTGTCCTTTGGCCGGCGGCGCGGGCTTCGGGGCGGTTACCGGCGGCTGTCCGACCACTTGCAGGGTGCTTCCTTCCGGCTGTTCGAGCGAAAATTTATCGTCCTCCACGCCCTTGTTGATATCCATTTTCACGATGTCGATGACCACGGCATATTCGTCGCGCGGCCGGTTGATTTCGATGTGCTTGGGGAAGGGGACGTTGTCGTAGGCATGCCACTGCGCGTAGCGGGCGTCGGTGAGGATGTTGCCGGCGGTGTCGAAGATCAACTGCCGTGCCAGCATGAGATCCAGGCGGCTGAACCAGATGGTGCGATCGAGCTGCAATTGGCCGCCGCCGTTTTCGTGCACCTCGTGGAGAATGTAAAAGGCGTTGTCCTCGTCGGTGTAATTTTCCATCAGGACCTTACTCTTGGCGAGGTCGACGGGGCGCACCAGCAGGGCGTCCAGGAAATGCTGCGGACGCAGATTTTCCAATTTGTTCGCGGAGGGCTGCTCGATGGCGTTGCGGCCCACCAGGAAACGGTTCCGCGATGGAACGTAGAGCTTGAAATCGGCGCCGTCGGACACCATGTCGAACGCCTTGTTGCGGACCACGGGAACAAGGCCGATGAGGCGGATGGAGGCGGGCTGGCGGAAGAGGATGAAGGCGCGGACGTCCTTATACTCGGTGATATGGCTCTTTTCGGTAGTGCCGAGCGCGGGGACCATGTCCACGGTGGCGTTGAAATCGCGAACCGCGTGGTATTGTTTGGCGAGGCTGTCGAGCAGCACGCCGCGGCCGGCGATGAGCAGTTTCGGGTTGGCTTTGCCGCCGGGACGGTTGATGGCGCGCCGCCGGGCGAGGCACGAACAAAGCGTGAGCGCGAGCAGGCAGAGCATGAGCGGCAGAACGGGGACGCGCCGGGAGAGCATCGTCCCATTGTAGGCAGCGGCGAAAGCGGCCTGTCAACGCAAGCCGCACGCGCCGGATATGTTATAGTGAGGTCACGGATTCGTGGGCCTGTGGCGCAGTTGGGAGCGCGCTTCCATGGCATGGAAGAGGTCGTGAGTTCGAATCTCACCAGGTCCACCAAAACGTTTCATACACTTACCGTTTTCCCGCCCGCCAGAACGTAGCTACCGGAGTCCAACTGGAGTCCAAACCCTATTTGATGCATGGGCAGCCATGGACACCGTGTGGATTTCGGTGCCTGCCCATCACCAAGCCAACCGATTCAATGCGGTGGCGAGTATGGGCACCTTGGGCACCGTTTTCGTGTCTGTTGTCTGCCGGAGACGACAACATTTCGTTTCCCTATAAGGACCATGCCCACCGCGCCCAGCGCCTGTAGGTGCCGTTTAGCTCCGCCACCCATCACGCGCGTTGTGCCGGTCTCTGTAATGAGCCAAGAGCATCTCGCTCGACCAGCCACTTGGTGGGGCGCCTTTGCGGCGATTGACGTGAGCGGGGAATTCACGACACCGTTCCCCCCAAAAGCGGTTTCGGCCCGTTAACGCCTAAACCTATAATGGGAAACGATGATCTGGAGTGGCTGGCACAACGGCAAGAAGCATTTCACGGGCGCGGGTTACGGATTCAAGATCACGGTCGTCGAACGGGATCTGCACTTCAAACCAGAATGGCGGTGCGTAGCGGTCGAACTCCCCACCCCGTCAGGACAGATCGTCGTGAACGTGGAAATCAACAAACAGGCTTTTTGGGGCGACTGTCGAGAACTGATCAGCAAGGACATCGGGCGCTGGCTGTTGGATCAAGGCTACGCACCCTGGGCAAAGGGAATGCCACCGAAATTTGACGTTGAGCCGGCTGGGGAACGCGCGTTTCGCATTGTTCGATGTGCCGGCGCTATGTGAGCACTGAAAGGGTGACTTGCGTCCTTCACGGTCGTTACGAGAGCCGGGTCAGTTCCCTGAGGGGTGGCGTTCGGGAACGAGGAGGAACGGTTGAAGAAACCGCAGGTGCCGCCGCCCGGCAGAGTCTTCCGAAAATGTCCGAAGTGTGGTGTCCGAGTTCGATTGGACCGGATGCAGGAGCACCTTGCGAAGCCCCATTCACGTAGAAACGGTAGGCGGCCAATCCTGAAACACCCCCTACCTCAGCCGGTGACGCCGAACGCGAAGGTCTTCCAGGAGTGTCCGAATTGCGGCATCCAGGTACGAAAGGGCCGTCTGGAGATACACCTCACCCTTCACCGCGCAGCGCCAGAGCAACCGATGCCGACAGCCGCGGAAGTTCGGCGCAAGTGCCCAGAATGCGATAGGGAAATGCGTGAGGATCTTCTGGAGAGGCACATCAACATCTTCCACAGGTATCAACAGCCCGTTCTCCCAGAGGGCCCGTTGAAAAGGCCAAAGCCGCTTCAGGCCAAGGTTTTCAGGGAGTGTCCGAGTTGCGGCATACAGGTGCGCGAAGACCGTCTCGCGAAACACGTCGCCCAAACCCATCCGCAGGTGCTACCGACGGAGGAGATCCCCGAGCCAATTCTAGAAGCCAGTGCTCCAGCCCGAGATAATCGACCGGAGCAACAGATCATCGTGCCATCCGCGAACTTGGTTCGGAAAGAACCAGCAGGGACCAATGCTCCCGGCATGCCGCCCAGAGTTCTCTTGCAATGTCCGAAGTGCGGGAGCAAAGTACGAGAGGACCGAATGCAGAGGCATCTCTCGAAAGTCCATCCTGCCCCCACTCGGCCTGACGCGCCAGATGCCACGGCTGCAAAGGCTTTACCGACTGTTAGGCCGTTCGCGGCCTGTCCGGACTGTGGTGCGAAGGTAAGAGAAGACTGCATGGGGCTCCATCTCGTGAATTGCCACAGCGAGCCCAGGTCGTTTCAACCTGGCGCGCGGCGCTTGCCGTTCGTTCTACTGCCGCCGGGGACGTGGGACATCCGGCACGTCGTCGCTCACTACCGAAAGGTCGCGAAGGATCTGGGTGGAACTAACCGCCGCCAAATCGACTGGACCCGGTTGGAACAAATCAAGGCGCTCGATCCCGTCCGATGCTACATCGGCAAAGACTCCTGGCTCGGATACGTCGTCTTCGAATTTGCCCACTCAGCTTCGGTCGTACTGGAGTGCCCGATCGAGGGCAACGCTACTTATGTTCTCTCCGGCGACTGGAAAGCAATGGTCGGCCACACCAAGGCGGAGCTACGCCACAGATTTGCAAACCGGTACACAAGAATAGTCCACAAGGGCTGCTGGTCCACCCGGATTCGCGCGGCACTTCACAAGCGTTGAAGGGCGCGGACAGAGCCGCGAACCATGCCCCCGTATTTTCTGTTGACGACTGAATTCTATTCCTGATATTCAGAAGGTGTAGGCTACAGCCTCGCCCTGAGAGACGGGACTCTCAATAAACTCCTTCCCTTCGCTTCCTATACTCCACGTGTCTTCCAATCACGAACAGATCCCGTTGTATGGGTCTGACGGCAGGTCGCTGGGCTTTCGTTCGCTGGAGGCTGCAAAGCAATTGATCGATGGAGGTTACGTTAAGCCCGCCTATGGTCGAAAGGGTCACCTGAAAGCGATCTGGCTACTCCAACAGGACGGCGGTAACCCTGTGGAGACACAACCAAGGAACGGCACGCGGTACAGCTTCCCCGAGAATCTCGACAGCGGTCGCCGTTGCTGGAAGCTGCGGCGCCTCGGTTGTCGCGACGAAGATGGCAGGCTCGTGATCACGCGGAGCGTCTTCCTGCAGGTAGTGGCAGATTGCTTGGTCGCATGAAGCCGCCAGCGAACGACGGATTGGTGAACGGCGATGCTCTCTGGACGCGCGGCAGGTTCATCAAGTACTCAGATGCTTTGGTGCTTTGGTGACGCTGCAAGCCAGACGATTAGTAGCTTGCGACGATCAAAAGGTACTGTGTGGGCATTCCTGGCGGGCGCTTGGTAATATAGCCGCATTTCGCTACCGATAGCGTACAAAAGAGGTGGTCAGTGGTCACCAGGTGGTCAGGCCCCTTTCGCCCGAAGGCGGCGGTGGTCCACACAGCCAACCCGGAGCCAGGGGACGCAACACGGGCCACCGGGGCGCGAACGGCGGCCATTTCTCGTAGGTTCGTAACCCCATGACGACACTTCCGGCGACCATAACGCCTGCGCTGGCTCGGCGCATCGAGATCTGGCCCGTAGACCGCCTGGTGCCATACGCACGGAACGCCAGGACCCATTCGCCGGAGCAGATTGCGCAGATCGCGGCGTCCATCGTCGAGTTCGGCTTCAACGCCCCGATCCTGGTCGATAGCAACGCGGGAATCGTCGCCGGCCACGGTCGCTTGCTGGCCGCCCGGAAATTGGGCCTCCCGGAGGTGCCGGTCGTCGTGTTGGACCACTTGAGCGAGACCCAACGGCGGGCGTACGTCCTCGCTGACAACAGGATCGCCATGAACGCAGGCTGGGACGAGAACGTGCTGGCCAGCGAGTTGCGCGAGCTTGAAAGAGACGGGATGGACCTCGCCCTTGTCGGCTTCAGCGACGCGGAACTGGAGGCCTTGCTCGACGATGGCGAGGCACCGCCGGAAGACGTGGACGAGGTCCCTGAACCGCCAGCCCAGCCGGTAACCCAGCCCGGTGACGTGTGGTTGATCGGAAACCACCGTTTGATCTGCGGGGACTGCCGCGATGGGGAAACCGTTCGGGTACTGTTCGGCAACGTGCTGGCCAATGTGGTCGTGACTTCGCCGCCCTACGCAACTCAGCGCGAATACGACTCCACCAGCGGCTTCAAACCCGTGCTTCCGGACGAATACTGCGATTGGTACCGCGACGTTGCCGCCAACATCCAGTCCATCCTGGCGCCCGACGGCTCTTACTTCCTGAACATCAAGGAGCACGCCGACGACGGGGAGCGCGATCTCTACGTGAAGGATCTTGTCATCGCCCACCGGCGGCAGTGGGGCTGGCGCTTCGTCGACGAATTCTGCTGGCGCAAGACCGATAACGGCGTGCCGGGCGGCTGGGGGAATCGCTTTAAGAACGCGTGGGAGCCGGTGTTCCACTTCTGCCGGCAGTCGGAGATCAAGTTCCGGCCGACGGCAGCCGGCCACGTTTCCGAAGACTGCTTCGATTACTCGCCGAACAACCCGAAATCGACCTCGGGTAGCGGCTTACTCGGTACCGGTGCGCGCGGCAATGCGGCCGGAAAGCCCGGCGCGGTAGACAACGATGGTCGCCATGAGGGCGTGGCGCGCCCGAGCAACGTGATCGAGGTCAAGAGCGAGTCGAGCCAGGGATCGCATTCCGCTCCGTTCCCCCGCGCTTTGGTGGAGTTTTTCCTGCTGGCATTCTCTGATCCCGGCGACCTGATCTACGACCCGTTCATGGGGAGCGGAACGACGATGGCCGGGGCGGCGTTGCTCGACAGAACCGGCTACGGCTGTGAGATCAGCCCGGCCTATTGCGATGTGATTGTTCGCAGGGTGACGAGCCTAATCGGCGATACTCCAATCCTCGCCGCCAGCGGCGAAACGTTCGCCGCAGTCGCGGAGTCTCGTGGCGTCCCGGCAGGCCAGGCCATGAATCCGAAGCAGACCGACGCGCGAGCGATCAAGCACCACGGCCCCAATCCGCACTACGGACCCCGTAGGAGGAAAGCGTCGTGAGGACCGATCTTCAGATCGAGAAGTGGCCCGTCGATCGGCTGTTGCCCTACATACGCAACGCCCGCACTCACTCCGACGCGCAGGTAGCGCAGATTGCAGCCTGCATCGTCGAGTTTGGCTGGACAAATCCAATTCTCGTGAGCGCCGACGGCGTGATCATCGCCGGCCACGCCCGCCTGGCTGCCGCGCGCAAGCTCGGGTTGGACGAGGTGCCGGTCATCGTGCTCGACCACCTCTCGGAGACGCAGAGGCGAGCGCTCGTTCTGGCGGACAACCGGCTGGCGTTGAGCGCGGGATGGGACGAAGAGATGCTGCGCGTAGAACTGGAGTCGCTTGAGGAGGAAGGCTTCGACCTCGACCTGGTGGGCTTCTCCGACGAGGAACTGGAGCAGTTGCTCCGCCCGGAGGAAACCAACTCCGGGCTGACCGACGAGGATGCAGTTCCGGAGGAAGAGGAAAAGGTCGTCACCGTTCCCGGAGACCTGTGGGTGCTGGATGGCCACCGCCTTTTGTGTGGCGACGCGACCATCGCCGTCGATGTTGAGCAGTTGCTCAACGGCGTCTCTCCGGCACTGATGGTGACAGATCCTCCGTATGGGGTCGAGTACGATCCAGAATGGCGTGCAAAGGCCGGCGTGAATGAGAACCGGTCGAAGCTCGGGAAGGTGCAAAACGACAATCGCGCAGATTGGCGCGAGGCGTGGGCGCTGTTTCTGGGCGATGTGATGTACATCTGGCACGCGGGCAGGCATGCCGCGATGGTGCAGCAGTCCATCGAGGCGTGTGGATTTCAGATCCGCAGCCAAATCATCTGGGCCAAGGATCGGTTCGCACTGAGCCGCGGAAATTACCACTGGCAGCACGAGCCCTGCTGGTACGCCGTCAGAAACAACGCGCATTGGACTGGCGACCGCTCGCAGAGCACCCTGTGGCACATCAGGGCCCGCGAGGACGACGGCCACGGCCATGGGACCCAGAAGCCGGTTGAGTGCATGCGCCGGCCCATGCTGAACAACTCCAATCCGGGGCAGGTGGTGTACGATCCATTCCTCGGGAGTGGAACCAGCATCATCGCGGCAGAGACTACCGGCCGGATTTGTTACGGCCTGGAGATCGATCCAAGGTACTGCGACATCATTTGCCGAAGAGTCATGGACTTTTCCGGCAAGCCGGCCATATTGGAGGCCACCGGCCAGACCTACGACGAGGTCAAGTCCGCGAGGCTGGCGGCGGCCGTATGACAATCTGCGACGACCAGGTGCAGCAGGAGATTGGCCGGTGCCGCGCTGAGATTGCCGCCGCCGAAGCGTTGCTACTCGCCGGGCATTTGGACGTCGAGGGTCTCTGCATGGCGCTCGCGGACTGGTCAACCGAATTGAGGATTCTGGAAGTAGAAGCACAGCCGCCGGGTCGCGGAATCCGGCAGTGGGAGGCGTTTATGGCTGGCCGAGCGCGGGCGGAGGGGTAATTGCCGGATCCGAAGATGATCTACGATAACGCCGTCTTCCTGTCCCTAACGCTTTTGCGCCCAACCGAAAGGTCGGTAAACACTTTGCAACACAGGAGTGAAGCGCGGCGCTCCACTCGGCTCTAGTCTGTGTTGGCGGCCGAAACGACCGGCACGACGGGGTGCGGGCGGAACTGCTTGGGAGCGGTGTGGCCGCGGCTGAGTGGGGGTTGGCGTTTCGGGACCGGCTCGGGCCGCGGTCGAAACCGCCATGAGTCATTCGTAGCGTAGTGCGGTCATTGGATCGACTCGCAGGGTGCGGCGAGCGGGAATGTAGCACGCGAGCAGGGCGACAACGGCGAGGACAAGGGCGACCATGGCGAACGTGGCGGGATCTCCGGGGCTCACCGAGAACAAAAGCTTTTCCAGATAGCGTGTGAGAACGAATGCAGCGAGCATGCCAATGATCAGACCGGTCGAGGCGATGCGCGCGCCCTGGAGCAGGATCATCTTCATGACATCTTCGCGGCTGGCGCCAAGCGCCATGCGGATGCCGATCTCCTGCGTGCGCTGCGCGACCGAATAGGAGATCACGCCGTAGATTCCGATACCGGCCAGCACGAGCGCGAGAGCGCTGAAGAGGCCGAGCAGGATGAGTGTGACGCGGCGGCTGCCCACAGAATCCTGCACGAGCTGATCCATGGTGCTGATTGAAGAAATGGGCTGGTTGCGATCGATAAAAGCTAGCCAAAAATATTTGCAATTTTGACTGCCCGAACCATACGCATCCCAGGGCAAGTCGCGGCATTTCGTTGCTGTAGCCCAAAGGGAACGAAACCTGCGGTTTCTTTCCCTTTGGAATCCCTTTCTTCCCTTGGCCGCCTCTCTCTCCGAAGCCACATTTGACTCCACCGGATACTTCGCCGATGATTTTGTTGC
>JAIQEX010000068.1 GCA_020073615.1 Terriglobia bacterium
CTTCGGCGACTGATCGTGATACGCTCATTTTGGCTCCGGCACGACTCCGATCGCTCGGGATCGACTGCCGCTTCGGCGGCCTAAATCATTGGCGAGAACTGCTTGCAGTTCTCCACTGTCGACCGGAGCCATCTACCGGATTATGCCCGATCTTCAGACCCGGCGGAAATATACCTCGTCGGTCTGAGGCGGAGCCTCGTTAGTACATCTCGGCAAGACACGACCTTTCAGCGATGCCGTAGGAAGGAATGTGCTCTATATCGCCAATGACATCAAGAAACGACAAGGCCTGGCCGATCGTTTGAGGACTTCAGGGGCTGCCGTGAAGATCGAAAACCGAACTGATTGGCACGATACGGGGGATTTCGACGCCGCGAATGAATCGCCGGACTTTTCCGATCAGGACGCCAGTGCTGACACAGATCTGATTGTCTTCTAAGGCATTAAAGACATGCTCCGGGCGTCGCAAGCGAGTACCTACGCACCAGAGATTGGCTCTGAAGCGGATGAAGAGGCGCAACGTTTGGTCAAGCGCGGACTGTTGAGACCGGGACCGCGCGGCGGCTACATGATTGCCCGCCTCTATTGAACCCCGTCTATTACCGCACCCAAAAAGAACCAACCGTTCGCGCGGATAGCCAGCCCAGGTCCAGCGCTCCAAGCTATAACGAGCGCAACCACTGAGGCGGCCCTGTTGATAGCGAGATAGAGTATCCGGACCAAATCTTGAGCGCCGCCGGGATCGTCAGTCCATGAGATTCAGGCAGGCCGCGCGAGCCGGGACACTTCTGCGCCACGGTCCGTCAGCCGGACCACTTCCGCCAGAGGATCGCCCTCAATTGCGATATACCCGGTGTCGCGCAGACTCTTGAGCGACTCCCGATACCGGCTGGATTCCATGCCGCTGAGAGTCTGAAGGTCGGCCATGGGGAGGGCCTGCTGCACTTGCCGGCCCAGGATCTCAAGCAGCGTCACCGGGCTGGCCGGCGGGGTTTGTGCCCAGGATCTCTCCCGCTGCGAGGATTCCAGGAACGGCAAGAACGAACCCGGCTTCGGCTTAAAGTCCGCCATCGGCTTGATGGTATCACAGCGGGACTCGCGGGAAGAACGGTGACAGGCAACGCTGTCCACGCGCCGCAAAAGGCGCGGCTTGGGACAGCGAAGCCAGCCACCGCTTAGTCGCCCGACACCGTCTCATACTCCGGCGCCGCCGGGCGCGATGCCGCCAGGGCCCCGATGCTGACGTGGATCTGCGGCATCGAGCCGGTCTCGAAGCTCTCGCGCACGCGGTGGTCGGCGCTCGCGTCGCGCGCTTCGCGCTGCATCTGGCGGCGCAGGCGCGCTTCGAAGTCGGCTAATTGCTGCTCGATGGTGGTCGCCTTGTGCTTGTTGCGCACCATGTCCTCGCGGTAACGCTTCAGGAAGTAGCCGATGGTCTCGACGCGGATGCGAATCGAGCCCGTCGGCTTGTTCTCGTCGATGTCCTTGAAGCAGAAGTAGGGCGTGCCGGAGTGCTCCACGATCTCTTCCACCACGGTATAGATGGGGGCGTCGTGGCCGCACTTGAAGCTGGAGAGCTCCAGCGCCACCAGGTTGGGATGACGCGCTACGTACTTGGCGGCCCACACTTTGCGGCTGGTGTTTTCGCTGTAGGAGTTCTTCCACACGTCGGTGATGGCCATGGGGTGGGAGATCTCGCCGGCGGCTACGTCGTCGCCGAACAGGCGCCAGACGATATCGTCGTCGATGGGCAGGCAGTCCTGCGCGAACACGGGGTAGCCGAGCTTCTGGAACTCCTCCAGGATTTCGTGGTTCACGCCGGGATCGTTGTGATAGGGGCGGCCCAGGAGGACCACGCCGAGGCGGTCTTCGCGTTCGAGCTGCTCCAGGACTTCGCGCGCCGCGCCGCGCATGGTTACGTTGTCGAAGTAGTGCAGGGCGCGGTAGCCCTGCTCAACCGCTCGTTTGTTCTCCTCGGGCGACAGGCCTAAGATGTCTTTGAACTCTTCAAAGAGCTGGCGCTCGAGGAGGTCGGGCTTGGAGAGGTTGACGAAGGTGTCCAGAAAACGCACGCCCTTTTCGGCGAACAGGTTGCCTTCCTTGGTGAAGGCGGCCTTCACCGCCGCGGGCGTGGTGGCGACGGTGGGGCAGGAACGGCTGGCCTGGACGTCGTGCAGGTCGGTGGTGAGGCAGTCGATCATGGGGAAGAAGATGATGTCGAGCGGCTTCTTGGCGTGCACTTTGTAGAGCAGGTTGTGCACGTGCGGAATGCCGAGCTTGGAGGGGAAGCAGGGGTCGATGGCGCCGCGCTTGGCGCCTTCCTTGTACAGCTCCTCGCTTGAGAAATCGGAGAAGACGATGTTTTCCGGCTGCACCCCGAGCGACGCGAAATAGCCGGTGAACACGGGCGTCTGCGAGTACATGTTGAGCACGCGCGGCATGCCGATGCGGATGGAGGCGCGTTTCTTGACGAGCTCGGCGCGCTTCTTCTGCGCGGCGGTGATGAGGAAGCGGGGCGGCGCGTCGGCCACCAGCGGCACATCGGGCACGCGGAAAACGGCCTTGGCTGCGACCTCGACGAAGTTGGGATTTTCCTTCTTGACCTTGTCGAGATTGCCCTTGATCTGGCGCATCTCGTCGATGTTCTCGACCGTGCCCTTCTCGCAGGTGGCGATGATGAGGCGCTGCGCTCCGGCTTCGAGCGGCACCTTGGTTTTTACGGGCGGCTTGTAGTCGATATTAATGACGTTGGTCTTGACGTCGATGAAGGTGCGCAGGCACTTGTTCTTGCAGAAGTAGCAGCGGGTGGCTTCTTCGCGCGTGGTCTTGTACTGGATGTTGGCGCAGGCGTCGAGGCCGATGAAGGTGCTCTGGCGTCCGTTGTCCCACAGGCGGCCGGCTTCGAGCGCGGCGCCGATGGCTCCGGCTTCGCCGCAGTGCTCGTGCACGATGACGTCGGCGGGCACTTCCTTGCCCTTGAAGCGCGATTCGATGAAGTCCACTTGCGCTTTCACAGCGGCGAGGTTGTACTGCGTGCCGCCCTGCAGCAGGAAGCGGCGCCCGATGGCGGAGAGGTTGGGAATCTGCGAAACGTACAGCCAGATGTTTTTGGGCAGCACGTTGCAGAGGCCGGCCATGATCTCTTCCGGCTTCCAGCCCTGGCGCTGGAAATCGACGATGTCGCTCTGCATGAACACGGCGCAACCATAGCCGAACGAGGGGAAGCCCTTGGCGCCGAACGCGGTGTCGGCGTACTGTTCGACGGGCACGTTGAAGCCCTGCGCGGTGGATTGCAGGAAGTAGCCGTTGCCCGCCGAGCACTGCGTGTTGAGCTTGAAATCCTTCACGCGGCCGTTCTTGAGGATGATGATTTTGATGTCCTGGCCGCCCACGTCGCAGATGACGTCCACGTCGTCGTAGAAGTGCAGGCCGGCCTCGGTGTGGGCCACGGTTTCGACCAGCGCGGCATCGGCGCCGATGACGTCCTTGAGGATGTCCTTGGCGTAGCCGGTGGTGCCCACGCCCAGGATTTTGAGCTCGACGCCCTGGTCGCGCACCTGGCTATCGAGTTTTTGCAGCACCTCGATGGTGTCTTCGATGGGGTTGCCTTTGGAAAGCTGATAGGTCTTGGCGAGAATGGTGCGCTTGCCGTCCTTGGAGAGCAGCACCGCCTTGGTGGAGGTGGAACCGCCGTCGATGCCGACGAAGCCCTCGACCACTTCGCCCGGCTGGAAGGTGACGGGGTTGAACTTCTTGGTGCGGTATTTCTTTTTGAAGGCGGCGAGGTCCTCGTCGTCTTTGGCGAGGCCGCATCCGCCGCCGCGCTTGGCCTTTTCCTCTTCGCGGCCCACGTTCACGTACCAGGCGAGCTTTTCGAAGCCGAGATATTGCCCCACCTCGTCGTCTTCGGTCTTGCCGAACTCCACCGAGCCGATGGCGGCGAAATATTGCGCGTTGTCCGGCGTCTTGATGAGGTCTTCGGGCGGCACGCCTTCGGGCAGCGGCGTATTGCGCTCTTCCCAGATGCGCGGGATATTGCTTTTCCAGCAGTCGCGCATGCCCTTGATGTAGCAGTTGGGGCCGCCCAGCAGCAGGACCACGGGCTGGAGAGTGTTGCCGCGCGTGAGCACGGAGAGGTTCTGCATGACGATGGCTTCGAAGAGCGAGGCCATGAGCTCGTCGGGCGGGACGCCCATTTTCTGCAGGCCGTTGATATCGGTTTCGGCGAAGACGCCGCACTTGCCGGCCACGGGGTGCAGTTTGACGCCCTTGTAGCCCATCTCGCAGAGCTGCTCGGCGGGGATGCGCAGCTTGGCGTTGATCTTGTCGATGACCGCGCCGGTGCCGCCGGCGCACTTGTCGTTCATCGAGGGGATTTTCTTCTTGCGGCCGGTTTCGGGGTCGGTTTTGAAGATGATGATCTTGGCGTCCTGCCCGCCGAGCTCGATCACGGAGCCGCATTCCGGGTACATGCGCTCGACGGCGAGCGACACGGCGTTGACTTCCTGCACGAACTTTCCGCCGAGGAACTTGGCGAGGCCGTTGCCGCCCGAGCCGGTGACGAACATGCGGGAATTCGCGGAGTCGAAACCCTCGATTTCGGTTTCGAAGCGGCGGCAGAATTCGAGGACCTTCTCGGGCTGCTTGGTGTCGTGCCGCTGGTAGTCCTGCCAGAGGATCTGGTCGCTGGCGGCGTCGATCACCACGGCCTTCACCGTGGTCGAGCCGACATCCATGCCGATGAGGAAATGTTTGTCCATGATTTGATCCGGCTAGTTCTTCATCTGCTGGGCGATGTGCATGACGAAATTCGCGGCCGAGCCCACGACGCCCTTGCTGTGCGGGACGTGGTACATGGGACGCTTCGATTCGGGATGCGCTTCCACCCAGGCGCGGCACTGGTCGAGCGTGAGCGAGGTGCGCTCCAGCGCTTCGGCGAATTCCTTTTTGGCTTTGCTCTTGGCCTCGCCCAGCGCCATCTGCACGCGGCTGTGGGCGTTGATCTCGCCTTCGCCCGAGGTTTCCACGGGCAGGTAGATCATGTCCTTGTAATTCGAGACCACGGCCGATTGCGCGCCGTCGGATTGCGTGGAAGGCATGCAGCCGAAGGGCTTGAGCGAGAGCACCATGTGGGCCAGGTCTTTGTTCGAGTAGTAGATGTTCTTGGCGACTTCCAGGTGCCCTTCGCCGCCGCCGGCGCGCGAGTTATAGAAGGGATGGCCGAGGCGCTGCAGCTCGTACTGATCCGCGAGGTGATGCGCAATGCCGCCGAGCGCGTTCACGATCTTGTGATATTCGCCTTTGAAGATGGCCTCGGCGAGCTTGAGCTTGGCCACCTTCTGGCGGTAGCCGAATTCGATTTTGGCGCGGGTGGCCAGCTTCCACAGGGGCGGCAGCACGGCGCCTTCCTCGAGGCCCTTGAAGTCTTTGTACTTCTGCACCACCTGGTGGATCATGTACATGATCCAGGTGCCGATGGGCTCCACCAGCACCTGCGCGCCCTCGCGCTGCAGGAAGTTGAACATGTTGAAGTTGCCGTCGCCTTCGGTGGTCTGCGCCCAGAATTCGCCGGTGATTTTGACGATGGGCTTGACGCGCAGGCGGTCGATATCGATGGCGTTGTAGCGGTCGCGGCAGCGTTCGAGCGCGGGCACGTAATCGTCGCCTTTGAGCTGGCTGACGAATTTGCCGATGTATTCGGCGGTATCGGAGAAGCCGCCCAGGTACTTCGCCAGGCCGTCCTCGAGCTTCCACGGGCGCTTCTTGCGGAAGACCTCGTGCATGTAGTCCATGCCTTCGTCGAGGATGCGGTCGGTGTCGCCGGCGTTCACTTCGTAGGGACGGATGGCGTAGGCCACTTCGTTCATCACGTCGCCGCAGTTGAGCGCGTTGAGGATGCCCAGGAAGAAGTCGAGGTTCATCTCGAGGCCCGCCTCGGCGTCGGACTGGCTCAGGCCGCCCGATTGCTGGAACAGCAGCACGCGGAAACCGTCGAAGCCGGAGTTGCGCAGCGCGAGGCGATACTCGGCCTCGTACATGCCGAAGCGGCAGGGACCGCAGGCGCCGGCGGTGAAGAACACGTAGCGGTCGATGATCTCCTGCTTGGTGAGGCCCTGCTCTTCGAGACTTTGGAGATACTGGACGAGGTTGCCGACGGTAAAATAGGTCGGGTTGCACTGTCCGTTGTTGCCGTATTCCTTGCCGGTCTGGAAGGCGCGCACGTTGGGCGTGGGCACGGCTTCGGCGCGATAGCCCAAGCCTTCGAGAGCGCCATGGACGAGCTTCTCATGCTTCCAGGTCAGGCCGCCGAAGAGCAGTGTGGTGGAGCCGCGTTGCGTGCGGGTGAACGGTTTCTCGGCGGGCCGCTTGAAGTGATGGACTTCGCGCTTGGCGAAGCCCGCTTCCTTTTCCAGGCGGGCGCGCTCCTCGCGGAGGCGTTGCTGGATGATGTCTTCGACCGGCGAGCCGATCTGGACCAGATTGGCAGACGGCATGACCTTGGGTTCAAAAGGCTGAGTGCTCATAGATGTGCTTCTTTCCCAGTTTTAGGGAATTTTGGCGCTTTAACCGATTGAAAGAAATAGGTATTCATCGAATGGCGACTTTCCAGTTGGAACGGAGGAATTAGGGGGGTGAGCGGCAGGCAAATCCCATGGGCGTGGAGGCCGCGGTTTGGGCTCGAAACTGCACAATTCGGGCCATTTGTAAGCATCCTGACATTCCTGCGGGTGCTCGGATTTGTGTACTTTGTCGCGTTCGTGTCGTTCGGCGTGCAGGCGCCGGGGCTGGTGGGATCGCGCGGGATTTTGCCGTTCGGCGAGTACCTGAATGCGGTTCGCGGATCGCTGGGGAGCGCGGCGTGGCGTTCGGTTCCGACCGTGCTCTGGCTGCGGCCGACCGACGGCGCGCTGCGGGCGGTGTGGATGGCGGGCGCGGTGTGCGCGCTGGCGGCGGTGGCCGGACGCTGGCAGCGCGCGGCGCTGGCGGTGTGCCTGGTGTTGTGGCTGTCGCTGTGCTCGGTAGGGCAGGACTTTCTTTCGTTCCAGTGGGACCTGCTGCTGATCGAAGCGGGATTCCTGGCGGTCTTCGCCGATGCTTCCGCCGTGCGCGTGTGGCTGTTCCGCTGGCTGGCGTTCCGGCTGATGTTCTTCAGCGGCGCGGTGAAACTGCTGAGCCACGATGGCGCGTGGCGCTCGCTCACGGCGCTCGGCTATCACTATGAGACGCAGCCGCTGCCCACGCCGCTGGCCTGGTACATGCACCAGTTGCCGATGGGGTTTCAGAAGGCCTCAACTGCGGTGGTGCTGTTCGTGGAGTTGCTGGTGCCGTTTCTCTTCTTCGCGCCGAAGCGCGTGCGGCACGTGGCGGCGTACGTCACCATCGGGCTGCAGGCGCTGATCTTCGCGACCGGCAATTACACGTACTTCAATATTCTGACGGTGGCGCTCCTGATGTTTCTGTTCATCGAGCCGGCGCCGCGGGCGAATGCGGGCAAGCGGCATGCCGCGGTGAGCGTGGCGCTGGCGGCATTCATCGGCGTGGTGAGCGGCCTGGTGTGCCTGGAGCTGTTTTCCGTCGGGCTGCCGCCCGGCGGCGCCGAGCTGCTGCGCGCGGTGGAGCCGCTGCGGCTGGTGAATTCGTACGGGCTGTTCGCGGTGATGACCACCACGCGGCCGGAGATCGTGGTGGAGGGCTCCGACGACGGCGTGAACTGGCTGGCGTACGAGTTCCCGTACAAGCCGGGCGACCTGCGGCGCTCGCCGCCGGTGGTGGCGCCGCACCAGCCGCGCCTGGACTGGCAGATGTGGTTTGCGGCGCTGGGAAGTTATCAGCAGAATCCGTGGTTCGTCAACTTCATGGTGCGGCTATTGCAAGGCGAGCCGTCCGTGCTACGCCTGTTGCGCTACAACCCGTTCCCCAAAGGGCCGCCGCGCTATGTGCGCGCCCGCGTGTATCTGTACCACTTCACGCGCTGGGGCGAGCGGGGATGGTGGAGAAGGGAAGATGGCGGGATGTACTTTCCGCCGGTGGGGATGCGGTAGGGCCGGTCGCGGCGTCAGTCCCCGGCGGATAGCGCAGTCATCAGACCAAGAATGAGACGATCCCCGCCCATGGAGCTGCACTAAGAACGGGCGTGATAGTCGCTATTGTCACAGCAAGGCAGATATCATGCGGCAGTCGCTCCAGTTATTTGAGTACGTCGCCAGGCGTACGGCCAAGGGGTATACCTTCCGGGCAGTATCCCGTGATGGGCGCGAGGAAAATCTTGTGTTCTTTGGTGCCGGTCCTGCGCCGACCGCCGTCGAAGAGGAAAGCCTGGTCAAGGCCTGACTGGGCTTCTCATTGAGTCAGGGCGCGGCTGACACTCACTACTCCGCTGTTGCCGTTAAGATCGTCAGCCGTCCACCGCCGCGAAATCGCTCGCGTTGTGGGTGGCCAAAGGCACATTCAACTGCAGGGCTGTAGCTGCGATCCAGGCATCGGCGAATGTTATCGGCCGCCCCTTCTTCTCACAGCCGTTCTTGATCCGCGCCCACGTGCGAGCAGTCTCGGTGTCTGGCAAGAGGGGTGTAAAGCGGGCGAGAAAGCGGCGCATCAGATCGCGCCGGCCAGCACCCCAATTCTTCGCTTCCATGCCGTACTCGATTTCGGCAAGCGTGATCAGCGAAACCGCTAATGGTCTGCCTGCGAGAAGGGCTTGGTAGGCTGGGGCTAGGAAGTGACCCTTGAACAGGAAGGAGACGACGTCCGTATCTGGCGTTGTGGGTTCCATCACAGAGTGACAGGTCGAGGGACTGCCCTGCGCAGAGACCGGATCAGCGACACGAATTCTTCCGCCCCTGCCGGGTCATGTTCGGTATCGGTTTGCAGGTCTTCCACAGTGACCGGCGGCTTAAGGACAACCCCTGCCGGAAGCCGTACCTGATCCCCTCCCGCTTCGGTTCTTTCGGTCCCTTGTGGCACCTCGATTTTCAGTTTAGCCCAACAAGCTTGCCTATGCGTAAGTGGCCGACGATCTCCGGGGACCTCGGTAGTGCAAGGCGAGGCGGTCGCGTTGCGCCTGTTGCGCTACAACCCGTTTCCCAAAGGCCGCCGCGCTATGTGCGCGCCCGCGTGTACCTGTACCACTTCACGCGCTGGGGCGAACGCGGCTGGTGGCGGCGGGAAGATCGCGGAATTTATTTTCCGCCGGTGGGGATGCCGTAGGGTTGTCCTGCGAAGGAGATTCGGTGTTGCCGCGAAACCGCTTGCTCAGGGAGCGCCCTCTGGGCCGGCTCCGGTCGGAGCCGCCGCCACGCGTGGCTTGCCGCGCAGCGTTCACGGATGTCATTGCATCTTCCGGAACTCGTCCAGGCTGATTCCGAGTTAAGCCAGGTCTGCAGGCAGCGATAACCCCTTCTCACCGTATTCAGCGGCAATCATCTCAAACACGCCGGCGAGCTCGGCCAAGGCTTCTTCTCGCGTCGGCATGAGCGCATAACATCCACGAATCGCAGGCACTTCCGCTACCCAGCCGTCGGGCTGGTTGCGATACAAGACTACTTTGTAGTCGTCAAGGCTCATGCCACCTCCAATCGTACGCTTCTCCCCGACCTGGCTGGGAAAGGAAAGGCGCGCACAGCGGTTACGCGATAGAATCCGGCCGGCACCAGCTTCGCGATGCCAGTACCCTAGCTCCGCATGCGCAGCAGCAGGTAGACGCCGGCGAGGCCGAAAACCACGTCGGGCGCCCAGGCGGCCATGGCGGGCGGGAGCTGGTTGACTTCGCCGATCTTCTCGAACAGCGTTCCAATGCCCCAGTAGGCCACGGCGATGGCGATGCTGACGCCGATGCCCGTCATGGCGCCGCGGCTGCCCACCAGGAAACCGAAGGGCACGGCGATCAGGGCCATGATCAGGGCGAACAGCGGCACGGAAAACTTGCGGTAAAACTGCACGCGCAGGCGCACGGTGTCGAAGCCGCTTTGCTGCAGGTCGCCGATGTAGCGGTCCAGTTGGCGGAAGTTCATCTGCTTGTCGGCCACCGCTTCCTTGAGGAAGTAATCGGGTGGCTCGCTCAGCCCGGGGAAGGTGGCGGCCTGAAAATCGTGGCGCGGGGACCGTTCGTTGGCGCTTTGGAAATCGCTGCTCCAGCCGTTCTCGAAAATCCAGGTCTTCACCGAGGGGCTCCAATAGGCGCGCTCGGCCAGGATCTGCCGCGTGAGTTGAAACGAGTTGGGGTCCAGCTCGAAGACGTTCACCCCGGCCATCACCTTGGCCGCGGTGTCGAAATACTTGTAGTAGTAGATGCGCGACCCGCTGCCCATGATCCACTTAAAGGCACGTTCCTGACTACGTCGACTTGAGAAACTTAATGCCTTCCGTGATCTCACCGATATCGACCAATAACAAGTGGCCCACTCGCCGCCTATCTTCATGGCCGACATCCTCCTGAACCAAACGGTTGACAACCAACTCGCGAAGTATGCCGTAACAGAATCTGTTAAATCTGTTCTTCTCCACGTATTTATAGATTTGTTCTATCTCATTCATCGGAAATGCCTGAAAGTGATCTAACTTGATTGACAAGTCGATAAAAGCCACTGAGCGTTTGGCCTCCTCGCTTCGCAGAACATTTCGATATGTTTCTGCGAGCTCCTCGCTTCCAACGGCGCCCGACACTCGCCGAATTATGGAATAAGTACATCCTGTAATGACTCGAATCATAAATGTGTCGGTGTCGCTTGCCAACTCACTATCCAATTCAATTCGCCTCTGCTCCTTAAGGAGCGTCGCTAAGTACTCGCGTAAGGTTTCCACATTAGCCTCCGATATGGCCAATAGAGCACTCAGCACGCGCAGGCCTAGCGAGTAGCATTCCTGCGCAACTCTTGTCTTGAGACCGGCCCTCAAAACGTTGGGGAAATTGCGAAGCACTTGGCCAAGGACCTGCAACGTCTTGAAGGCTATGTTCATTTTCTTGAGGTGGTCCAGATCTTCGTTATACGCGACATCACGATTACGATCATCCATTGGTTCCGGCGTCGCGTTCAGTTCCTCCTCGTCGATCTGCTCGCTATGACGCTCGCGGTGCACGTAGATATCCTCTTCCGCTATGAGTATTGGCTTGGCAGGCGCGAGGTACAGTCGATTCAGAAATTCGACTTCGCCCTCAAGTGCGCAGACAGTGTATCCGCCGTAGATCATTTTCGCGTTGCTCAATATGTGTTCAATCGTGGCGACATCGTGAGTGAAGTACAGGTAAAAAATCAAAATGTTGACATAAGGCTCATAATAAAGATGATCAGCAATATTGTATATCGGGCTCTGAGCAGGAATCTGTAAGACCCCCCGGTTTTATTGGGTTTCCTGGGTTTGGCGCCGACGGGCTAACCAGGTTCCACGGCCCTGGAAGTGAGTCGTCACCAATGTTCACCGACCTTTCGGCGCTCTCTTGCATTGATCGGCGCCGCCGACGGAAATCGCCCGTTTCCGTCGATGCCGTCGACCGCCATGGTCCAACACATCGGGGAACGCAAGCGCGGGCAGCACCTCAGCTCGCCAACTCAATCGGATGGTACGATGGCTCGCACGGGGCGATCAGGGAAGGCCAAACCGCCCCGAAGATACCGTCAAATAAGGGGTTACATCTGCCATCAGCCCCCGTACAATCCGCGAATTCCAGTATTCAAGGCTTTCAGAGACTGCGCTGCTCTCAGCAGATAGTTGCCTCAGATCGGCCGTTCAGGACCGGAATCCTAAAGCCAGCAATCCCAGGAAGGGCAAAGCGCTCAAGTCTCCGCCAATTGGCGGTTTCTCCGAATTCTCGCGCAGAGCCGGAAAGTATATGCGAGAGCTGGGTCTAGCGATACCGTCAGAGTACTGATTAAGAACTCGGGCCGAACACCGGCTCTCAACTTCAACCCATCTGTCGGTATTTCCCAATCTGAGTCTGCTGCCAAGTTCACCCCCACTTTCCGAAGATACGAAGCTTCGGCCGCTGCTGGCGGAATAATTCAACCACAGGACTCGGTACAGGTGCCGACAGGCGGCGGCCACATCTTTACAGAAGAGGATATTCGGGTACTGAAGGACGGCACGTATACGCTTTATCTTTATGGCATAGCCAGTTATCAAGATATCTTCAATCAGACCCACTCTACGAGTTGGTGTTTGACACTCTCTAGATCCCTGGATTCCTTCAGCCCATGTAGGGGTGCTTACAACAATGCAAACTAGCAGCGCTGTCCACCGGCCGATAACTGGGTATTGGACTGGGCCCCGGAAGATGGCGGGTGGATTATATCGGCACAAGGTATGGCGGGTCGAACATCCGGCGCCAGCCGGTCGCCGGCGGTTCCCCGTGGCAGATTACCGAGTTCGCATCCGGCCTGATCTTCAATTTCGCATGGACGCCAGACGGGAAAAAGCTGGCCCTGGCGCGGGCCAAGCAGGATCCGGGACGTGCTCTTGATTCGCAACGTCGCCGGACGGGCCCGGTAGTCTGTATCATAAGTCCGATGCCGAAGCCTCGCCGCCATACAGCTTCGCTCCCGCGGGACGACGGCCCCTTTGCCGTCAAACAGCGCAAGGCCGCTCCGCACGAGTTCGTGCTCGAGGCGCTGGCTGCGCTGTCGCCCAGGACGCACGCTATGTTCGGGTGCCTCGCGGTCTATGTGGAGGACAAGATTGTCCTGGTGCTGCGCGACAAGCGCGACGGAACGGCAGACGATGGGGTGTGGCTCGCCACCACCAAGGAGCACCACGAGAGTCTGCGCCGCGAGCTCCCGAGCATGCGATCCATTCAGGCACTCGGGAAGGAGGTAACGGGCTGGCAGGTCCTGCCGGCCGTTGCGCCGGATTTCGAGGAGGCGGCGATTCGCGCCTGCGAGTTGATCCTTGCCGGGGACCCTCGCATCGGCAAGGTGCCGAAAGCTCGGCGGCGCCGGGGTCCGGCCTTGAGTTGAGGACGCCCGTGATCGTCCCGAACATCCCGGCGGGAGCCGCGCGCGCTAGGATGTTGGTGGATGACGGGCAAGGTTAGCGTCGTAATCGAACAGGACGAGCAGGGCTGCTACGCGTGGTGCCCGGCACTGAAAGGATGCCAATCGCAAGGCAGGACGATCGAGGAGACCCTTGCCAATATCCGCGAGGCAATCGGACTCTTCCTGGAGACGCTGACCGATGAAGAGCGCTCGGCGGCGCTGAGCCAGGAGATTCTGACCACCGCGGTCGAAGTTCATGCCTAAGCCGCCGCGCCTGACTGCGGCGGATGCCGAAGCGAAGCTGTTGAAAGCCGGCTTCGTTTATACCGTCTCGCCGCGCACCAAGTCCTCGTAGGTTTCGCGGCGGCGGATCACACGGTATTGCGCGCCTTCCACCAATATTTCCGGGGCGCGCGGGCGCGAGTTGTAGTTGGAGGACTGCACGAAGCCGTAGGCGCCGGCGGTGGCCACCGCCAGGAAATCGCCGGGCATGGCGTTGGCCATCTCGCGGTCGCGCGCCAGGAAATCGCCGGTTTCGCAGACCGGTCCCACCAGGTCGGCGGTCACCGGTGGGAGCGCGTTGCGGCGCACCGGCAGGATGTCGTGGTGCGCGCGATAGAGCGCCGGGCGGATCAGGTCGTTCATGGCCGCGTCCACCACCACGAATTCCTTGTGCCCGTTTTTCTTGCGGTAGAGCACGCGCGTCAGCAGGACGCCCGCCGGGCCGGCGATGGAGCGGCCGGGCTCGACCATCACCTTCAGGCCGCTCGAGCGCAAGCGGGCCGCCAGGCTTTCGACGAACGGGCCGATGGCCGGCGTCCGCTCGCTCGCCTGGTAGGCCACGCCCAGGCCGCCGCCGAGATCGACGTGACGGATCGGGTCGCCCTGCGCGCGCAATTGGGCGGCGAGCGAGAGGACCCGGTCCACCGCCTCCAGGATGGGGCTGGGATCGAGCATCTGCGAGCCGATGTGGCAGCTCACGCCCTCGGCCGCAACATGCGGCAGCCGCCGCGCCCGCTCGTAGACCGCGCTCGCCTCGGCCATGGGGATGCCGAACTTGTGGCGGTTGAGCCCGGTCGAGATGTAAGGATGGGTGGCGGCGTCCACGTCGGGATTGACACGGATGGAGAAGCCCGCCTTGACGCCGCGCCGCGCGGCCATGGCATCGACCAGCGCCAGCTCCGCCTCCGATTCGCAGTTGAAGCTGTGAATGCCGCTCGAGAGCGCATATTCCACTTCGTCCGCCGTCTTGCCGACGCCCGAAAAGACGACTCTCGACGGGTCGCCGCCGGCGCGCAGGACACGGAACAACTCGCCGCCGGACACGATATCGAAGCCCGCACCGGCTTGGGCGAGCAGCGCCAGCACGGCCAGGGACGAATTGGCTTTCACGGCGTAGCACACGGCATGCGGCAGATCGCCGAACGCCTGGTCGTAGGCGCGGTAGTTATCGAGGATGGTCTGGCGCGAGTACACATACGCCGGAGTGCCGGCGTGCCGGGCGAGGTCCGCCAGCGGGACCTGTTCGCAGTAGAGGTCATTCCCTGAGTAATGGAACATGGGTGGGTGAAATCAAAGTATGGCACGCGCCAGGGCCGCGCCGTAAGATGGTGCGGCGTGGCGTATAATCGGTGGACTGCGTTGGAGGGATCTTATGGTGCTGCGCTCAATTGCAGTCCTGGCGGCCGTGGTGGTGCTGCCGGCGGCCGGACAGAACCAAAAGAGGATTGGCGAGATTCAAACCCTGGCGGGCTGTTGGTCCCGCCAGACCCAGGTCCTGAAACAGCGGGACACGGTGTATCTCAAGGATGAGATCAAATACTGTGGCGTGCCCCTGAAAAAGACCGACCGCATTGTCATTCGATTCGATCGCACCACGACGCCGTATGACCGTCCCTACGAATGTGCCGTAGCCGGCATCTGTGACGGGGGTGCGCCCCTGTGGCTGGAAGGTGCAAACTCCGTTCCCGACCCGCCCCCGGGAGGACCCTTGCTGAGCGCGCCGCCGGCCACAGCCAGCGTGGGCTCGCACGACGAGGTCATCGTACAGGGCGGCTCCGCCACATGGGCCACGCTGCATATCGGGAGCATCCATTTCTGCCTGTATGTGGACGGGAAGGCCGGCGCATGCAACGACGATGTCCGATCGCTCGCGCCGGGACTCTATGGCATCTACCGGAAAAACGGTCCGGCTGGCGGGTTGTCCGGGTTCGGCCTGGGGCGGCGTTATGAGGGTTCGGGAGAGGCGGGTTCGATCCTCGGGCTGGTGGGGGTCGCGGCGCGGGATTCCATGGTGCTGGCCAAGTGGGACGTCATTCCGGAACCCTACAAGAAAGACCAATCCCCCGCCACCGTGCGGGAACGGCGTGCCTATCTGTTGAAACTCTTCAAGAGCGACGCGGCGGGAGAAGCGTCGCGCAAACAGGAAGAACCTCAGTGAGCGGCAGCGGCGAGCCGGCAGGCCGCTTTCGCCACTTCCTCCGGGAATTGGGCCCGGGCGCGTTACTGTCGGCGGCAGCCATCTCCTTCGCCATCTACCTTTCGCAAAAGCCCGCAGGCCAGCGCATCAGCGCGGCCGTGGCCGACGAGATCTCGCGCGGTCTGGGGGTTTATTCGCAGGGGCCGCTGGTGTTGGTGCGGCTGGACCGCGACTTTTCGAAAGCCGATCTGCAAACCCTGCTGGCCCGGGCCATTCCGGCGCTGATGGACAACTACCAGGCCGCCGCGCTGGGCGTCGATATCGATTTCTCCCGCGGAGCGTACGACCAGCTCGCCGCGCAGTTCTCGCAATGGAGCAAGTCGCGCCCTGAGCAGGCGCAGAGGATTATCTGGGCGGTGGGTTATGAGCGCGGCGCCGGGCACGCCGGCGTTCCCAGTGAAGAGGTCCAACCGTGCACCGACTGCGCCGGCGCGAGCTGCACTCACCGGTTCCGGCCGCGCCGCGTCTTCGCCGAATTCGAGCCCGTCAATTCCGGTCTTGCTTATGCCTGGACCGACGCCAGCGGCATCAACCGGTCGTCTTTCCGGTATGGCTGCCACCAGGACACCACGGCGCGGCTGGAGACGTTCCATTTCAAACTGGTGGAAACATACTGCAAAGAGCATCCGGAAGATGGCAACTGCGGCAAGCTCAAACCCTACAATCAGGGCGTCACCAGACTGTTCTCGTGGTACGAGGCGCCGATCTACGATCTTTGCTCGCTGGTGAGTTGCGCCGGCGGCGATCTGGGGGCGCCGCCGGAGAACCGCTCACTCGATCTCTCCCATAAAATTCCGATTCTGTATTCCGGCATGGAGGGCAACGACGAGCACGCCACCATCTTCGGGACGCGAAAAGGGGCGGAGATTCTGGCATCCCTGACGATGAACGAGCTCCTCTACGGCGAATCGAATCACGTCCTTCTGGAAGCGATGAAATGGGCCCTGGAGATTGCCCTGGCCGCGATTCTGATCGTTCTGTTCCACTGGCCGCTCACCGAGCATTGGGCGATTCTGCTGTCGGGCCCCCTGTTTGCCGGATACCTCCTGCTGGCCCCGAAACTCTCCACCTGGTTCCCCGACTTTCGGGATTACGTACTGGCTGTTGCGCTGGGCTTCACCATCGAAGTCTGGCTCAAGGCCGTTTGGCAGGGAGGGGCGGAGGCCTGGAAGAATCGTAAAGCCCGGAAGCTCGCGGCCCAGGCGATGCTCACTTCTACCGGGGGAAGCAACCGCGCCGGATGAGGACGGAGTAATCGCGGAGCGGCGCAGAAGGAGTGCCATAGTGCCCCGCATCACAGACGGCGTGACGCGGGACACCAGCGGTTTGTTCGCTAGACGGCGGCGAACGTTGACAATTGCGCGTCCAGATCCGCCAAGGCCTTGCTCAAAACGGCCTTGTAGCGCGGATTCTGCGCGGAGCCCAATTCCCGGACCACTCTGGTGCGGGAAAGAAGGATGGTTTCCTTCTTGCGAATCAACTCTAGCGTTTCCGGTGCGGGTGTATTTTTCAGAACGGCGCTACGATGGGCCTCGGCCATGTCGATTTGCGCCTGAACCGACTTACTTGCCCAACCTCTGGCCATGATTTCATTGTACTCCCCCGCGAAGGGAGAGTCTACGCACAAACCCGGATGGAAATTGTGACGATACGGACACGAGGCCATGGCACGCGATGTTCCGGAGCGGAACTCAAAACGCCATCCGGTCTTTCCGCTCCTCGATGCGCTTGGCGTCCATCGCCGGCACCTTCAGCAAATCGCGCCACTCCTTGAAATCGCCCTTCTCCTCGCGGTATGCGATCACGGCGCGGGCTTCCTCCACGGAGAAGCCCAGAACATATCTCAATTCCCCCAGCGGCGCGGTGTTGACCCGGACCTTCGACTCGGTGCCGAAATTCCGCTCCAGGTAGTCCAGCACCGCGTCCAATTCCTCCTGGGTGCCCTGCGCGCCAAGCACCACCATTTCCGCCACGCGGTCCGACCAGTCGTCGCGCCCCAGCCGGATTTGCCGGAAGTTGGTTGCCCCGTGACACTTCAGGCATACCTTCGCCACCGCATCCCTGCCCGGCCCGGCGGGCAGGAGCTTCACTTCATCCCCCGAGCCGCCCGCCCACGCCAGCGCGCCGGCCGCCGCGAGTGACCATAGTGCTTTCATAGCCCGTTCTCAGTCTTAGACTAACATCTGACGAGCCTTCGCCTCAGACCGGCAAGATGTGCCGCGTGGCGCCAGCTGCGAAGGCATCTCGCCACAATCGCGGCGGAAATCGGCCACCGCGTGCGCGTCCTCGGCGCCGCGCGCACGCGATACCATGGTTATGTCGCATGGCCTCGCCGCCCATCCCGCCTTCGCTCGATCACCTCTCGGTGCGGCCGTTCTCCTTCTATCCGGCGATCCTCAATGTCGAGCACAACGAGTGGCTCTTTCGCAAAGCCACCTGGTCGGAAATCCTGGTGGTGAACTGCAAGAGCGGCATCGAGATCTGGATCCCGCGGCGATTCGTCGGCGAGGTGTCGCGGATCGACGATCCCGTCAGGATTGTAGGCTTGAACCGGGAGTTGGAACTGCGCAGCGGAATGGTGATGCCGTACCAGCGGCGCGTGATTGAAATGCCGGTTGCGGTGGGCTACGGGGCGGCGGCGGGGCCTGCCGCGGACCGCGGCGGACCCGCTGCCGTGGTGGGCATCCGGCTGGAATCCAGCGACAAGCGCATCCTCAAACTGATCGGCAGCGCGCTCACGGTGGCCATTGTGCTCTACCTGCTGGCCGTGAATCTGACGCGGGTGAGCGATCTGCGGCAGCGCGTCACCTATACGGCTGCGGATCAGAGCTTCCTGGAGCTGAGCCGCCACGACGATTACGTGGCGGTCAAGCAGAAGCTGGGCGAGCCCGCTTCCGACCGCTGGACCGAAGTGGGCACCATCCAGTTCCGCGCGCTGAGCTATCCCAGCCGGAAGTACACCGTGATCCTGATGGGCGCCGACCGCCCCAGCGCGGTATACGTCGGCGCCATGGACGAGAACTGGAAGCCCATCTCCGGCGGAGACGCGGCCTCGCTGCTGCGTTCCCTGCGGCGGTTCTAGTAGACTCTTAGAACGTGAAACTGCCGGGCCACCTGCTGTGGGCCGCGATTGCCGCGGCGGGCGCATTCTGTCTGGGCGGCATCGCGCTCAATCGGGGTGAACACATCTCGAGCCTCTGGCTGGTGGTGGCCGCGGCTTGCACTTACGCCACCGCCTACCGCTTCTACGGCAAGTTCATCGCGGCGCGCGTGATGACGCTCGACGATCAGCGGGCTACTCCCGCCGAGCGGTTGCGCAACGGCCACGATTTCGAGCCCACCAACAAATGGATCGTGCTGGGCCACCACTTCGCCGCCATCGCCGGCCCGGGACCGCTCGTGGGCCCGGTGCTGGCGGCGCAATTCGGCTACCTGCCGGGGACGCTCTGGATCGTCATCGGGGCCGTCCTGGGCGGCGCGGTGCAGGACTACGTGATCCTGTTTGCCTCCATGCGCCGCGACGGCAAATCGCTCGGCAAAATGGCGCGGGAGGAGATCGGCCCGTTCGGCGGTTTCGCCGCCCTGGTGACCGTGCTGCTGATCATGATTGTCCTGCTGGCGGTGGTGGCTCTGGTGGTGGTGAACGCCTTAAAGGGCAGCGCCTGGGCCACCTTCACCATCGCCGCCACCATGCCCATTGCCATCTTCATGGGACTCTATCTGCGCTACTGGCGGCCCGGCAAGGTGCTGGAATGCTCCGCCATCGGCTTCGTGCTGGTGATGGCGGCCATCTTCGCCGGCCGCTCGGTGGCCGCCTCGGCGCCGCTCGCACCGCTGTTTACCCTCGGCGCCCTGGCTCTGGCCGCGGCGATCATTCTCTATGGCTTCCTGGCGAGCGCTCTGCCCGTGTGGCTGCTGCTGGCCCCGCGCGATTACCTCAGCACCTTCGTGAAGCTGGGCGTAGTGTTGATGCTGGGGGTGGGAATCCTCCTGGTGCGGCCGGAGCTCCAGCTTCCCGCCTTCACGCGGTTCGTCGACGGTACGGGACCGATCTTCGCCGGCAAGGTCTTCCCCTTCTGCTTTATCACCATCGCCTGCGGGGCGGTGTCCGGCTTCCACGCGCTGATCTCGTCGGGGACCACGCCCAAAATGATCGCCAAGGAATCGCACGCCCGGCCCGTGGGCTACGGCTCCATGCTGCTGGAGAGCTTCGTGGCCATCATGGCGATGGTGGCCGCCTGCGTGCTGCAGCCGGGCGTCTACTTCGCCGTGAACTCGCCCGCCGGAGTGGTGGGAGCCACGCCCGCGGCGGCGGTGGCGGCCATCTCCTCCTGGGGTTTCCCGGTGAGCGTGGCGGATATGGAGGCGCTGGCCGCGAGCGTGGGCGAGCGGACGCTGTTCTACCGCACCGGCGGCGCTCCATCGCTCGCCCTGGGCATGGCGCACATCTTCGCGCGCGGGGGCGGCGGCCAGGCCGTGATCGCCTTCTGGTACCACTTCGCCATCATGTTCGAGGCGCTGTTCATCCTCACCATCATCGATGCCGGCACGCGCGTGGGCCGCTTCATGCTGCAAGACCTGTTGGGGCACGTGTACGCGCCGCTTGGCCGCACCAGTTGGATGCCGGGAGTGATCGCCACCAGCGCGCTGATCGTGGCGGCGTGGGGATATTTTCTGGTGCAGGGCGTGCGCGACCCGCTGGGCGGAATCAACTCGCTGTGGCCGCTGTTCGGAATCTCCAACCAGTTGCTGGCGGCCATCGCGCTGTCGGTGGCCACCACCATCCTGCTGAAGATGCACGGCGCCCGGTATACCTGGATCACCTGCGCGCCGCTGGCATGGCTGGTCACGGTAACCTTCGCCGCGGGGTGGCAGAAGATCTTCTCGCCGGTTCCCGCCATCGGCTTTCTGGCACAGGCGGACAGGCTGGAAGCCGCCCTGCGCGCCGGCGGCGCGGCCGGCACCGCGGCCACGCGGACCCTGATCTTCAACGCCCGCCTGGACGCCGTGATCTGTGGCCTCGTGATGGCGCTGGTGGCGGCGATCGTGCTCGATTCGGTGCGCATCTGGATCGGAATCCTGCGCGGCACCGGAGAAGCCAGGCTGTGCGAAGCGCCGTTTGTGCTGTCCCGTTTGCGCGCGGAGGAACTATGAGCCGGTTGCGGCGCTGCGGCAGATTGATCGCGGCCCTGTTGCGCGAGCTGGCCGACGAAGCCGCCTACCGCCGGTACCTGGAGGCGCACGGCCGCGCGCACTCCGGCCGGGAATGGCGGCGCTTTTCCGAGGAGCGCCTGCGGGCGAAGTACGCGCGCGCGAAGTGCTGCTGAGCGCGAAGCGTGGGAACGGCGTTCCGGCGAGATGGCGGCGGGCCATCCGAAGGTATCTCGATCGCGACCCGCCGCGCCGGCGCTCCGCGGCGTCACGTCCTCAGAGTTTCCGTCCGCCAAGCCGGGTATGGCGGCCAAAGCACACCGCTATCAGAATCAGCACGGACAGCACCGTCAGCCAGCGGCCGATGACGTTGTCCAGGGGCAGCTCGAACACCAGGCGGGCCTCGACGTCGCCGGGCGGGACGTCGAGGCGCATGTAGCCCATGAGGTCATTGCGGACCGGTATTGGGCGGCCGCCGATCCAGGCGTGCCAGGCGGGGTCGTAGGTCTCCTGGATGAGCAGGCTCTCGCCGGAGTTGAGGTGCGCGCGGACGCGGAGGGCATCGGTGCCTTCCCATTGCATGTCGACCGGGGTATCGGGCCCGTTTTCGACGGTGTCGCGGTAGGCCGCGAGGGCGGCCTGATTGACGTTGTCCCAGGGAATGGGCCGCAGCGCGTCCACGCGCGCGGTTTCGACCACGCGGGCGTGCACGGGGAAGCGCCGGGGCACGCGGTAGATGGTGTCGCCCTGGCCGTCGTCGAAGATGGGCGCGAGGACACCCTGAAATTTCTGCGGCGACGGGTACTCGTGGAAGATCTCCTGCGAGGCGCCCTGGGTCACGACGATGGCGTCGGCGCCGAGCGACTGGAGCCAGGCAATGTCGCGCGCGGCATCGTTGTCGCGGGTCACCTGCCATTGCGCCAGCACCAGGATATTGTTCAGCATGCCCTGGTCACTGCCGCCGCCCACCTGCGCGCCGTTCCGCCAGACATCGTACCAGTAGCGCACCGAGCCGGCGGCGAACACGCGTCCGCCGGGGAGATGGCCGGCGATCCAGTCGGTGAGCCGGTATTCCACGCGCTGCCGGTAATTGCGGTCGGCGGCATAGACGGACCACGGGTGAGTGAGGTAGGGCCACGCGAAGGCGAAAGCGGTGGCCGCGGCGGCAAGGGCGGCGGCCTGGCGCCAGCGCCGGCCCGAGCCGGCCAGCGTGTGCAGTGCCGCGACGGCGCCCAGGATCAGCGCCACGTCCAGTTCCGGCACCAGCCGATAAGGTTCGCCGGCTACGCGGAAGCCGAAGTAGTAGTGCCCGGCCACATTCACGGTAAAGAACAGGACCGCCCCGCAGACGAAGGCAGGCCAGGCGCGATGCGGGCGCCGGTGGGCCAGCTTCGCGCTCGCCAGGGCAAACGCCAGCAGCACCGCCAGGGCCGTCCAGCGCGACCACGCGTTGCCGGGCTGGGCCACGATCTTCAGGTTCTCCATGGTGATCCGCAGGTAGGAAGGCGTCAGCCAGAAAGCCGTGAGCGCATAGGCCAGCGCGGCAATGGCCACGGCCCGCCACCACATGCGGCGGTCGCGGTGCGCGATCCACAGCGACCAGACAAGCAGCGGAAAGAAGAGGGCGAGCGACGTGGTGGCGTAGAAGTTGGTGGACACCACCAGGGCGCTGGCCACCGCCGCCAGGGCGAGCGTCCGCCGGCCGCCGTCCCGGATGGCGCGCCAGGAGAGGGCCAGCGCGAAGGGGAGCAATGCCAGCGCGGAGATATGCGGCCCCTCGCCCCACTTGACGAGCACGTTGAGCCGCTGCGGCATGTGCAGCAGCGCATCCTGGCGGAAGGGCGCGAGGAACAGGAAGCAGGGGGAGAGCGAGGCCGTGGCCGCGGCGCCCATCCAGGCCCAGAGCCGCGAACCACTGCCCACGCGAACCAGGGCGAACACGCCGGCAATGCCCAGGCTATAGAGCAGGGCGACAAAGATGTGATAGGCGCGCGCCGTGGAAACATGCAAGAGCATGGAGATCGCAGCGGTTCCGTAGGGCAGGGCGGGCGGGTAAATAAAATCGAAGCGGGTGCCGCAATACCACCACGACAGCCAGCGCGGGTGCGGCCAGTGTTCCTGGATGAAGCGGGCATGGGCCATGAAGGTGCTTTCGATGGACGCCCAATTGTCCAGGTACTCGATGCGGAAGAGCGGCCAGACCAGGAGGGCGGCCGCCAGCGCCACCGCGCAACACTCGGCGAAGAGGACGAGTTCTTCGGTCGGGCGCGCGCGAGCCATGCAAGCATTAGTCTACGCCACGGGGAAAATTCCTGAGAATCCACGGGGTCCGGCGGCACTATCCCGGATACAGCCCATGATGCGAAACCTGGCGCTCCCGATCGGTCTCCTCTTCGCCCTCACGCTGCCCGCCGCCGAGCCGGGCGTGAAGGCTCAATTCATTGGGGGAACGCTGGCCGGCGTGTCCGCCCGGTCGAGCGCCCGGCTGGACCTCACGGCGGCCGACGAGCTGGTGTTCCGCTGCGACAAGGGCGAGTTGCGCGTGGCCTACCGCAAGGTCAACACGGTGGAATACGGCCAGAGCGTGAACCGCCGCTACGCCGCCGCGGTGCTGATCTCGCCCGTGCTCCTGCTCAGCAAGTCGCGCAAGCATTTCGTCACCCTGGGCTATGTGGACGGCGAGGGCAAGCAGCAGGCCCTGGTGTTCCGGGTGAACAAGGGCGACATCCGTTCGGTGCTGGCCGCGCTGGAGGCGCGCACCGGCCGCCGCGTGGAGTATCAGGACGACGAAGCCCGCAAGGCGGGGAAGGGATGAAGATGCTCGCCATTACGCTGGTGGTGCTGGCTCTGGCGGCGGGGGCGGAGCAGGCGCCAACGCCCGCCGCCATCGAAGAGACTGGCCTGCGGCAGTTGCTGACCATCCGCCGCGTCTATGTAGACCGCCTGACGGGCGGCGACACGGCAGCGCAGATGCGCGACATCCTGATCAGCAGCATGGAAGGCGCCAAGCTGTTCGTGCTCACGGAGAACCAGGAGCGCGCCGACGCCGTGCTGCGCGGCGCGGCCGAGGACTTGGTGTTTACCGAGGTGCACAGCTCCTCGGACAGCATCAACGCGCACGCCAACCTGGGCACGGGGCGCGCCACCAGCACCTCGCGCTCGCAGAGCGCCGGCATCGGCCTGGGCGAGAACGAATCGGACCATTCGGCGGAGCGGCGGCACGAGGCGGTGGCCGCCGTGCGCCTGGTGAACAAGGACGGGGACGTGATTTGGTCCACCACGCAGGAGAGCCTGGGCGCGAAGTTCCACGGCGCGAGCGCGGACGTGGCGGACAAGATCACGGCCAAGCTGAAGGAAGACTTCGACAAGGCGCGGAAACTGCGCTAGGGCGGCAGACCGCCGCGCGCCGGCATCTGATCGGCGGATTACGGTCTTGGTACAATTCGGGCTGCATGTTCCGCAAGGTGCTGATTGCCAACCGGGGGGAAATCGCGGTTCGCGTGATGCGCACGCTGCGCGAGATGGCGATCGGGAGCGTGGCGGTTTATTCCGATGCGGACCGCACCTCGCTGCACGTACGCATGGCCGACGAAGCCGAGCACATCGGTCCGTCTCCCTCCGCGGAGAGCTACCTGCGCATCGACCGGATTCTCGAGGCCGCCCGCAAACACGGGGCGGAAGCGATCCATCCCGGCTACGGCTTTCTCAGCGAGAACGCCGATTTCGCTTCGGCGTGCGACGATGCGGGCCTGGTGTTCATCGGTCCCTCGGCCGAGTCCATTCGCAAAATGGGCTCCAAAACCGCCGCCCGCCAGACGGCCATCGCCGCCGGCGCGCCGGTGGTGCCCGGTACGGACCGTGCCGGCACAGTCGACGATGTGCGCGAGTTCGCCCGCGTCCACGGTTTTCCCATCCTGTTGAAGGCGGTGGCGGGAGGTGGCGGCAAGGGCATGCGCCGCGTGGACAGCGCCGCCGAGTTGGAATCGGCCTACCGCAACGCCTCGAGCGAAGCCGAGCGCTCGTTTCGCAACCCCGCGATTTACGTCGAAAAGCTGATCGAGCGCCCGCGCCACATCGAGATCCAGGTGTTCGGCGACCGGCACGGCAACATGGTGCACCTGGGCGAGCGCGAATGCTCCATCCAACGCCGCCATCAGAAGGTGATGGAGGAGTGCCCGTCGCCGCTGGTGGCACTCCATCCGGAGATGCGCCACGCCATGGGCGAGGCCGCCATTCGCGCCGCCTGCGCCGCCGGCTACTACAATGCCGGCACCGTGGAATTCCTGGTGGACCGCGACCGCCGCTTCTACTTCCTGGAGATGAACACGCGCCTCCAGGTGGAGCATCCCATTACCGAGCTGGTGACCGGCCTCGATCTGGTCAAGCTGCAAGTCCAGATCGCCGCCGGTGCGCGGCTGCATCTGCGGCAGGAACAGATCGCCTGGCGCGGCTCGGCCATCGAATGCCGCCTCTATGCCGAGGACCCGTACAACGACTTCCTGCCCTATCCCGGCAGGATCACGCGGCTGATGCGCCCGCTCGGCCCCGGCATCCGGATCGACGGCTGCATATACGACGGCTGGACCGTTCCCATGGAGTACGATCCGCTGCTGGCCAAGCTGGCGGTGTGGGCATCGCGGCGCGAAGAGGCCACCGACCGCATGATCCGCGCCCTGCGCGAGTACGATATTGGCGGCATCCGCACCAACCTTGGTTTTTTCCGCCAGATTCTGGAGGACGGCGAGTTCCGAGCCGGCCGGCTGCACACTGGCTTCATCGACGAGTTTTTCCAGCGTCACCAGGCCCCGAGGCCGCCGCAGGATCTGGCCGCGGTGGCGGCGCTGGCGGCGGCGCTCCACACGGTCTCGCGCTCCGGATCCGCCGATCGTCCGCCGGAAGCGGCCAGCGCCTGGCTCACTGGCGGAAGGAGCGGCCTGCTGCGATGAAGCTCGAGCTGAAGATCAACGGCTCGGCCGGCCGCATCGAAATCCTCGCCCCCGCTCCCGCCTGCCGCTTCCGCCTGGGCGAAGCGGCGGAACGGAACGCCAGCGTGGAAATCCCCGCACCCGGAGTCTATTCCATTCTGATGGGGGGCCGCAGTTACGACGCGCGCGTCGAAAAGACGCAGGACGGCCTGGTAGTGGTGGCCATCGACGGCTACCGCTTCGAGGTCGAAGTTCGCGATCCGCGCCGCTGGAACCGCAAATCGGGCGGCGGCGGGGCAGAAGGCCGGCAGACGGTGGTCGCCCCCATGCCGGGCAAAGTGGTGCGCGTGCTCATCTCCCCCGGCGATGCGGTGGAGGCAGGCCAGGGCCTCATTGTGGTCGAGGCCATGAAGATGCAAAACGAAATGAAGGCGCAGCGTGCCGGCCGGGTGCTCACCGTGGCCGCTCGGGAAGGCGCCACCGTAGCCGCCGGCGAGCTGCTGGCGACCATCGAGTAAACACCAATGTTCACGCCGGCTTCGTGAACGCCATCCCGGCGAAGCTCACCACGCTGCGCTCGTCGATGTTCCATTGCTCGTAGCGCAGCAGTTCGCCCCGCGCCTGGGGCGCGGTTTTCAGGAACGTATAGAAGGGCGCCGAGCCGCACCACTTCAGGTCGTCGCGATTCTCGCGGACCAGGTCCCAGAAGCCGGCGGCATCGCCCGAATTGATACGCTCGATGCGCCGCTCGTCGCGTGCCCCGACTTCGCTCATCACCCCTTGGCCGGCTACCGCGGAAAACTTGTCCTGGTAGCGCGCCCCCATGTGGGCCATGTCCACCCCCAGAATCCAGAAGAGGCGGTCGCCCTCCCGCTCGCGCATTTCTCCCAGCGCCTCGAGGAATGCCTTCACCTTGTCGTCGTCCTCCGGGTCGCCGCCCTCGTAGAGGCTGTGGGCATAGGAGCCGCACAGAATCGGCAGGATGCGCACCTCGGGGCCGAGGATGTGCTGGAGAAAAATCACCTGCAGCTCCACGGTGTGCTCGAAGGAGTGGCAGAAATCCTCCATCTCGATGGCGCCTCCGCCGCGTGCGGCCAGCCAATCCACCAGCCGCTGGTCGGTGGCGGCCGAGCCCAACGGCGTACGGTAATTCTTGCGCGTGAGCCCGAACTTTTCCGGCTCCCCGTAGTGCGAGGTCGCCAGGATGACGAAGGTGCGGTCGCGATGCTCGGGCTTCAGCAAACGGTACGCCGCGCGGTACGACTGCCAGCCGCCCTCGGGGCTCACATGGGGGGCCGCGAGAGCGAACAGACCGCCGTCGGCGGCCACGGGCGCGTCTGGTTCCGCGGCCATGTACCGCGCCATGGTGCCGCGCAGCGCGTCGGGGTCGGCCGGGTAGGCGGAGCCTGCGTGGGCCGGCTCGCGGACCGGACGCTCGGCGAACTCGCGCCGCCGCTCCGCCTGCATGAGCGCGAAGGCCTCGTCGTCCAGGAATCCGGCCTTGCTGAGGGTGTCGGTGAGATTGCGCGCGATCTCACTCACGTTCAGGTCGCCCGTGATGCGCACCAGCGCCGCGCGCAAGTCCAGCTCCGTCTGCCGGCCGTCAAAGCACTCCAGGGTTTCCACCAGCGGCGGCGGGATGATGAGCATGGCGTCGGAGAAGCGGTAGGGGTCGCGAATCAGCAGTCCCGGATGCTCCGGCGACGGCGAGAGGATGAAGTCCAGGTTCATGCGCAGGCGGGCGAGTGGTTCGGGCAAATCCTATCGTAGCGCAAGGTACACTATAGGAAGGGCGCCTCGGCGCGCCGGGGAAAGAACGCGAGTGACCATCGAAGAGCGATTCGAACGCATCGAGCATCTCACGGCGGGCATGGCCGAAGAGCGGCGCAAGGACCGCGAAGAGCACCGCCAGTTATGGCGCGACACCCAGCGGCAACTGAACGATCTGACTTTCAAGATCGCCGACACCAACGACGCGATCACGCGGCTGGCCGACGAAACCCGCGCGGCCGATCGACTGTTGCGCGAGGCCGATCAACGGTTGGGCGAACGGATCGACTCGCTGGTTTCCGCGATCGGCAAGTGGGTGTCGAAGGAATGAGCGCTTAGCCCCATCACCGCATCAGCCCGCGGTACTTGCGCAACAGTTCATAGAGCACCACGCCGCCTGCGGTGGCCACGTTGAGAGAGTGCTTCACTCCCAGCATGGGGATGCGCACGCGCGTGTCGCACCGCGCGGAGAGTTCCGGACGGATGCCCGCCACCTCGTGTCCGAACAGCACGCACACGGGAAACCGCGGCGCCCAGTCGAAAAGGTCCACGGCATGGAGCGCGGTCTCCACGGCGGCGATTTCGTATCCTCGCGCGCGCAACTCGTCCAGCAGCGGGGCTGGCTCCCAGACGTGCTCCCAGGGCACGGACTCCTCGGCGCCCAGCGCGGTCTTGCCGATGGCGCGCTGCGGCGGGTGGCCGGTGATGCCGCCCAGATAGAGCTTCTCGATGCCGGCGGCGTCGGCGGTGCGGAAGAACGCCCCCACGTTGTAAAGGCTGCGGACGTTATCGAGCAGCACCGCCACCGGGAGGCGCGCGATGTCCCGGTACGGCGCTCCGGCGCTGGTCGCCTGAAACGGAACGCGCTCCATGAGCCTCAGGCTGCGGTCGCCGCCGCCGCGGCCACCGCGGTTCCCCGCCAACTGTTGCAGTTGCGCCAGGTGATATTCACGCCGTCAAGCTTCGCTTCGCGAAACCAAGCCTCGAATTCCGGGCGGCTGATATAGAAAGCCGTCGGGGCCACCAGGTGATCGAAAACGGTGGAATAGTTTTCGCGAAACGAAAAGCCCGAAATCGAATACAGGTAGTCGTTGTAGAACAGCAGCCGCTTCAGCCGCGGCGCCCGCTGGTTGACCGGCCGGTAGAGCAGCTTCAGCGTGGCCTGCATGGGGACCGCGATGGCGAAGGCGATGGCCTTGGTCATGGCGCGCGGCAGGCGGGAGGTGACCACGGTGCGCAGCGGGCTCACCAGGTGGGTGATCCACCAGTTGCCTTCCTCGCCGTAGACCCACGCGGAAATCCGCCCCCCGGGCGCCAGCCGCCCGGCCAGCGAAAGGAAGCCCGCCTTGGGTTCGGGGAGATGGTGCAGCACGCCGATGCTGAAGGCGTACTCGAAGACCGGCTTGAGGGGCACGTGGTAGATGTCGGCCTGCACGATGTGCGCGTTGGGAAGGTGGCGGGTGTTGGCGAAGGCCGCATCCACGGCATCGGAGATGTCGATCCCCATCACTTCGGCGGCCCCAAAGGCGGCCGAGAGAGCTACGTGGCGCCCCTTCCCGCAGCCGCCGTCGAGCACCAGTTTGCCGCGGAAAAACTCTTTGCCGATGGGGTGAATCCAATCGAGGAATTCGGCTTCGTAGGTGTCTTCGAGCTCACTGAAATGCGTCCACTCATAACCGAACGCGTCCGCCGTGGCCCGCTGCTCCTCGGAGAACGTCTCGGGCAGAAGCCGGGGCACGCCGCGCACAATGGGGTACCGCCGGTGGCAGGACGCGCAGTCCAGGCCGCCCTCCATGATCTCGGCGCCTTCCATGGCGCCCGTCCGCAAATCCAGCCCGCCGGCGCAGAGCGGGCAGACCAGGTAATCCATGAGCCGCTGTTTCATCGATCGTGGCGCCTAAAGTATACACCGCGCGGCGCCAAACGGGCGTACACTGGTGCTGATGCTGTCGGTCGTGATTCCAATCCACAATGAGGAACCCTCGATCCTGCCGCTCTACGACCGTCTGACGGCGGTGCTCGATCAGGCGCAGCGGCCCTACGAGATCCTGTTCGTCGACGACGCTTCCACCGACCGCACCTTCGAGCTGCTGGCCAACCTGGTGGAGACCGACGGCCATCTGAAAGTAATCCGCCTGCGCCGGAACTTCGGGCAGACGGCGGCCCTGTCGGCGGGCTTCCACGAGGCCAAGGGCGATATCGTGATCGCCATGGACGGCGATCTGCAGCACGCCCCCGAGGACATTCCCGCCCTGCTCCAGAAGATCGACGAAGGCTACGATATCGCCAGCGGCTGGCGCGAACACCGCCAGGATAACGCCATTATGCGCAAGATTCCCTCGCGCATCGCCAACTGGCTCATGGCCAAGGTCTCGGGGGTGAGGCTGCGGGATTTCGGCACGACCTTCAAAGCGTACCGGGCCGAAGTGCTGAAGGATGTCAACCTCTACGGCGAGCTGCACCGCTTCATTCCCGCGCTGGCCAGTTTCTACGGCGCGCGCGTGATCGAGGTGCCCATCCGCAACATTCCCCGCGCCGCGGGCGATTCCCACTACGGCATCGGCCGGACGTTCCGCGTGTTGTTCGACATCCTGACCATCAAGTTTCTGCTGAATTATTTCACGCGCCCAATGCACTTCTTCGGATCGCTCGGCCTGATCGGCACCACTTGCGGCGGCGGCATCCTGACGTACCTGGCCATCAAGAAATTGTTGGGCTACGACATCGTGATCGAAAACGGGCCGGCCATGATCGCCGGAGGCCTGCTGCTGCTGGCCGGGCTGATGATGTTCTCCACGGGATTGATCGGAGAAATGATGATGCGGACCTATTTCGAAAGCCAGGACCGCCGCATCTACGCCGTGCGGGAAATCCTCACGCGCAAACAGCGCGGCGTGGCCGGGCGTTCCGAGCCGCGGCCGTAGCCGGTTTCCCCCCGCCCGCGCGCTTCTACAAGTTGGTCCCTCGGCTCCAGCGGTCCTCGAACAGCCCCTTCATGGCGTCGCCCATGCCCTCATGGTCGAAGACCACGGCGGTCCAGGTGGGCCTGGTGATCACCGGATCGAGCAACGCGATCAAGCCGTGCTGCCCGTCGAACAGCGCCAGTTTCATGGGCAGCGCATCCGCGAGCCGCACCGCGATGCCCGCGGCCCGATACTCGCCGAGCCGCTGCCGGTGTTCGTCGTCGAGCGTAGCCCCCTCGAACAGCAGGCGGCAGGCGACACCGCTGGTAGCCGCTTGCTTGACCAGTTTCTCATCGAGCGGATCTACCGCGTGCGGCGGGCGCGCGAACTCCAGATACTCGCGCTTCACTTCCGCCAGCATCCGCCGGTATTCGGCGGCGGTTTGCGCCGGCTCGCTGACAATGCGCAGATAATCCAGCGTGCCGCGGCCGCCCTGGCCCTCCGAGTAGAGCGCCTTCAGGTCGTCGATCAGCGCCACCCCGGCGCGCCCGTTGTCGGTGAGCTCCTGCTCCAGGGTTTGCCGCTTGCGCCCCAGGTAGCTGGGGATGGACAGGCTCGGCTCCACCGCGGAGAACAGCTTGGTCTTTTCCTGCACCACCTGCGCGAAGCCCTTCTCCACCAAGCTGTCGAGCACCTCATAGATTTTTTGCCGCGGAACGTGCGCGCGCGCCGCCAGTTCCAGGGCTTTGAACTTGGGATGGCCGAGCAGCACCAGGTAGGATCGCGACTCGTAAGCATTGAGCCCAAGTTGTTGCAGCCTTCGCCAGAACCGTTGAAAGTCAACCTCGGCCAATTCTTCGCTCATATTCTCTTCACCTTATCAAAGCGCGGTCTCAGCCGGCATGGAAAAGTTTCGCGAACCGCAATTCCGTGCGGGTGCCGCGCCCGCGCGCCTCGGCGTGGTACGATTGGGAGCCGTATGTCTGTTTCTCGCGAGTTAAGGCGTCAAAAAGGGTCAAGCCAGGGCCTTCGCCGCAAGACTATCGGGGTAGCCCGCCATAGTACGATTTGACTTGGTACTATTAGGACTTCTACAATTGTGGGTGCCGGTACGTGTATGATGTCTGAAAACGACGCTGCAACCGACGGGCCCCTATACGGGACGGAGATACCCGCCAAGCCCAGGATCCGGATCGTGGTCGCGGATGACCACCCGATTTTTCGGGACGGTCTCTGCAAGTTATTGACCCTCGAAGAGGACTTCGAGGTGGTAGCGCAGGCTCAGGATGGCCGCCAGGTGTTGGACGTTCTTCGGCAATACGAGCCGGACATCCTGCTGCTCGATCTCAAAATGCCGGGCCTCGACGGTCTGGCGACGCTGCAACGGCTGCAGGCTACGAAGAACAAGACCCGCGTAATTGTTTTGACGGCATCGGACGATAAGAACGAGTTTGTCCAGGCCATGAAGCTCGGCACCTCGGGCATTGTGCTGAAGCAGACGGCCACGGAGCTGCTGATCAAGAGCATACGCAAAGTCCATGCGGGAGAAATCTGGCTCGATTCGCATACCACGGCGGCCGTGATCCGTCAGTTCGTGGCGGCCGACGAGGCTCCGGCCACGCCTATTTCTACCGCCTCACCGCGGGACCGCGAACGGTCCCCCTTGAGCCAGCGCGAGCGCGAGATTGTGGCCCTGGTCGCGCAGGGTTTCAAGAATAAGGAAATGGCCGAGAAGATGTTCATCAGCGAACAGACGGTGAAAAACCACCTGCATAACATCTTCGACAAACTCGGGGTTTCCGACCGCCTGGAACTGGCGCTTTACGCCATCCACAACAATCTGCACACGGGCCGGTGACGCGAGGAAGCAGTCAGCGATCGGCTTTCAATCTCGACGCGGAGCCGCGGAGACGGAGGCCGCGCGGAGCAAAAAGAATCGGCTCAGCGATCTCTTCTCAGCCACAGCGCCCGAACCTCGGGCTCCAGCGCGAATGCATCTAACCCAAATGAGCGGGCGGAGGTCACGGAGAAGGTGCTCTATTCCTGTCTTCTCCGCGTAATCTCCGCGCGCTCCGCGCTCTCCGCGGTGAGGTGGGCGTGCCGGGAGTGCTGGCCAGCCTGAGGCACAGCCTCGCCAGACATTCAGCTTCCGTTGCCCGCCCCATACTCCTTCAACTTGTTGTGCAGGGTCTTCAGGCTGATACCCAGAATCTCGGCGGCCCGCGTCTTGTTGTTGCGCGTGTGCTCCAGGGTTCTCAGGATCAAGCCTTTCTCGGCCTCTTCCACGGTGGTTCCGACGTGCAGGTGGAGAACCCCTTCCTCGCTGGCGGCGGGAGCGGGAGTCGCGCTGGGCGCGGCGGCAACGGCGCCAGGAGCCGCCCCCGCGGCTGCCGTCGCAGTCCGTGCCCGCAGAAAGGCCGGCAAGTGATTCAGTTCGATCATGCCCTCGCCCGCCAGAATCACGGCGCGCTCCAGAACGTTGCGCAGTTCCCGCACGTTGCCCGGCCAGCTATGCCGTTCGAACGATTCCAGCACCTCCGGCGTAATGCCGGCGACGCGGCAATCGTGCTTGCGATTGAGGTCGGCCATCAACGCTTCGGCGATCGGCTGGATATCCATCTTGCGTTCGCGCAGCGGCGGCAGGTGAACGTGAAACACATTCAGCCGGTAATATAAGTCCTCGCGCAGGTGCCCGCTGCGCACCGCCTCTTCCGGCTCCTTGTTGGTGGCCGCCACCAGCCGCACATCCACCTCGAACTCGGTCTTGCCGCCCAGCCGCCGCACCTTGGAATCCTCCAGGATGCGCAGCAGTTTCGCCTGCGTCTGCATGGGCATCTCGCCGATCTCATCCAGCAGCAGCGTGCCGTGCTGCGCGATTTCGAAGCACCCGGCGCGCCGCTCGCTGGCGCCCGTGAACGAGCCCTTCTCGTGCCCGAACAGTTCGCTTTCGATCAGGGTTTCGGGCAGCGCCGCGCAGTTGATGGCGATGAACGGCCCCTGCCGCCGCGGGCTCAGGGCGTGGATGGTGCGCGCCACCAGCTCCTTCCCCGTCCCGCTCTCGCCGGTGATCAGGACACACGCCTTGCTCGGCCCGGCCTGCTGCAGCAGGGCAAAAATTTCCTGGATCCCGGGGGACGTTCCCACCAGTTCACCCAGCGACCCTTTGTAGCTGAGCTGCCGCTCCAGGTTGCGGTTTTCCGTGCGCAGCCCGGCATGGCTTCCGGCGCGGCGGATCAGCACCTCCAGGGTGCCCGGTTGAATGGGTTTCTCGAGGAACCAGTAAGCGCCCAGTTCGTGCACCGTGCGGACCGCAGTCTCGATGTTGCCGAAGGCGGTGAGCACAATGGTAGGCGGCATATCGCCGGAATCCCGCAAACGCTGCATGAAGCCAAATCCGTCCAGCCCCGGCATATTCAGGTCGGTGAGGATCACGTCGGCGGGAAACACCTCGAGCTTTTGCAGCGCTTCATTGCCCTCGGCGGCCGTTTCGGCCGTCATGTCCCATGCCGAAACCATGGCGGCCATGCCGCTGCGCTGGCTGGCTTCGTCGTCTACGATGAGGACTTTCAGTGGTGGATGCAAGGAATTCGGTGGCCTTCGTACCCATTCTACGACGGGCTGCAACAGTTCGGCGAAGCAGTTGCTTATCATCTGAGGCGTGGGCTGGGAAGGACGGAAAATGATAGTATTAAGACTAACTGCGATCCCTGAGGAGGGTATGGGATCACACGAGGGAGGACTGTGTTAACGCTGGTCCGCCGGGCGAGGCGCCGCTTTTTTGGCAACCAACTGTTGGCCGAGGGGGCCAATGCCGCCAGCGCCGCGCTCCTGGCCGTCATTTTGTTATTACTCGCCGGAACCCAGGTTCTGGACTGGCGCTGGGCCGCGCTGATTCCGGCGGTGGCCGCGGCGGCCGGCCTCTATCGCGCCCGCAAGCGTCTGCCCAACCCCTATGCGATAGCCCAGATTGTGGACCGCCGCCTGGCACTGGCCGATACCATCTCCACCGCGCTGTACTTCAGTCGGGCCGAACGGTCCTCCGCGGTTTCACCGGAAATACGCCAATGCCAATTCGCCCGCGCCGGCCGGTTGGCCGATGGGCTGGACGTGCGCCGGGCCATCCCGTACACCATGCCGCGCGCCGCCTGGCTGATGGCCGTCCTCTTCCTGGTGGCTTCGAGCCTGTTCGCGTTGCGCTACGGATTGAACCGGCGCCTGGACCTGAAGCCGCCGCTGGCGCGCATCCTGCTGCAGACCTTCGGCGATAACCAGCGGACGGAGTTGGCCAAAAATATCGGACGGAACCCCCAGCCGTCTCCCGAACCCCAGGATGACAACGGCGCGGCGGTGGATCAGGACCAGAAGCCGGGCGGCGAGCCCGACCCTTCCGCCGATAATGCCGCCGATGGCTCCGGCCAGCAGAGTGCCGGCAAGAATGGAGCTTCCCAGGGCGACCCCCGGAAGCAAGGGGAGAAGAGCGACCAGCCCGGCGAGGGCGAGCCGGACTCGCAAGCCGAGAGCGAGTCCGGCGCCAAGGACGGCGGCAAATCCGGATCGGGCCAGCAGGGCAACAGCAAATCGGATCAGAAACAGCAGTCCGGCGCCCAGCAGGACGCCAACTCCGGCCAGAATTCCAGCCTGCTGAACAAAGTGAAGGATGCCTTCCAGAACCTGCTCTCGCGCGTCAAGCCGCAGCAGGGCGATCAGGGGCAGCAGCAGTCCGCCGCGGACCAGAAGGGCCAGCAGGGCAAGGGGCAGCAGAACGGCAGCAAGCAGCAGTCGGCCAGGAACGGTCAGCAGCAGACCAGCGGCCAGCAAGGCGATTCGCCGGAGGGGCAAGCCGGCCAGGACGCGCAAAGCTCGCAAGACCCCCAGGGCAAGGGGACCGGCAAGAGCGATTCCCAGCAGGCCAGCAAGCAGCCCGGCAGCGGCATCGGCAGCCAGGATGGCGACAAGAGCATCAAGCAGGCCGAGCAGCTCGCCGCCATGGGCAAGATCACCGAGATCTTCGGCAAGCGTTCCGCCAACATCACCGGCGAGGCCACCCTGGAAGTGAACGCCACCAGCCAGCAGTTGCGCACGCCGTACGCGCCGCGCGGCGCGCCGCACGCGCAAACCGGCGCCGAGATCAACCGCGATGAAATCCCCGTCGCCCTGCAAGCGTACGTGGAGCAGTATTTCGAGCAGGTGCGCAAGCAAACGCCGCCCGCGCCGCCCAAGAAGTAGAAGCGGCCGGCCTTACTCCCAGACCCGTTTGGGCACGCCGCGGTCGCGGTCCTGCACGCGGTCGTAAAGATAAAACGTGGAGACCGTGCCCAGCGAATCGTTGTAGTAGCTCTCCTGGCCCAGCGCTTCTTTGAGGTCTTCCTCGAAAGCGTGCAGCGCTTTCAACTCGCCGGCCAGCGCGGGCTTCTTCCTGCCCGAAGGCGTCCGAAAGAACTTCTGGAAGCCGCCATCCACCAGCGCGCCGACCTCCTCGCCCATCACCATGCCGGCGCGCCCCAGACTGCGGACCGTGCCGCTCTCTTCTTTCAGATCGGCCGCGCAGGCGCCGCGGCTGACGCGCACCGCGCCGCCCGCCAGCGGCGCGGCCGCGAAGCCGGCGCCGCGGAGTTTCTCCAGGCGTTCGCCGAAGGTGGGGGTCTTGAGCAGTTCGCGGCGGAAGAACATGAACTCATTCTACTGTGCGGCAGCGACATTGGCGCGCCCGCCGGGTTACGTATTGCTCATGCTGGGAGTCGTTTTGCCCACTCATCCGCTTCGGAAGCCTCCCAGATCGGCAACAGAATGTCCATTGCCTCGCCGACGGGCAGATCTTGCCCGACTAATGATGTTCCCGGGCTGCGTCGGCGTGGCCAACGCCAGGACCTCCGGATCGGGTACTCTGTCAAGTCGTGCGGCTTGCGCACTACGGAAGTTCATCTGCGGTTCCCG
>JAIQEX010000219.1 GCA_020073615.1 Terriglobia bacterium
TCGAGTTTTTCCAGCATGGCGGCCACCGGCAGCAGTCCACCGTAGGGCGTCAAATTCTTACCATGGAAGTCGTAGGGCGTGGAAGCATTGATTTTATTGGGTTCCGAAGCACTGTCCTCAGAGCCTTGTTTTTCGGGAGTTTTCTCGTTATCCTCTGTTGTGTCTGTAACCATTTGGGTGACCTCCTTGGAGTCGGTTCTGCGAAGCGGCAACTTTGCAAAACTCTGTTGTACCTCAATGTTTCGGGGGCCCCCAAATGGTTCACTTCGCCTGTGCCCGCAGACGCGACCTCATGGCCGCGCATAGCTCAGGTTGAACAGGTACACCTGGTAGGCGCGAATCTGTTCTGGCCCAAGCTGATCCGGTGGGCGATTGAAATGTTTTGCAAAGGCTGCCACGACCTTCAGGTAGCCATTTACGGTAGTCTGAGAGTAATTCCGACGCTGGAGTTCTTCCAGCATCGTTTTTCGTAATTGGGTCACAAGGACCTCCCTGTAATCCCAACATATCGCCTTGTCAAGTCCTACGGTATGCGCCTCGCTGCGTCTTGGCGACTTTGCGGCTTGGCGTGAGAATCTTCTTCTTCGAGGCCGTTGACAATGCGCGTGATTCCGTCTTTGATCAGCGCCACTTGGAAGTTGATGAGCAGGCCCAGACGCTTGTCAGCAAGGCGAAGATACGTCAGCAGTTGTTTCTTGTGAACTGGGGCAAGGAGTTCGACGGATTTCACTTCCACGATCACCTTGTCTTCGACAATCATGTCGGCGCGGAATCCAGCATCGATACGTACGTTCTCGTAGACAACCGGAATCGCCTGCTGGCGCGCTGTACGCAGACCTCGGCGATTTAATTCATAAGCCAGAACTGTATCGTAAACGGATTCGAGGAGCCCAGGACCAAGCGTGGTATGGATACGGTAGGCAGCGTCGACAATTTCCTTGGCGATGGCATTTTCAGTCATAACTATTAGTTGCTCGCCACGGCGCTAAGACGCAGACAACACGGCTGAACTGCGTCTTGCGCAGTCGAATGTCTTTACCGAACCCACGCGTAGCTTCCGCCGCGCGGGCGGCTTAGTTCAAACGCGCTTGCGACCGCGAATCGGCAACCACAGGCACGCGTTCGCCGAGGGGGAGAAATGATGGGTCTGTCGCAGAGGATGGGCCGGCGAAGTTCACCAGGATCACAATCGGTTTTGCCGGATCGCCCAGCACGGCGGGTTGCCGGTTTTTCAAGTTCAGTTGCGATCTTTGAGAGCCGACAGCCAAGTCCCGCCGGTCCCAGTTTCCGATTGATGGGCTGACCCCAATACATCCCCGGGGGTCGCGCCGGCTCCGTCGTCCGTGTCAGATGTCGTTTGGCTCCTTCCAGGCCTTGTAGGAAGATCCGCCAAATGGGGAAACCGGAGCCTGGCTGCCAAATAACCGGACCCGGGCGGCAATAAACCCCAACCGCCTCCTCCCGCAAGAACTCCAGGTTTTGGATCAGGATCCCTGGCGGCCAGTTAAACCCCCAATCGCGTTCTCGGAAACTCCCCCCGGCCCGCCTCCAGGTTATTTTGGGAACCGGACCCGGGCCGCCAAAGAAACCCCAAACCGCGTCCTCAGAAACTCCTCCCGCTAATAACCGCCAGGTTTTGGATCAGATCCGGGGGCCAGACAAAACCCCAACCGAGTTCTTTGAAAACCTCCCGCCAACAACCTCCAGACGTTTTGGGAACAGATCCGGGCGGGCCGCACCCCCCAACCGCGTAGTCGAGAAACCCCTCCCGGAAAAGACCCCGGGTTATTTGGGTAAGCGGATCGGGGCGTCCGAATAACCCCTTACCAGACCACCGCGAAAACGCGCTGGTTCGGCGCCGCCGTCTCCTGGTTCGACGCCGAAAAACTGGGCTGGCGCCTGGGTTTCGAAGAATCGCGGCAATAAAAATCGGGCAGGCCCCCGGTCAGCTCTCCGCCACCGAGCGCTCCGCCAGCTCCCCGAACAGGGGGAGCGAATACGCTTCGTCGTGCGCCGCTTTGACCATCATGAAGACCGACATCACCAGCAGCAACACGGCGATGAGCGGGCGAACGGGAACATGCATCGCGGGGAAAAAGACCCAGCGCAGCACCCAGTCGTTGATCAGCCACGCCACGAACAGGTACAGCCCCTGGAAGGCGTGGAACCGCACGGAGCGGATGTGGCGAAACCGCTCCGAGGCCAGCACCACAATCGAGGCGATCCAGCCAATCGCGGGCACGTAGCAGAGAATCGACGCACTGCGCGTCGAGATGCCGGTCAGCGGGTCGGCGGATGGCGCCGTGGTGGCGGCCACCGGCTGCCGCGCGCCGCACCGCCCGCAATAGGCGTCCGCCGGTCCTACCTGGTTTCCGCATTGGCTGCAGAATGGCATGCTACTCTTTCATACGTTATGCGAGCGGCATCTGTTCCGGCAACATCCCGGCCAGGAAGTCTCCCGCGGCCATGATACTATTTTGGCGATGCGAAAACTGTTTCCTGCCCTCTTTCTGATGTGCGCGGCGTCACTGCCGGCGGCCAAGAATCTCGAAATCTACTGCATTGACGTGGAAGGCGGCCAGGCCACGCTGGTGATTTCGCCGTCGGGCGAATCGCTGCTGGTGGATACCGGCTATCCCGGATTCAATCGCCGCGACGCCGGCCGCATCCTCGCCGCGGCCAAGGCGGCGGGGGTGAAGCGGATCGATTACCTGGTCATCACCCACTATCACCAGGACCACGTGGGCGGCGTGCCGCAGCTCGCCGAAAAAATACCCATCCGCAATTTCGTCGATCACGGTGCTAATGCGGAAACCACCAAGGATGCCAGCGTGCTATTCAACGCTTACAGCGCATTCCGCGAGAAGGGCACCCACATCCAAGCCAAACCAGGCGATACGCTGCCCATGAAAGGCATCGAGGTCCGCTTCCTGTCTTCGAATGGCGAGGTGCTCAGCGCGCCGCTCGCGGGCGTGCCGGGCGCCGGCCAGCCCAACCCCGATTGCACCGGCTACCAGCCGCCGGCGCCGGACACAACCGAAAACGGGCGCTCGCTCGGCATGCTGATTACTTACGGCGATTTCCGCATGCTCGATCTGGGCGACCTCTCTTCGGAAAGGGAGTACGGCCTGGTCTGCCCGGCGAACAAGATCGGCACGGCCGCCCTGTTCCTGGTTTCGCATCACGGCAGCAGCGGGTCGGATTCAGCCCCCCTGGTGCACGCCATCCACCCGCGCGTGGCCATCATGAATAACGGCGCGCGCAAGGGCGGCGCCCCCGAGGTCTGGCAGACGGTCCACGATACGCCGGGCCTGGAGGACTTCTGGCAGTTGCACTTCGCCGTGGCCGCGGGCAAAGCGCACAACACCCCCGACACCTTTATCGCCAACGTGGATGAGATCTGCGAGGGCAAGTGGCTGCGCGTCGACGTGCAGAGGGACGGCGCGTTCAGCGTGTACAACAGCCGTAACAAGTACGCGAAGAGCTACGGAGCAAAATAGGGGGCCGGGGGCCAGGGGCCGGGGGCCAGGGGCCAGGGGCCGGGGGCCAGGGGCCAGGGGCCGGGGGCCAGGGGCCAGGGGCCAGGGGAAGGAAGCTCGCTTCGCTCGCTCATCTTTGAAACAACGCTGCGAGCGCAGCGAGCCACCTTTCCCCGGCCCCTGGCCCCCAGCCCCTAACGCCCCTTGCACTCCTTGGCGTCTTTGTTCTTCGGGTCCTTGCAGTCGATGCCGGGCTTCGCCGCGGGGGTCTCGGTGGTCTTCTCGGCCGGGATCTCGGGCGGCGCTTCCGCGTACTTGATTTCCGATTCGGCCGAGTACTTCTTGTACAGGACGAATTCCAGCGTGTTCTTCGTCAGGAAATCGCCGCCGTCCATGTCCACTTCACCCTTCAGCGGCAGCAGGAAAGTGTGCCCGGAGATGTCCGTGTAATCGTAATCCAGCGTCTCCTCGGCCTTCCTGACCGGGAAGTCCGGCGGAATGCCGTCCGCCATCAGCGTCACGCGCAGCACCACGTGCGTATCCGGGTCCACCACCACCCTGCCGTGATACGCCGGCACGATGTCGAGCCCGGCATCCTTGACCACGATGTGCCACTTCGACCGCGCCTGCGATACGTGATACGCGAAGGACATGGCGCGATGGCCGCGCAGCGTGGTCCAGCGGTCCCATTCGAAGCGGGCCTCGCTTTTGGGCTCGAAGATCTGTTTCAGCATGCTGCCGAAATCTCCCGATGAAGTGGAGCCGCCCAGGCTTTTGTAATCCTGCTTGGCCAGCGTGTTATTCACCAGGATCAGCTTGTAATCTTCCTTCTGCTCGAAGTAGCTCAGGCGGATAGTCAGCTCGTCGAGTTTCTGCCAGGACGGGTCGCTCGCCACGCTGCCGCCGTAGCGCGTGCCCGGCTTGGCCGCCCCATAACGCCGCGTCACCTGCGTGCAGATGAAGTCCGGCAGGTTCTTGCTGTAGCCCAGCGCATACTCGCGCATATCGCCGACGATGGCCGCCTGCTCTTCGGAGGAGGGAATCGGGATGGGTTTGGGCGGGGCCTCGCGCACCAGCGGTGCTGCGGCCGCCAGGGCCTGGGTCCGGTCGCGCAAGGCGTTCAGCGCCTGCAGGGTTTTGACGCCGATGCCGTAGCTCTGCAGCTCTTCAATGGTGCGGGCGTCCAGGCGCTCCTTGAGCTTCACCTTGGCGAGGTAGTTGGCCACGTCGCGGTCCGACTGTTTGAGTTGCACCGAGGATTGCAAAAACGATACGAGTTCCTTTACGGACAGGGTCTGGGCCGTCGCGCCAAGGCAAAACGCGAACACGGCTGCCAGCAAACGGTAACGCATATATCTCCATTTTCGCATGGCCGGCGAAGCCCGGCCCTGAGCCGGCGGCGCACAGCCGTGACGCGCGATCACCCTCCGCCGCCCACGATACAATCGTGCTTTGAAGCTCGCCCTGATCGGATACGGCAACGTGGGCCGCGCGCTGGCCCGCCTCCTCCGGCGCAAGAACCGCGAATTCCCGTTCACCATAACCGGCATTCACACCCTCCGCCACGGTACGGCGGTGGACCCCGCCGGTCTGCGCGATGATCCACCCTTCGGCCCGCGCCTCGCCTCAATCGAAGAATTCCTGGATGCCGCGCGCGCCGATGCCGCCGTCGAGCTGACCACGTTGAACCCCACCGATGGCGAGCCGGCCATTGCGCATATCCGCGCCGCCTTGGCCCGCCCGATGCACGTGGTGACCGCCAACAAGGGCCCCATCGCGCACGCCTATGGCGCGCTGCAACGGGAGGCGGCCGCCGCGGGCGTGAAGTTCCGCTTCGAATCGGCGGTAATGGATGGCGCTCCGGTGTTCAACTTGTGGCGCTACGTAATGCCGGGGGTCAAGGTGCTGGGCTTCACCGGCGCGCTGAATTCCACGTCCAAAATAGTGATCGAGACCATGGAATCCGGCGGATCGTTCGCGGCGGGCCTGGCCGCCGCGCGCGCCATGGGCATCACCGAAGGCGATGGCGCGTTCGACATCGAAGGCTGGGACTCCGCCGCCAAGACCGCCGCGCTGGCCAACGTGCTGATGGAGGCGGGCACGACGCCGCAGTCCGTCTCCACGCGCGGCATCGCGCGCCTGACCCCGAAACGCACGCAGGAAATCGCGCGCCAGGGCAAGACGGTGCGCCTCATCAGCCGCGCGCGGCACACCGCGTCGGGCCTCAGCCTGCGCGTGCGCGCGGAGGTGCTGGACCGCTGCGACATTCTGGCCTGCACACCGGGGACCTCCAACGCGATCCTCTTTCACACGGACCTGATGGGCACCTTCGGCACGGTCTCCATCTCGCCCGGAGTGGACCAGACGGCGTACGGCGTGTTCAGCGACCTGGTGGACCTATCGCGCGGCGCCGGGTCGCCATGATGGAGGGGCAATCCAATCCTCTTTGACTAGCTGGGGCAAGTCGTGTAACCAGTCCACATCAGTTACCCCAAACGGGTAGATCACGTGGGCCAGGTTGTCCTTTGTGTAGGCCAGAATGAACGCCGCGTGGGTGGTGCCGGACTGGCGCGCCTGGGGGACGTGGGCGGAGGACTGGGCAGCGGCAATCTCCGCCTCGCTCCCCGTCAAACCGATAAAGCGCTTATCGAAATGATCCAACCACGCTCGCAAGCTTTTGGGGTCGTCCCGGACCGTGTCCGTCGTGATGAACACCAGTTTGATCCGATCTCGAACAGGAGCGGGAAGCCGCTTCAGCGCCGACGCCAGGTGTGCCATATGCAGTGGACACACATCGGGGCAGTGGGTATAGCCGAAGAACAAGAGGGTGACATCGCCTTCGGTCGCCGGCCCCAAATCAAAGCGGGCGCCATCGGTATTCGTGAGCACTGCTTGCGGTTTGGGCAGGGGCGGAGTCACGACTCCCCGAACGCAAAAGGTAACTTCGAGTTTGAGCGCCGGGTGCGGTTTCTGCGGAAATCAGGTGCGCGTTGACGTTTGGCGCATACAGTTGTATGTTTATGGCAAATGCCACGCGCCAGCCAGAACCAGAAGGCCGAGCGCCTCAACCACGCACGCGATCTGTTGCGGCATGTCGATCAACTCGTCGGTGCGGTCGAGCAGTTGGCGCAAGACT
>JAIQEX010000220.1 GCA_020073615.1 Terriglobia bacterium
GCCGGACGAGATACTCACGGAGATCCTCGTCCCAGCGGCGGTGGTGAAGAGCGCGACCTACGAAGTGCGGCAGAAAGAGGCGCTCGATTGGCCGCTGGCCACGGCATCGGTGGCACTCACCATGAAAGGCAACGCCGTAGCTTCCGCCAAAGTGGTGCTGGGACACGTGGCCGCCACACCGTGGGAAGCGGCGGACGCCGAAAAGGCGCTCGCCGGCAAGACCATCACGCCGGCCACCGCGGAGGCGGCCGGTAAAGCCGCCGTTACCGGAGCGCAACCGTTGAGCCAGAATGCCTACAAAGTGACGCTGGCGAAAGTGGCCGTCAAACGGGCGCTGCTGGAGGCGGTGAAGGCACCGAAGGCATAGCCATGGTGGAACCTCCGGGATTGAGCAAGAAAGCCAGCATGAACCGCTGCGCGAATCTGCGCTGGAAGGGGTTGTACATCGACACCGTGTACGACCCCGAGAACCACTTCAGCAACGACACCGCCATGTGGTGCGAGCATACCTTCAAGTGCGTGGGGCCGGACGGCCAGGTGGTCGACGAGTTCGAGTGCAGTCCGGCGCGCGCGTGCTACGAACAGTTGTAGCGCCGGGACTCCGCCCCCGCCAGCCGGGGCCACCGCCAGCCGTAATAAGCCACGAAAGCGAAGCAAAACAGGGGCACGATGAAGCCGCGCGACATATCGTACTGGTCGGCCACGTAGCCCATCAGTTTCGGTAGGATGGCGCCGCCCATGATGGCCATCACGATGAAGGCCGAGGCTTTTTTCGCGCGCGCCCCCAAGCCGAAAATCCCCAGCGCGAAGATCGTGGGAAACATAATGGACATGAAAAAGTAACTCAGAAACACCGAGGCTACCGACAGCCAGCCCAACTTACTAAAGACCACCAGCGTCGCCGCTACATTCAGCAGGCCGTACAGCCCCAGTACTTTGTGGGCCGCGTATTTCTTCAGCAGGGCGGCGCCCGTTACGCGGCCCAGCAGGAAGCAGCCGAAGGCCGCCGACGCCAGGTTGGCCGCCCCTTTATCGCTGAGAGACACCATGCCGGACTTACTGGTTTCGAACCAGGCATGCAGCCAGGCGGGCGAGGCCCAGGAGGCGGGAATGGCCGGCACTTCCGACGTCATGTAATTGATGAAGAAGCTGAATATCCCCGCCTGCGCAGCCACGTAGAAGAACTGCGCCGCCACCGCCAGCGCAAAGTGCGGGTGCGCCCAGATGGAATGCGGCACCCCGGGCGCGGCGCCGTCCAGGCGATACGCATCCTGCATTTTGATGTCGGGCACTTTGGCAAACGCGAAAACAACCGCGATCGCCAGGGCGCCGATGGCCACTCCCACGTAAGGAATGTAGAGGGTCTGGCTGCCCGTGTTGCGCCCCAGGGCGTCTTTGGAGTAGAAAAACAGGGCGCCGATGGGCGGCCCGAAGACCCAGCCGAGGCCGTTGCACGATTGCGCCAGGTTGATGCGCGCGGCCGCATAGCGCTTGTCGCCCAGCACCGTGGTGTACGGATTGGCGATGGTCTCGAGAAACGTCAGGCCCGTGGCGATCACGCATACGCCCCCCAGAAACGCCACGAAAGCGGTGTTGGGCGACACGCTTCCCTCATGCACCAGCGCATTGATACGGGTAGCCGGAAGGAACCAGAATCCGCCCGCCGCCACCAGCACCAGACCGGCCATGATGCCGCGCTTGTACCCCAGCCTGGTGGCCAGCCATCCGGCCGGCAGCGACATCAGGAAGTAGCCCAGATAATGCGCGAACTGCACCCAGGCGGATTGCGACTTGGTGAGGCCAAGCTCCTCCTGGAAATGCTTGTCCATCACGTCGATCATCCCGTTGCACAACGCCCACAGAAAAAACAACGAGCTCACCAGAGCGAAGGTAAACGCCAGGTTCTGCCCGTCCTCGCCGATGAAGAGGCCCTTTTTGCCCGTGCTCATGTTGGTTCGAGAAGATTCTAACAGGGTACCGCGGCAGTTGGTTTGCATCCGCCGATAAGATGTCCCCGCCGAGGCGCTGAGACGCTGAGCGAAACCAGGTCCATCGGTTGTCTGCGTGTTCGGCTGGCCCGGCGCGCCAATCGGTCACGGCACTCGTTGACGCCAATATAGCCGACAAACCCTACGTTCTCGGCGCCTCTGCGCCCCGGCGGTGGAACGTTTACCTGCGGATTGGCGGAGATTGCTTGGCGGCGGCGTTGGACATAAAATGAAACGCTCATGAAGATCGTCGGCCTGGCCGAAATCCGCGGCGCGCTGGACCATGCCGCGGTTATAGACCGCATGCGCGACGCCCTCATCGCACAGGCGCGCGGCGAATGCGACACTCCCATGCCCATGCACCTGGATATCGACAACGAGCGCGCCGAAATCCACATGAAATCGAGCTTCCGGCGCGGCGGCAAATACTTCGCGCTGAAAATTGCGGGCACCTTTCCCGGCAATGTTGCGCGCGGGCTCCCCACGGGAAACGGACTGATGCTGCTTGGTTCCGCCGAGACCGGAGCGCCGGTAGCGTTGCTCGCCGACGAAGGCTACCTCACCGACCTGCGCACCGCCGCGGTGGCCGCCATGATGGCGCGCGAGCTGGGACGGCGGGATGCAGCGCTCGGAATCCTCGGGTCCGGCGTCCAGGCGCGGCTCGAAGCGCGCATGCATGCCGAGGTTCTCGATCTGAAGGAGATCTGGATCTGGGGCCGCACCCCCGAGCGCGTGGAGCAGTGCCGGCAGGATGTCGCCGCCCTGCTGCCGGGCGTGCGAGTTTTCGCCGCCGGTTCACCGGGCGAGGTGGCGCGCCGGGCGCGCCTCATCGTCACCGCCACCGCCTCCCGCCAGCCGCTGTTGCAGTTCGCCGATTTGCAACCCGGCACGCATATCTCGGCGGTAGGCGCGGATGCGCCCGGCAAGCAGGAGCTCGATCGCGAAATCCTCGGCCGCGCCGCGCTCCTGCTGGTGGATTCCCGGCGCCAGTGTGAGAAGCTGGGAGAATTGCAGCACGCTTCCGCCGCGAGCCATCGTGCGGTGGAAGCCGGCGCGTACTGCGAATCGCCGCCAGCCTGGGACCGCGGCGGCATTTCGGTATGCGACTTCACCGGGCTCGGCGTCGAGGACCTGTACATCGCCGAGTACTGTTACGAGAGGAGCGCCCCTTGAAGATCGACCTGTTCGAAATGGAGCGGATGCAATCGACGTGGGAAAACGTCGTCGAAATGGATCTCAGCGAGAGCGGCGTGCGTCCCGTCACGCTGCGCGAGCTGATGGCGATGGGATTCGATCTCGAGGCCATGCTGGACACGCCGCTCGGCTACAGCCAGTCGAACGGCACCATTCCGCTGCGTGAGACGCTGGCCGGAATTTATCCCGGCGCCACGCCCGACCACATCGAGGTCACCAACGGCACCTCGGAAGCCAATTTCCTGCTGGCGCTGACCCTGCTGCGCGCGGGCGACGAGGTGGCCTTCGAAGTTCCCAACTACATGCAGTACGGAGGGCTGCCCCGGAGCTTCGGCGCCGCGCTGCGCACCTTCCGCCTGCGGATCGACCGCGGCTGGGAACCGGACTGGGAGGAATTCGACCGCGCCGTGACCCCGCGCACCCGCCTGGTCTACCTCTCCAACCCCAATAACCCCACCGGCGCCGTCCTTTCGGCGGAGGCTATGCGCCGCATCGTCGCGCGGTGCGAAGCCTGCGGCGCTTACCTCCTGGCCGACGAGGTGTATCTGGGCGCGGAGATCGCGCGCGAGCGCACGGCCAGCTTCTGGGGCATGAGCGATCGCGTGATCGTCACCAGCGGGCTTTCCAAGGCATACGGGATTCCCGGTGTCCGCATCGGCTGGATCGCCGGGCCGAAAGATGTGGTCGCGGAATGCTGGAGCCAGCACGATTACATCACCATCGCGCCTAACAAGATCTCCGACGCCATCGCGCGCACCGCGGTGCAGGCGGAGAACCGCGAGAAGCTGTACGCCCGCACACGCGATATTCTGCAGCGCAACCTGCCCATCATGCGCGACTGGGTCGCGGGCTTCGCCGGCTTCCTCACCTTCCGCGAGCCGGAAGCGGGCGCGCTGTGCCTGGTGCGCTACAACTCGCCCACGCCCAGCTATCCGCTGTGCGAGCGGATTCGCGTCAACCAGAGCGTGCTGATCGTGCCCGGCGCGCAGTTGGGTGTGGAAGGGTTCCTGCGCATCTGGATGGGCGGCAAGCCGGAGTTCTTGAGCGAGGGGCTGCGCCGCATCGCCATCGAGCTGCAGAAGGAGATCGCCGACTGAGCGCCACCAGCCTGAAGCGCGAGCTGGGCCTGCGCGATGTCACCCTCTTCGCCATCACCTGCATCGTCGGCACGCGCTGGATTCCCGCCGCCGCGCACGCCGGTCCGGGTTCGGTGACGCTGTGGCTGCTGGCCGCCGTGCTCTTCACGATTCCCCTGGCAGTGGCCGTGGCCGCGCTCACCGTGAAGTACAAGGGCGCGGCGGGCGGGCTCTACGTGTGGACGCGCGGCGATTTTGGGCAGTGGCACGGCTTTCTCTGCTTCTGGGTCTATTGGATGGGAATCGCATTCTGGTTTCCCAGCGCGGCCATGTTCTACATGAGCGCGGGGTTCTACACGCTCGGCCCGGCGTATGCCCACTTGGCCGGCAACCGTCTTTGCGTGCTGGCGGCGGCGCTAGCGGCCATATGGATCGCCCTGGGCACCAACCTGGTCGGCCTGAAGATCGGAAAGTGGACCGAGAACCTGGGCGGCGCATCGAGCTGGCTGCTGGGCGGGTTGCTGGTGGGAATTGCCGTCCTGATGGGGAGCCGCCATGGCGCCGCGACGCCCATCCAGATCCTCCCCAAATGGGGTTGGAGCACGGTGAGCTTCTGGTCGACCATCGCTTATGCCATGACGGGCCTGGAGCTGGCCGGCCTGATGGGCGCCGAAATCCACGATCCCGAGCGCACCCTGCCGCGCGCCGGGTGGATCGCCTCGGGCTTCGCGACCACCTTCTATGCCGCCACCACGGTCGCGATGCTCGTGCTGCTGCGCCCAGAGAAGATCAGCGAGCTGAACGGCCTGGCGGAGGCGGGCGATCTGGCGGGGCGGTCGCTCGGCGCGGGGTGGATCGCGCCGCTGATCGCGGTGCTGGTGATGGCCAGCGCGGTGGGCCAGATCGGCGGCCTGGGCACGGCCGTCTCGCGCCTGCCGTTCGCCGCCGGCGTGGATCGCCTGCTGCCGGCCGCGTTCGGCAAGATCCACTCGCGTTGGGGCACGCCGCATGTCTCCCTTCTTGCTTTGGGCGGGGTGGCGTCGTTCCTGCTGGTCGCGACACAGCTTGGCGATACCATGCGTGCGGCGTACCAGGAGCTGGTGTCGCTGATGGTGATCGTGGGCTTTCTTCCCTTCCTTTATATATTCGGGAGCGCCTGGAAGGCTGGCAAGCGGCTGAGCGCGCTATCGGGATGGGCCATCACCCTGCTGGCGGTCGTGTGTGCGGTGGCGCCGACGGCCGAAATCACCAATGTCTGGCTGTTCGAGACCAAGCTGGCGGTGGGAACCGGGGCGGTCATCGTGTCCGCCTGGCTGGTATATCGCAGGAATTCTCCACGATAGGACAAAAAAGTTATGGCCCCGAGCTGGGTACCCGGGGCCTGCACTCAGAGAGTTGGCGGTGGGAGGGGACTCACCGCCAGGGATGCTGTCTGTGTTGTCTCGATATTAGCAATAACAGATCTGTTTGTCCACTGTTTTTTGAGAATATTTTTGGGGGGCGGACGGGGCGCGCCGGACGGCGGCAAAAATGAAAAGGCCCCGAGCTGGGTAACTCGGGGCCTGCACTCAGAGGGGTTGGCGGCGGGAGGGGACTCGCCGCCAGGGATGCTGTCTGTGTTGATTTGAGAATAACAGTTTAGGACCCTCTTGTCCAGATATTTTTGGGGTTTTTTGCGAGCCGCCGGAGGGGCCTGAAGGGTATAGCCCAAAAGTACCAAGCGGCCTACTCGGAACGGGCCCCGTGCCTCACCGTAAGCCATTCATAACAAATGGCAATTCCCTGGTACCGCCGGGGGCCCGTTAGCGCCGCTCGAATAACCAAAGACATCTTGAGGGGGCGCTTCACATCGTGTAATTTAGCGGCAGGAAGGCGGTGTGTGGTGATCGAGACCCACGAGGAACAGGTTCTCAGCAAGAACGAAGATCGGGACCGGCGCACCAAACGCCGTTTCCTGATCGAGCAGGAAGTGCACTACAAGATGCTCTACGGGCAGCGCATCGCCGAGACCGGCAACGGCAGGACCATGAACATTTCGAGCGGCGGGGTCTGGTTTAGCACCGAGAATATGCTGACCACCGGCATGCCGATCGAATTATCGATGACGTGGCCCGTGCTGCTCAACGATTCGTGCCCCATGAAGCTCATGATTTACGGCTGCGTGGTGAGGAGCAACGGAAAGAGCGCGGCGGTCGCGATCGAGCGTTACGAATTCCGCACGCAAGGCTCGCGGCAGTTCCAGGCGGCGGTGCCGGTGGCGGCGGAGTTCCACCTGCCGAGGTAGAAAAGCGGGGGCTGGGGGCTGGGGGCTAGGGGCCGGGGAAAGGAAGCTCGCTTCGCTCG
>JAIQEX010000001.1 GCA_020073615.1 Terriglobia bacterium
GGTAGTAGAACGCGCCGGGAGGATCACGCTCCATCTCATCGTCCGCAGATGAGTTCCGGCCGGCTATTCCTCGATCGGGTTGCTCGCCAGCATTGCCCGTCTCCGCTTCACCGGCACGCCCAGACTACCACGCACCTTCTGCCCACCCTGGCAAAACAGGACATTTCTACTTTGCAGAGAATAGGACATTTCTACTTTGCGTTGACAGTCTTCCGTCTTGTCTTCCGTCTTGTCTCTGTCGCGGCAGCGCGCTCCCCGCACGTAATCCTTCACCCCGGTGTAGCCGCCACCGAATCCATGCTCTGCCTTAATTAAGCCGATCCCAGACGCCCTGGCGGTGTGTCGCTGCTTCCGCAGACACCGCGTCCTCACCAGCCCATCTGACCCATCCGCTCGAGGATCAGCGCGCTGTACTCGTTCATGCGCGCCGGCCGGCGCCGCAGCGGGGCCGGGAGAATGGCTGCGAGCCGGGCGGCCTGCTCCCGGCCGACGCTCCGAGCCACCGTCGCGTAATGGTAGCGCGCTGCCGCTTCCGCCCCGTAAATGCCCGGTCCCCACTCGACCACGTTCAGATACAGTTCGAGGATGCGCCGCTTGCCCAGGGCGAGCTCGGCCACGGGAACCAGCGTGGCCTCCACGCCCTTGCGCAGGAAGGAGCGGCCGGTACCAAAGAACAAGTTTTTCACCAATTGCTGCGTAATCGTGGAGCCGCCGCGGCCGTGGCCTTCCTCCCAGTTGTGCTCCGCCGCGGTCCGCAGCTCGTGCCAGTCAAAACCGTGGTGCTGGTAGAAGCGTGCGTCCTCGGCGGCGATCACCGCGTGCTGGAGGTCGGGCGCAATGCGATCGAGCGCGACAAATGTGTAGTGCTTGCGATACGGCTTCTTGTGCATCCAGGCTTGCACCCGGCGCTCGATGTGCACGGCGGTGAACGGCGGATCAATCCAGCGAAGGGCCAGCAGGCTCAGCGCGAGCAGCGACCAGCCGGCCAGCACGGCGGCCAGGCACCAGCGGAGCACACGCCGGACCAGTCCTTTGCTTGCCGGCTTCCCGGCGCGAGACCGTTTCGCGGGCGTCACATTCCAGGATAAGCCGCCTCACCTTTTCCCTCCGGCCCCGTCCAGTCCTCCATGCTTCGTCTCGCTGCGACTATCGTCCTGGCTGTACCCGCCTTCGCCCAATTTGTCCCCGGGCTCGCCATGCCGCCAAGCGGCAACAATCAAAAATCGTCCGTGACCCAGCACATCGGGCCGGTACGCGTCACCATCGACTATTCCAGCCCCGCCGTCCATGGACCCGACGGCAAGGACCGGCGCGGCCAGATCTGGGGCAAGCTCGTCCCTTACGGCCTCACCGACCTCGGGTTCGGCAACGGCAAGCCCGCGCCCTGGCGCGCCGGGGCCAATGAGAACACGGTGTTCGAGGTATCGGACACCGTCTCCATCGAAGGCAAGCCGCTCGCCGCCGGACGTTACGGCCTGCACATGATCGCCGGCCCCGAGGAGTGGCAGTTGGTCTTTTCCAAGGACTCCAACGCCTGGGGCAGCTTCTACTACGACCCGGCCGACGATGCCTTGCGTGTCGCCGTCAAGCCGCACAAGCACGAGTACCGCGAATGGCTGACCTACGAGTTCACTTCCCGCCGCCCCGCCGAGTCGGTGGCGGAACTGCAATGGGAGGAGCTCGCCGTTCCGTGGACCATCAAAGTGGAAAACATCAACGACCTTTACATCTCGAAGCTGAAGGAGAACCTGACCAACGTGCAGGGCTTCGGCTGGCGCGGTTGGGTGGCCGCTTCGCAGTTCTGCGTCGCCCAGAACACGCATCTCGAACAGGCGCTGGAATGGGCCGAGATCGCCGTGAGCAAGCAATTCATCGGCGAGGCGAATTTTGCAACGCTGAGCAATAAGGCGCAGGTGCTGGAGAAACTCGGCCGCAAGGACGAGGCGGCCGCGGCGATGCAAGCCGCCGTCCACCACCGTTCCGCCACCCCCTTCGACCTGCACCAGTACGGCCGCCGTCTGCTGGCGGAGAAGAAAAATCAGGAAGCGATGGAGATTTTCAAATTAAGCTTCGAGCGCAATGGCGACATCTGGCCGGTGCACGTGGGCCTAGCCCGCGGGTATGCCGCCAACGGCGATCCCAAGCAGGCGCTCGAGCATGCGCGCAAAGCGCTGACCCAGGCGCCCGACGAGCTCAACCGCAAGGGCCTGGAAGCCATGGTCGCAGCGCTCGAGGGGGGACAACCCATCGCGCAATAGCGCCGTGAGAACGGTTCGGTTTATTACAACGCCGCGCCGGCGAAAAATGTGATACCAACGCAAAAGCGATACACTCTGTGAGAGATGGAAGACCAGAAGAACCAACATAAGAACGATACCTCGCCCGACGATATCGCACGGCGCGACTTTATGGCTCTCTCCGTGGGCGCGGGCCTTGCCGCGGCGTCGGGGTCGGCCGCGGCTGCAGGCCTGGCCGTCGTCGAAACCGACATCGAAATCAAGACCCCCGACGGCACGTGCGACGCCGCCTTCATCCACCCGAAGAGCGGTTCTCACGCGGGCGTGCTGCTCTGGCCCGACGTATTCGGCTTGCGGCCCTCCATGCGCGAAATGGCCAAGCGTCTTGCCGCCGAGGGGTATTCCGTGGTGGTGCCCAATCCCTTTTACCGCGTGTCGAAAGCTCCTTTCACCGATGCCTCCCACTTCAACTTCCAGGATCCGGCCGACCGGGCGAAGCTCGGCCCGTTGACGGCGTCGCTGAACGCGCCCGGCAACCCCGAGAAGGATGCGGCCGCGTACGTGGCCTTCCTCGACGCGCAAAAAGAGGTGAACAAGGCGAAGAAGATCGGCACCCAGGGTTACTGCATGGGCGGACCGCTGGTGGTGAGGACCGCCGCGGCCGTGCCCGGCCGCATCGGCGCCGGGGCATCGTTCCACGGCGGCGGCCTGGTCACCGACAAGCCCGACAGCCCGCATCTGCTCGCGCCGAAGATCAAGGCGCACATGTATTTCGGCATCGCATCGAATGACGACGCGCGCCAGCCGGACCAGAAGGACAAGCTGAAAGAAGCGTTCGCCGCCGCGCACGTTCCCGCGGAGATCGAAGTCTATCCGGGAGCGCTGCACGGCTGGTGCGTGCCGGACATGCCCCTCCAGGACGGCAAGCCGATCTACAACAAGCCGGACGCCGAGCGCGCCTGGGCTAAACTCGTGGCGTTGTACAAGGCCGCGCTGGCGTGAATTTCAGGGCGGCTCGGCACGGCGTGCTGGTGGCGGCGCTGTTGGCGCTGCCTTCCTCCGGCCGGGTGCCCGCGGGAAAGCCCGAGGACGCGGGCATGTCGGCAGAGCGCTTGCAGCGAATTCACGGGGCGGTTGCGCGGCATATCGATGCGGGGGAAATCGCCGGCGCTGTGACGCTGGTGGCGCGGCACGGCAAGATCGTCCATTTCCAGGCGCACGGTCTCATGGATCTGGAAGCGAAGCGGCCCATGACGCCGGACGCCATCTTCCGCATCGCGTCGATGACCAAGCCCATTACCGGTGTGGCGGTCATGATGATGGTCGAGGAAGGGAAGATCCGCCTGAGCGATCCGGCGTCGAGATTCATTCCCGAGTTCAAAGACACCAGGGTTGCCGCCGCCCGCGATTCGATCACCCCTCGCCCGCAGCCTAGCGCAGCGGAGAGCCGGATTACTATCTGGCGCCGGCCTGGCGCGAGGTCACGATCCGCGATCTGCTGACGCACACCTCGGGCCTCGTCAGCGGCGGCCCAGGAGCGCGAGATGCGGCCAAGTTGGCTCCCAAGACGCCCGCCGACACCCTGGCCAGCTACGTCCCGAAATTGGCCTCCGTTCCGCTCGACTTCCAGCCAGGCACCGAGTGGGCATACAGCGGACAGGCGGGTCCCGACGTGCTTGGGCGGATCGTGGAGATCGTCTCCGGCCAGCCCTACGACGAGTTCCTGCGCCAACGCATTTTCGAGCCGCTGCGCATGAAAGATACGTTCTTCTATGCGCCCGACGACCGCCAGGCGCGGCTGGTGACCTTGTATGAGAAAAGCCCGCAGGGTTTGCGGAAAAGCGAAAACCAGGATGGCTTTTCCAGCCGGACGTTTTTCGCCGCCGGGGCAGGGCTGGTGTCCACCGCCGAAGACTATCTGCAGTTCGCGCAGATGCTGCTGAACGGCGGCAAGCTGAACGGCCATGTGCTGCTGAGCCCGAAGACCGTGCAACTGATGGCTTCCAATGGGCGGCATGTTCAACGGAAAGCTCGGGCGGCCCGCGCACGGCATGGGCTACGGGTTCCTGGTGGGCGTGGTCGAGGACTCGGTGGCCTCGGGACTGCGCGTTTCCACGGGCAGCTTCGGCTGGGATGGTGCGTTCGGTACCCAGGCGTGGATCGATCCCGCCGAAAAGATGGTCTCCATCATCATGATCCAGACGCAGGTGCAACCCGTGCAGCGCGATTTCGAAAACGCCGTGATGCAGGCGATTATCGAGTAGCCGCGCGCAGCACAAAGTAAGGCTGATTGGCCAGATTCGGCGCGAATCCCGGATACAACCACGCCTTTTCCGGCCCTTCCCGAAACTCGAAGTAGTACTGCAACGGATACGGCGAATCGGTATAGGCGGCCGGTATGCTCGACCGGTATACGTTGTTCCGAGCTTCCATCGCGACGCTTTGAAAGCGCTCCGCCTGGTTCACGTGCCGGTAAAACAGGCGCGCCGACGCCAGAATGCGCCCCTGCTCGACGACGATTTCCAGCGCTACCGCCTGCTGCGGAAGGAATCCCGCGGGCGGATGGTGATGGCACGCGGGCGGAGCGCGCCGCGGCCGCCGCAGCACCTCTTCGATGGCCGCGTCCACGCGCGGGTCCGCTACTGTTCCGGCCGCGGCCGCGCGCTGCTCCATGCGGGCGATATCCTGGTCCATCGCCGGGAGGCGGTCCAGCCAGTGGCCGCGCGCCGACGCTTTGTTGCTCGCCGCCAGATCGGCCACGTACACTCCCCTGGCTCGTTCGGCGACCTGTGCCCATGCCGCCCGCGCGGCGCGGTAGGCGCGCAGCGCTTCTTCGAGCGCGCGACGGTTGCCGGTACGTTCGTGAATCGCGTACAGCACGCCGCTGCGAAACTTGGCGGCGAAGAAGCGGCCCAGCCCCGCCTGCAGACTCACGTCGATCGCCAGCCGGCGAAGCGCCACGGGCTCCGGTTTTCCCGCATGCCGCAGGCCCTTCTCCGCGTCGTCCGCGAAATCCTCCAGCCACTGCGCAACTTCAACCGGCGAATACCTGGCGCTGCGCTCCCCCTTCAGCAGCTCCTCGGCGAACTCGCTCATGCGGGAAAACAGTTGCGGGTCGAGCGGGCTGACATTCTGAAAGGTCTTCGGCGAGGGCGTATCGCCGTACGGATTGCCCGGCGCTTCGCCCGTCATGGGCTGGTTCCAGTAAATCTCCGGCCAGTAGGCGTCGCACGCCGCCGAGGGCAGATGCGCGGTGGTGACGATGGGCAGGATGCGGCTGGCGCAGGCCAGCGCGGATGCCCAACCGCGGGCCGCGGCGCCGCCGCCAAACTGCCGATGCCAAACTTCGGCGCCGGTTTCCGGGTGGTACATCAGGCGGCCCCAGACGCGGTACCAATAGGTGTACTTCTCCCAATCCCAGCGTGGCTCCAGGCCGGCATCGGCATAGCCTGTGCGGCTGCCGCCGGACGCGCCCGTCCCGCGGCGGCCGCGGCAGGTCAGCGGCTCCATCAGGTCGGCGCCCGCCGAGCCGCAGAATTGAAACATCCGCGAGTAGGCCGCCGCGGCGTCAGGGTCCCCCCACAGCAGGAGCCGCTGGGTTCCCGAGAAGACGCGGTGCCGGACGGTGTACTTCCGGTCGTCGCGCAGCAGATCGGCATATCCGTAGCGCGTGAAGATGCGGGCGCCCTCGCTGAGGGTCATCAGGCCGCCGCCGGTGCGGCCCGCCACGGGCATTTCCAGCTCGCGAATGGCCGCCTGGTGATACGGCATGCCGAGGTGTTCCGCCCAATATTTCGGCGAGATGTTCACCGGCACTCCCGTGGCCAGCGCGCGGCCGATCATGGTGGCGTCGATGCCCTTGGCATGCAGGTCGAGCTCGACTTTGCGACCGCAGCGCGCCACCCCGTCGAACACTGTGCTCCAGAAGTCGTAGCTGCCTTCGGCCACGCCGCTCTCGCCGTGAATGCGCAGCGCCACCGCGGAGATGGCGGGACAGGCCTGCAACACCGCCGTCAGGGCATCGCGGCAGTAGGGAGCGTGGGTATCGGCGGTGAGCCCCTCGATGGTGTTCTGGGCGCGCGGGCTGGTGGGCCAACGGTATCCATGCGTCCAGATCCCCAACTGGAACTCCATGCCGCGCGCGACGGTCTGTTCGGCGATGAACCGCAGCGTCTCCAGGTTGCGGTCGCGCTCGGCGTCCGGAAGATGCGCCGCGCGCACGCTGTACCCCGGCACGGAGAGGAGAAACGGATAGAGGAACAGGAAATAGGAGTCCGCGACCTGCCGCAAGTCGTCGTAGCCGAACCCGAAGGCCAGGTGGAGCCGGTTGAAGCGGTGCCCAGCCAGCATGGTCAGGTAGCGCGGCCACATGGCGCGGTCGTAGAACCAGGGCTTGTCGAGCGCTTCGCTGGTGAACTGGCGCATCACGCTGCGCACCCTATTGGCGGGGCGTTCCATGATCGGCCGGCCAGTTTGGAGGGCGGCGTCCGGCCCCGGCCGGAGGCGCACCCGGTCGGCCAATTCGAGCAGCGCGTATACCAACCCACGCGCATCGGCGCCCGACGCCAGAAGCGCCGTGCCGTCCGCCGTTCTGGTGGGCAGCAGAGCGAGGCTCTCCGGCGTGTCCGGCAGGGAGATGCCCGCCCTTGCGAGCGCCGCCGCGGCCATCGGCGTGGTGCGGCCCGACGCGATGATCGAGAATTCGCGTGGACCCGCCTGCTGGGGCCGCTCGCGCCGGCGGACCGTCACGCCCGCGTCCTCCAGGGCTTGCTGCAACTCCCCGGCGGCCCACTGAACGGGCGCGGCCGAGGCTATCGGATCCGACGAATCGAGAACCAGGAAAACCGTGCCGCCTTTGCGGACTTGCCCCGAGGTGGGCGGACCGCAGGCAAGCGCGCCACCGGCCAGACCCGTCCGGCGCAGGAAGTCCCGCCTGTTTAGGGAAGCGCGATCGCTCATGGTGACACGACCCCCTGTGTCGTTCCGCGATCGGCGGCGAGTAACCAAATGGCCCCGCGGCAGCCTAACGGTAAGGAGGCAATCATGCCCGAGACCCGCCGCGGTCTGCACCCGTTCGACACCTGCTCCAGGATCTCCGCCACACCATCCGTACGCTACGCCGCGACACCAGCTTCGCCGCCTTCGCAATCCTGATCATCGGGCTCGGCATGGGCGCCAGTTGTACCGTGTTCAGCGTCCTCAACGTGCTGCTTCTCCACCCGCCGCCCTTCCCGGAGCCGGAGCGGCTGGTGTGGCTGGCCAATGCACGATACCAGCGGCTGCTGAGCCACGGCCTCTGGGAGCGCCGCTTCGCCTCCGACCCCGCCATCGCCGGCCGCGCGCTGATCATCAACGACGAGCCCCACACGGTGGCCGGCGTGCTGCCGGCGACCTTCGATTTTGCCTCGGTCTTCGCGCCCGGCAGCCACTTCGATCTCTTCTTCCCCTTGCCGCTCACGGCCGAAACCAACCGCTGGGGCAACACCCTGGCCATTATAGGCCGGCTCAACCCCGGTGTCGCTATAGGGGCCGCCCAGGCGAGACCACCGTGCGGGCGGCGCAAACCACCGCCGCACATCCGGAGCGCAACACCTCCGAAGGAACCTGAGCCCGCTCGGCGAGCACGTCAGCGGGCGCATCCGCCTCGCCCTGGTCGTGCACGTAGTCCAGCCGTAGCGGGTGTGCCACGGGATACACACCGTGTTGCCGGGCCCGCTCCACCGCCGCCTGCCACAGCGGCTCCGGTAGTTTCGTCCGTCGCGGCTGGCTGCTGCGAAACTGATCCAGCGGGTGTTGCAAATGGAGGATGGGCTCGGGAATAGACAATGTGCTCTTGTGGTTCACTTCAGCCGCCCCCTCGCGACCGAATGTGAACTTAACAGGATGGGCTATCGGGCGTCACGCGCCCGGAAGCCGCGAGCTTTTCCTGCCGGAATCCTTCGGCAGGCCTCGGCCGTGGCCGAAGACGACAGGCGGACACTCGCTACGCCAAGCCATGAAATGCGCGATCTACGCCCGTGTCTCGACCAAGAAGCAGGAAACCGCCAAGCAATTGACCGATCTCCGCGGCTATGCCAGCGCATGGAATGGGAGGCGGTCGAGTACATCGAGCAGGCCAGCTCGGTGAAGTATCGCCCGGAGTTCGAACGGTTGTTGGCCACGCCCGGCTGCGGAAGTTCGACGTCGTGCTGGTTTGGAACGTGGACCGTTTCGCTCGCTCCATGAAGCAGTTCGTGGATACACTCTACCTGCCCTTTTCGTCGTGGGACCTGATCGGCGCCGCGCGCGACGGTGTGGCGCGAACGGCAATTGCGACTGCCTTGGCTGCCGGTGCCCTGATGATGGCGCGCGTAGTCTGGGGAGCGAGATTGCTCAGCGGAGCTCCCCCGCGCTGATCGGTCACGCGATTCGCCAGCTTCCGCTTACGGATACAGCCCGCGGATCCGGCAGGCTTCCGCCACGCGGCCCACGCCCAGCATGTTGGCCGCCAGCCGCATGTTGACCTTCTTGTCGATATGGATCTTGAGCACGTCGTTGAACGAACGCACCATGATCTTCTCCAGCTTGGCGTTGACGTCGTTCTCGTCCCAGAAAAGGTGGTTTTCGTCCTGCACCCATTCGAAGTACGATACCGTCACGCCGCCCGCGTTGCACAGAATGTCCGGAATGAGGAACACGCCCTTGGCATCGAAAATGCGGTCCGCTTCCGGCGTCACCGGTCCGTTGGCCGCTTCCGCGACGATCCTGGCGTGCACGGCGTGTGCGTTCTCCTCCGTGATCGCGTTTTCCAGCGCCGCCGGGATCAGCACTTCGCAATCCAGCGCCAGCAGTTGTTCCGGCGTAATCCGGTCCGCGCCCGGGAACCCCGCCACCGAGCCCGTCTTCGCCTTGAACGCCACTACGGCCGGCATGTCCAGCCCTTTGGCGTTGAAGATGCAGCCGCGCGTATCGCTGACCGCGACCACTTTCGCCCCGGCTTCGTGGAACAGCGTAGCGGCGATCGAGCCCGCATTGCCGAAGCCCTGTACCACCACCCGCGCCTGCGGCAGCGGAATGTTCAAATGCGTCAGGCTGGCCCGCGTGGTATAGAAGCAGCCGCGCGCCGTCGCTTCATTGCGTCCCAGCGACCCGCCGATGCTGATCGGCTTTCCCGTCACCACGCCGGTCACCGGATAGCCCTTCATCATGCTGTAGGTGTCCATGATCCACGCCATGATCTGCGGGGTCGTGTACACGTCCGGCGCCGGAATGTCCTTCTCCGGTCCGATAATCGGCAGGATGGCGCTGGCGTAGCGGCGCGTCATCCGCTCCAGCTCGCCCATCGACATCTCTTTCGGGTTGCAGGTAATGCCGCCCTTACCGCCGCCGTAGGGGATATTCACCACGGCGCACTTCCACGTCATCCACGTCGCCAAAGCCCTTACTTCGTCGATGGTCACGTTCGGGTGGAAGCGGATGCCGCCCTTGGCCGGGCCGCGCATCGTGCTGTGCTGCACGCGGTACCCCTGGAAACGGATGACTTTCCCGGTATCCATACGGACGGGCACGCTGACCGCGAGCTCGCGCTCCGGGTATTTGATCATGGCTCGCAAATTATCGTCGAGTTCCAGCGCGTTCGCCGCCAGATCGAAATTCTCTAATGCGACTTCGTATGCGTTCTTTTCAGCCGTTTTGGTTGCAGTTAGTGGCATGGCCGAACCTCTTTCGGGACTACAGACTGGGCACAGACCGCATCATACTACTTTGCACGGCCGCCCGGCACGCCAGGCATCCCATCCGGGAATATTCGGGTCCGAAACGCAGATGGCGGGGCCCGGCCGGACCCCGCCATCAAGACTCTACAATACGCTGAACGGACCCCTAGACGAGCCCTTGCGCCATCATCGAGTCCGCCACTTTGACGAAGCCGGCGATGTTCGCGCCCGCCACGTAGTCGCCCGGAGTGCCGTACTCCTTGGCAGTCTCACAAGCCGCGTTGTGGATCGAAGCCATGATCTCCTTCAGCCGGGCATCGACTTCTTCCCGGGTCCAGTGAACACGCATCGAATTCTGCGCCATCTCGAGGCCGGAGGTGGCCACGCCGCCGGCGTTTGCCGCCTTGCCGGGGCCGTAGAGGATCTTCGCCGCCAGGAACTGCTCCACGCCCTCGGGGGTCGTCGGCATGTTGGCGCCTTCGCCCACCACGTAGCAGCCGTTCTGAAGGAGCCGTTTGGCATCCGCACCGTTGATCTCGTTCTGCGTCGCGCTCGGGAATGCGCACTGCGCCGGGATGCTCCACGGCTTCTGGCCCTGGAGGAATTCCGCCTGGGGGAACTTCTGCAGGTACTCGCTGATGCGCCCGCGGCGGTGGTTTTTCAGGTCCATAACAAACGCCAGCTTCTCGGCGTTGATGCCGTCCTGGTCGTAAATCGTGCCGGCGGAGTCGGAGAGGGTGACGCACTTTGCGCCCAGCTCGTTGAGCTTTTCCACGGTGTACTGGGCCACATTGCCGGACCCGGAGACCAGGCAGGTCTTGCCCTGGAAATCCTCGCCGCGCGTCTTCAGCATCTGCTCGCAGAAATAGACACAGCCGTAGCCGGTGGCTTCGGGCCGGATCAGCGATCCGCCCCAGGCCAGGCCTTTGCCTGTCAGCACGCCCGTGAACTCGTCGGTGATGCGCTTGTACTGGCCGAACAGGAACCCGATCTCCCGTCCGCCCACGCCGATGTCGCCGGCCGGGACGTCCTTGTCCGCGCCGATGTGCCGGAAAAGCTCCGTCATGAAGCTCTGGCAGAAGCGCATGACCTCGTGATCCGACTTGCCCTTGGGATCGAAGTCGCTTCCGCCCTTGCCGCCGCCCATGGGCAGCGTGGTCAGCGAGTTCTTGAAGACCTGCTCGAAGCCGAGGAACTTCAGGATGCCGAGGTTGACACTCGGGTGGAATCGCAATCCGCCCTTGTACGGACCGATCGCACTGGAAAACTCAATGCGGAATCCACGGTTCACCTGAAAGTGACCCTGGTCATCCTGCCACGGGACGCGGAACGTTATGGTGCGTTCCGGTTCCACGATGCGCTCCAAAATCCGCGCTTCGACGTATTCCGGATGACGGTCCAGTACCGGGGTGATCGACCGCAGCACCTCAGTGACGGCCTGCAGAAACTCCGGTTCGCCCGCATTGCGCTGCTTCACGGTCTCAAGAACCTGATCGACTATTGCTGTGGTAAATACCGATGTGTTCACTGTATGCTCCTTGAAATTGCCCGGTGCTGACAGTCGCCGGGCTTCCGCCACGTCCGTGGCTCGAAAACTGGACAATCTGGCCGCTGTCCATGCGGGCCGGAATATTCACCGCGAGGATGCGTTTCCGGAAACTTGACCATTGCTCGCACGCTGTCTTCCAGCTCTAGCGCCTTTGCCGCCCAATTACAGCGTTTAGGGCATGAAACTCTCTTTACACAGCGCACTATATTCCCTATCACACACCACGTCAAGGGGGTGGTGTCAAGATTGCGCAAAATTCGCCGTGACGTTCTCCTGTATTCGTGTTTTCTTCGCCTCCGGGCAGATGGACGTACGCCAAGCTTTACTTGCGGGCGGGCAGGAGCGACGCTTCGAGCGCGATGCGGACCAACTGGCTCCGCGTGCGCACGCGCGTTTTTTGAAAAAGCTGCTGCAAGGTGGCCTTAACGGCGCTTTCCGAGACGCCGATCTGGGTGGCGATCTCCTTGTTGGTGAGTCCTTCGAAGATGCCGCGGAGTACCTCCTGCTCGCGGGCCGTCAGGAACTTACGGACACTATGATCGTCGCGCTGGTGAACGCCTTCGGCCATAAGTTGAACGACTTTCTGGTCGATCCACACCTCTCCGCCGGCGATGTGCCGGATGGCGCTGGCCAGGCTGACGGGGGAACTGTGCTTCAGGAAGATGCCCGAAGCCCCCGATTGCAGTGCGATGGAGGATTCCGTGGCACTCATTCCGGCAGTTACCATAAGGACCCTGCCCTGGTAACCCGCGCGGCGGGCCGCGGCTATGAACTGGCTGCCATGATCGTCGCCGAGGTCGAAATCCAGCAGGACGATATCGACAGGCGACTGACGCAACAGCGCCAGCGCTTCGTCGGCAGTGCCGCAGTGGCCTACCATCGCGAAGTCGGGCTCCGACGCCAGGAGGCGGCTTAGGCTTTCGCGAAACAGGACGTGATCATCGAGCAACAACAGTCGTATGGGTTGCATGTTCGCTGGTGCGGACGGCCTCGGAACCGGCTACGGCGAGGTCAATCACGAAAGAACAGCCGGGCGCCGCCGGATCGTGACGGAGATCGCCGCGGAAGGAGCGCACAAACGCGCGCGAGAGATACAGGCCGAGGCCGGTGGAATCGGCGCCTTTTTGAAACGGCTGAAACAGCGTCTCGGTGGAACCTATGCCCGGTCCGGTGTCGCTGACCCGGATAGATACTAAGTCATGGCTCGTGGAGACGGAGATGTCGATGCGCCTGGTTTGGGCGTCCTGTAAAGCACGCTCGCTGTTCTTCGTAAGATTCAGAAGGATCTGTAGTAAGTGGTGGCGATCGGCCCACACCGCGGGCAGATCCTGCGGGATCTCCCAGCGCACGGTTATGCCCGCTTCCCGGCAGTAGGGTTCGAGCACGATCCTCAGATCGTCGAGAATCTCGTTGAGATCGACGCCGCCGATCTGGACGTCGTCGGCGCTCTGTTTCAGCTCGAGCGAGGCGATCTTATTCAGAGTCGCGACCAGGGCGCCGAGCGCCTCGAAATCCTTGCTCCCCTCGAGCGCCCGGCTGCGCGCCAGGTTTTCATAAATGACGCCGATGGCGCCGCACACATTGCGGACTTCGTGGGAGACCGCTCCCACCAGGATGCGGGAGCCTGCCAGGAGCTGTTCGAGGCTGGACTCCTCCCTTTCCCGCATCTCTTCGGAGGCATCCACCACGAGCGCGGCCAGGCGCGGGCCCACGGCGGTCCAGTAGGTGGAGAAGAAGACGTTGGCCAGGAAGACTTCTCCTTGCTCGCGCTCGCCGCGGCACTGCATTTCCGTGCGAAACGTCTGCGGCGTATGTTCGATCGAGGGGACGCAGCCGAGGGCCGCGATGTAGCGCCGGATATTTCTTCCGGGCAGTTCTCCGGCCGTCACGCCCAACAGGCGGTGCGCCGCGGAATTGGCCAGCAGGATTTTGCCCTCGGCGGTCGTGGTGAGGATGGCGGCTGGGCTGCTGTCGATGAGAAACTCGAGCTGCTCTTCGGCCTCGCGCCGTGCGGCTGCTTCCTTCTCGACGCGCCGGAGGTTGTCGGCCTCCAGGCGGCGGCGCCGCGCGACCTCATAGGCGAACAGGCCCGTGCCGGCTAAAGAGGTAAAGACCAGGATATCGGTGGGCAGCGCGGCGGCCAGGGTAAACGGGAAGGGATCGAAGAAATCGGACAGCAGCGTGCAGACCAGCGCGGCGCCCAGGATCTGCCAGCGCGGCAGCACCGTCCCCACCAGCAGGATGGGAAAGAGGTAGAGGAAGCCGAAAGAAATGTTGAGGTCGACGCGCCAGTCGATGAGGGCGACGATGGCGGTGACCAGGCCAGCCCGAGCGAGTACCGCGCGCCTGCTTCCCTGCAGATAGCCGAAGACCATGCGGCAGTACCCCTTCCTGAATTCTAGAAAAACCAAGGCCCGGAGGCCAAGGGCCATGACCAAAAGATAGGTTGCGCCGGGCTGAAAGATATGCCCGGCGGCGCGCGCGAAACCGATAGAGTCATAGGTGGAGGCGGGGCTTCCGGGAGGTCTCCGTTCGGAACACCCGGGGGCGGCACCGCCGGCGCTGCTTTCGCCGCGCAAGAATCCAAATGATCTTTACGGAGGCGACATGCAGCTCCGGGCGAGGCGTCTGTGGCTGGGCATTCTGATGGCGGGCTGGACGGCAGGGGGGTTGTGCGCGCAGCCGGCGCTGACCTGGGCGGAGGTGCGCGCCCGGTTCGAGGCCGCCAACCCGACTCTGCAGGCCGGCGGGATCGCCATCCAGGAATCCAAGGCGCAGGAGATCACGGCCCATCTACGTCCCAACCCCACCCTCACGGCAACCCTGGATCAACTCGACCCGTTCACGCCGAACCCGTACCGCCCGTTGGGCAATACGCTGCCGCTGATTACTTTCGATTACCTGCATGAGCGCCAGCACAAACGGGAATTGCGGCTGGAAAGCGCGCAACGGGCGACCATGATCGCGGAATGGCAGCAGGCCGACGTGGCGCGGAACCTGATTTTCAACCTGCGTAACGCCTTCGTGCAGACGCTGCAGGCGAAATCCGTCGCGGCGTTGGCGAAGGAAAACCTGGACTATTTCGACCGCGAGTTGGCCATCAGCCGCGACCGCTTCCAGGCCGGCGATATTGCGCGCGTGGACCTGGACCGGCTGGAACTGCAACGGGTGCAGTATGAAGCGGACTATCAGACCGCGCAGGTGAACCTGCGGACCGCCAAGATCGCGCTGCTTACGCTGCTCGACGACCGGCGGCCGGTGGAGCAGTTCGATGTGACGGGAGTGTTCGATTTTGCCGGGCGCGTCCTGCCGCTCGAGGAGCTTCGCGCCACGGCGATGGATGCACGGCCGGATCTGAAGGCCGCGGCGCTGGCCATCGAGAAAGCACAGACCGACCGGCGGCTGGCGGCGGCAAACAGCTCGGCCGATCCTACCTTCGGCCTGGACATCGGGCGCAATCCCCCCATTCCCGCGTACTTCGGGGTGAGCGTGAACATTCCGCTGCGCATTTTCGACAGGAACCAGGGCGAGAAGCTGCGGACCGAACTGGAAATCAAGCGCACGGAGAGACTGCGCGAGGTTGCCGCAGCGCAGGCGCTGAGCGATGTGGATTCGGCGTACGCGGTGTTGACTAACACCATGGCGCTGTTGCAGCCATATAAAACGAGCTATCTGCCGGCCGCGACGCGCGTGCGAGACACTATGTCGTTTTCCTACCAGCACGGCCAGGCCTCTTTGTTGGAGTATCTGGACGCGCAGAGAGATTACAGGAGCGTGGAGTTGAGTTACTTAATCCTGGTGGGATCTTATCTGGCCTCTGCTAATCAGGTGAACTTGGCGGCGGGACGCGAGGTAATACAATGAGAGACGCTTTTGCCGGCAAGCTAAAGCATGCCCCACCATTGCAACAGCATGGTTGGGTGGGGCATGCTTTAGCTTGCCGGTTTGCTCTGCTTGTGGCGCTGTCGGCCGTTCTCTGCGGCTGTGGGGCGAAGGGGGCCGTGGATCCCGCCGCGGGTGCGCCGCCGCCCGCCAAAGTGGAGCGCGAAGGCGATGCCGCCACAGTGCGCGTGGACCGTCCCGAGCAATTCCCCCTGGCTGCCGCCGACGAGTACAACGCCACGACCGAATTGAATGTAACCGGCGTGGTGACTGCCGATGTCTCGCGCAACGTGCCGGTAATTTCGCTGGCGTCCGGCCGCGTTACCGAAATCCACGCCCGCCTGGGCGACCAGGTCACTAAGGGGCAGTTACTCATGCGCGTGGAGAGCGCCGAAATCTCGTCGGCATTTTCGGAATGCCGCAAGGCGGCGGCCGACGAGGCGCTGGCGCGTGCGCAGCTCGCCCGGTCCCAGTTGCTCTATGAAAAGGGCGCCATCGCCCAGAAGGAGCTGGAGGTTGCGCGGAGCAATGAAGACAAGGCGGCCATCGATCTGGAGACGGCGCGCGAACGGCTCCGCGTGCTGGGGGTGGACGCGAACCGTCCGGCTGCGACGGTGGACATCGTGGCCCCGGTGTCCGGGGTGATCGTGGAGCAGAACGTGACCGCGGCGGCGGGCGTGAAGACGCTGGACAATTCGCCCAACCTGTTCACTATCGCCGATCTTTCGAAGGTCTGGATCGTGTGCGACGTCTACGAGAACGATCTGCGGAACGTGCATCCGGGCGATTATGCCGAGATTCGCCTGAACGCCTGGCCCGGTCGAGTGCTGAAGGGGCGGATCGGCAATATCGGTCCCAGTCTCGATCCGGCCATACGCACGGCGAAGGTCCGCATCGAGGTAGACAACCCGGGGCCGATGCGCCTGGGCATGTTCGCCAACGCTACGTTCCGCGGAGAGGCGAGGGAGGCGCATGCCCTGGTCCCGGCGGCGGCGGTTCTGCACCTGCACGATCGCGATTGGGTCTACGTGCCGGCGGGCGAGCGCGCCTTCCGCCGCGTGGAAGTGGCCGGCGGGAAGATGATTCCACCCGGCATGCAGGAAGTAACATCGGGCATCAAGCCGGGCGACCGGGTGGTGGCCAACGCGCTGGTCTTACAAAATACGGTGGAGCAGTAACCAGGCCCATGATCCGCACGCTGGTCGATTACGCTCTCAATAACCGGTTTCTCATCGTGGTGGGCGCCATCCTGCTGCTGACCTGGGGCGCCGTCTCCTTTCACAAACTGCCGGTGGAAGCGTATCCCGATGTGGCCAACAACTACGTGCAAGTGATCACGCAGTGGCCGGGCCGCGCGGCCGAAGAGGTGGAGCAGCAGGTGACGATTCCCCTCGAGATCGTGATGAACGGGATCCCGCACCTGGAGCACCTGCGGTCCACGTCGCTGTTCGGGCTCTCCAGCGTGATGCTGATTTTCGACGACCAGTCGCAGAACGATTGGAACCGGCAAAAGGTGCTGGAGCGGCTGGCGCAGGCGAATCTGCCGAACGGCCTCAACCCGCAGATCGGGTCGGATTATAGTCCGGTGGGCCAGATCTATTGGTACACGCTCCGCAGCACGAACCCGGCGTACGACCTGATGGAGCTGAAAACCATCGAGGATTGGGTGCTCGAGAAACAGTTCAAGTCCGTCCCCAACGTGGTGGACGTAGTGAGTTTCGGAGGCGTCACCCGGGAGTACCAGGTGCGGCTCGATCCCGAGAAACTGGTTTCTTATGGTTTGAATCTGGCGCAGGTGGAGCAGCAACTGGCGAACAACAACGTGAACGCCGGCGGAAGCTTTGTGGAAGCCGGCCTGCAGCAGATCAATGTAAGGGCGCTGGGACTCTTCAAGCACGTGGACGACATACGGCAAACGGCGATCAAGACGCAGAGCGGCACGCCGCTGCGCATCGGCGATATCGCGACGGTGGCGCAGGGACCGAAGATCCGCCTGGGGCAAATCGGCAAGGCGATTCACCGCGCCGACGGAAAAATCCTCGACAGCGACGACGTGGTGATGGGCATCGTTCTGCTGCGCAAGGGCGCCGATTCCGATTCGACGCTGGAGGCCATTCACGACAAGGTGAACGAGCTGAACGAGCGCATTTTGCCTCCGGGTGTGAAGATCGTTCCCTTTCTCGACCGCAGCAACCTGGTGCACTACACCACGCACACCGTGCTGCACAATCTGACCGAGGGCATCCTGCTGGTGGCGCTGATCCTGTTTTTGTTCCTGGGCAACGCCCGCGGAGCTCTGCTGGTGGCATTGACGATTCCGTTTTCGCTGCTCTTCGCCGCGGTCTGTCTCAACCTGATGAAGATTCCGGCGAACCTGCTTTCGCTCGGCGCGCTGGATTTCGGCATGGTGGTGGAGGGTGCGGTGGTGATGGTGGAGAACATCGTGCGCCACCTGGGCCGGACCGTGCGGCGCTCCGCCAAGCCGCTCGAGGCCATCCGCGACGCCGCGCACGAAGTGCAGCGGCCGGTGTTCTATTCGATCGCCATCATCATTACGGCGTACCTGCCGATTTTCACGCTCGAGCGGGTGGAAGGCAGATTGTTCAAGCCGATGGCGTGGACGGTGTCGTTCGCGCTGGCGGGCGCGCTGATCTTCTCGATGCTGATTGCGCCGGTGCTCTCCAGCTTCCTCTTTGGCGCGACGGTGCGCGAGTGGGCCAACCCCGCCATGGAGTGGATGACGAGGGCGTATCGCGAAAGCCTGCAACGGGCCATTCGATTTCGCTGGGCGACGCTCGCCGTGGCGGCGGGCGCGCTGGCGCTCTCCGCGTGGCTGACGCTGAGCGGCGCGATCGGTTCGGAATTTCTCCCGCACCTCGACGAAGGCGCGATCTGGGCCCGAGCCACCCTGGCGCCCAGCACCGGCCCCACCGAGGGCGCCCGCGTGATGAACCAGGCGCGGCTGATTCTGGCGTCGTTTCCCGAGGTGACGCAAGTGATCAGCCAGGTGGGGCGGCCGGACGACGGAACGGACACCATCGGCTTTTTCAATACCGAGTACTTCATCGATCTCAAGCCCAAGGAGCAGTGGCGGCCCGTGTTCCAAAAGGACAAGGAACAACTGATCGCCGCCATGGATCGCCAGCTCGAGAAGATTCCCGGCGCCTTGTGGAACTACTCCCAGCCCATCGCCGACAACATGGAGGAGGCGGTGAGCGGCGTCAAGGGGCAGTTGGCCATCAAGGTTTTCGGCGACGACCTCAAAATGCTGGAAGCTGCCGGAGAGCGGATCGTGAATGTCCTGCGGACCGTTCCGGGCGTCGCCGATCTCGGGCTGTTCCGCGTGATCGGCCAGCCGAACCTGGAGTTCGCCGTGGACCGCGCGCAAGCAGCGCGATATGGCATCAACGTGGCCGACGTCCAGGATGCCATCGAGACCGCCGTGGGCGGAAAGAGCGTCAGCCAGGTCCTCGAGGGCGAACAGCGCTACGACCTGGTGGTGCGCTATGAGGCCCCCTACCGCGACACGGAGCAGGCCATCGAGCACATACGCCTGCTGGCGCCAACGGGGGAGCGCGTTTCGCTGGCGCAGCTTGCGCGGATACAGGTGCTCGATGGCGCCTCGGAGATCTACCGGGAAGCCAATTCGCGCTACGTGGCGATCAAGTACAGCGTGCCCGTGCGCGACCTGGGCAGCACGGTGGAAGAGGCGGTCCGCAAAGTGAACCGCGAAGTGAAACTGCCCGCGGGGTATCACATCGATTGGGCCGGCGAATACGAGAGCCAGAAGAGATCGTCGAAGCGGCTGATGGTGGTGCTGCCGATCACTATCCTGGTAATCTGCATGATCCTCGAGACGGTTTTCAAGTCCTTCAAGTGGGTGCTGCTGATACTGGCCAATGTGGCCATGGCGCCGATTGGCGGGCTGGTGGCGCTGCTAGCGACGGGCACGCATTTCAGCGTCTCCTCCGGGGTGGGCTTCCTGGCGCTGTTCGGGGTGGCCGTCGAGACCGGCGTGATCATGCTGGAGTACATCAACCAACTGCGCGCGCGCGGGGCGCCCGTGCTGACGGCGGCGGTCGAGGGATCGGTGGAGCGGCTGCGCCCCATCATGATGACCATGCTGGTGGCGAGCGTGGGGTTGCTGCCGGCGGCGCTGTCGCGCGGCATCGGTTCGGACGCACAGCGGCCGTTCGCCATCGTCATTGTGGGTGGCCTGATGGCGGCCCTGGCGCTGGGCATTTTCCTTTTGCCGACGCTGTACGTGTGGGTGGCGGGGGAAGGGGACAAGCTGCCGGAGGCGGAGAGGTAATCCCAGCGGCGCGGTTCCATTTCTCCCTTTCAGAGGGTATAATCTGAATCGGGAGAGATCGCCATGGGCCCGTTAGACATTCCGGGGGTGCTCATCATCCTGGGCATTTTGGGCGGGATCGCGTGGGCCATCTATAATTGGACGCATCCCAACGCGCATACGCCGTAGCCCTACTGCCGCGGTTGCCGCCCGGCGCCGAAAAGGCCGTCGATGCGGAACGAGTATCCGGCGGCGAAGAAGCGATTGGGCGCGGCGTGGGAGAGCCCGAATCCGAAGTGAAAATCCACTTGATGTCTCGGCGTGGGCCGGTACGCCGCGCCGCAGTGGAGCAATTGCCGCGCGCCGCCGGTGCGGGGGTAGTCGCCGGCGTATTCCACGAATGCATCCGGGCGCTTCGTGATCTCCCGCTCCAGATAGAAAGTGGGCTCCCAGGTGGGGTTGCGGCGCCCATCTTCAGTCGCATAGAAGAGCGATTGCATGCCGCCGAGCGACCATCCGTCCGCCAGATCGCGCGACCACCCGAACTTGAGGAACGGGTCGAATGCGTGGGTGCTCACATCGTGGGCGCCGGTAGGCAAGCTGGCGCCCACGATCACGGCCAGGTCGAAGCGGCCCGGCAAGGGTCCAAGCTGGTGCTTCACGCTCACACCGACATCGTCGAAGCCGGAGGGGTCCGGTCTGCCGTCCGTGGCGGAGATATAGTTCGGCGTCACGAAGCGAATTTCGGTGCGGCGCCAGAGGCCGAGGCGTATGAGGGTTTCGGAAAGGTCGAGCGTGTCTCTGCCGTGGTCGCGCGTCCAGGCGAACCCGTTCTCGAACTGAAGGGATCCGAGCGGAACCACCACGCCGGATTCGGTGACGTCGGGGCGGTCGGTGACGATCTCCGGCGGCGGATTTTGGGCGAAGCACGGAAGCGCGGCGATGCCCGCGAGGGCGGCAACGGCAAACCGGCACACGCCAGGAACGGAAGTCACGCTCCCATTGGAGCATTGAACGGCGATTTTGGGCTACGAAGCCCGGGAATACGCGGCAGCCCGGTGCGCCACCAGGACATTCCGGACCGCTTGCAAGAGCGCTGCCGGGGAAAACGGCTTCTGCACGAACTCGAAATCGACATCCGGCCTGAGGTGGCCCGAAACCAGAATGATGGGGACTGCCGGGAACGTTTTCCTGACGGACGTTGCGAGGGTCAATCCGTCGCCGCCGGGCATCTGCACATCGGTCACGATGAGCGCCACTTCGCCCTCACGTTTCCGCACGGCCTCGAATCCGTCGGCGCCATTGTCAGCTTCTACGGTCTGAAAATGCTCGCGCTGCAAGATGGCCGCGACATAGGCCCGGAGCGCCGGTTCATCGTCCACGACAAGTGAGATTCTGTGCGGCATAGTTGGTAGATGTCCGGAAATTTGCGAACGTTGCTAAAAGAACCCGCGAGGATTGGAAAATGTTGCGGCTGTGCGGGTACGGAGGCTCGAAAGGGCCATGGAAAATGACAGTGCCGTAACCCCGTGCGCGTGGGCCATCGAGCGGCGTTCGAGAATCCCGTGGGGGTGAGGGGCGCGCGGCCCGCCTATGACATAATTGTGGAGATGGCGGCCCCACGCACTCTGATCGCGGTGGAAGAATACCTGCATACGGCATACCGGCCCGACTGCGATTTCGTAGACGGCATTATTGAGGAGAGAAACGTGGGCGAGAAGGATCACGCCAAACTTCAGCAGGAGATCCTGTTCTACCTGCGCGAGCGCCGGCGGGAGTGGAACATTTTTGTGATCCAGGAGCTACGCGTCAGGGTGTCTGCCACGCGGTATCGTATACCCGACATCTGCGTGGTGGCCGGACCCGAACCCGATGAGCAGGTCTTCACTTCGCCTCCCTTTCTGTGCATCGAGGTTCTTTCGCCCGAAGACCGCATGAGCCGCATGCAGAAGCGGATCGACGACTATCTCTCGTTCGGCGTGCGCTACGTCTGGGTGGTCGACCCGCAAACCGGCAGAGCCTGGATCTATACCGCCGAAGGCATCCGCGAGGTCCGCGACGGCATGCTGCGGACCGAGGGCCCGGAGATTGTCGTGCCGCTCGCGGAAGTGTTGGGCAGATGAAGTGCGGCGCCATTCTATAGTGCCTGTGGACGGCCCAATCGGTTAACTGGCTTGCGGGGCGCAGGCGGATCTTGCCGGCAATCGGGTACCTGGTGTTTGAAATCCGGCGGTTCGGCGATATCTGCCTGCCGCTGGAAACACTCTACCATTTGAGTCATTCAGGTTTGCCGCCGGTGCAAGTTACCCCTTGCTCTCGGGCATCACCAACAGCACCACGTGAGAGGGCCGCTCGCGGTCGTGGTACACGGTCTGGATGGCGGGGCGCAGGCGGATCTCGTCGGCGATCGGGCCGCCGGTGTTGGGGTTGCGGTCGAAGCGGGGGAAGTTGCTGCTCGATATCTCCACGCGGATGCGGTGCCCCTTCAGAAACACGTTGCTCGTGACCCCGGCATCGAGGGTGATCCGATAGACCTCGCCCGCCTGGGCCAGCTCCGGCTTCTCCAGCGAATTGCGATACCGCAGGCGCAGCAGGCCGTCGGTGAGGTTGCGCGCGTATCCGTCCGGAAACACGTCCACCAGTTTCGCCGTGAAATCGGTGTCGCGCGCGCTGGTGGCCACGTACAGCACCACCTTGACGGGCCCGATCGCCTCCACCTCCTCCTTGAGCGGCCGGGTGGTGTAGACCAGCACGTCGTTGCGCTTCTCCACCGGGCGCTGGTCCTTGGGCCCCCACGGGAAGACCAGCGGATTGCAGCATAGTGCGCCGCCCAGCGTCGGGGCCGGGTCGCGCGGGTCGAAAACGTAGCTATCCTCGGAGACGTGCCACTTCGGCTTCTCGTCGAGCGCGCCGTCGCCGTTCAGGGTGTTCGCCTTGCCGCTGCTCACCAGGAACAGTTTGCGCTCGCGCGCCTCTTCCGGCGGCCACTGGCGCTCCTCGCGCCATTTGTTGGCCCCCATCACGAAGATCTTCACCGGCGGCTGCGACAAAAGCGGCGTGTCCTTCCCCATGAGCCACTGGTCGAACCACTCCAGTTGCAGGGTGCGAATCGGAACCGCCGCTTCCGGCCCAAAACTCGCCCCTTCGAACTGATACGACATGTTATGCGCCCACGGACCGATGAGAATGCGGTTCAGCCCGGAATTCTTGTGCAGCGCGGCGTAAGCTTCCAGGTCGCTCTCGACGAAATTGTCGTACCACCCGCCGATGGAAAACACCGGGATGTGGACCTTCTGAATCTGCTCCCTGGTGCTGATAGCGCGCCAGAAGGAATCGTAAGCGGGATGGTCGAGAGCTTCGCGGTACATCTCCGACGTCCAGCCGGTGGCCACGATATCGGCGGTGCGCAACGGCAGATGCAGGGTGTATTTCGAAAAGTCGGGGTGGTAGCCCGGCGCCCGCTGGTTCTCCGACATCCACTCCAGCCGGTGACCCAGTTTCAACGCGCCTCCGGGTGAATAGAAGCGGTCGCGGTAATCGTCGGCCCCCGAGACCACAGGAAAGATCGCCTTCAAGTGCGGATTATTGAGCAGCGCCGCCTTCCACTGCACGATTCCCAGGTAGGAACCGCCCACCATGCCGATTTTGCCGTCCGACCACGGCTGGCGCGCGATCCAGTTGAGCGTGTCGTCGCCATCGGCGGGTTCCTGCTGGAGCGGTTGGAAGACGCCCTCCGATTCGTAGCGGCCGCGCACGTCTTCCACCACGACGGCGTACCCGTGGTCCACGAATGCCTGATAGTTGGGCGTGATGGTGGCGCCGCGGCCGTACGGCGTGCGCACCAGAATCGCCGGCAGGCGCGCGTGTTCGGAACCGAGCGGCGGCAGAAAAACGCTGGCGGCGAGGTGTACCCCGTCGCGCATGAGAATAGCCGCGTGCAATTGCCTGGTCGGCGGCTTCTGCGGCGCGCCGAACGCAACGCCACAGAGCAACGCTAGATACAGAATTCGCTCAGCAGTTGCCAATACTGGTTCCCCGCTAGCTCCACCCGGTGATGAGCCCGCACATGCCCGGCCCCCCGTTGGCCGATGGCGCGGGCCACCTCAGTCATTAATGTTAACAGAACCATGTGCTGCCGAAGGGACTCGCGCTCCGCCAAGCCGGGCTCGATGCGCACGCAGGCGTCCTGGGGGAACCGCGAGCACTCCGCCGCCTCGGTGAGCAAGACCGGCTTGCCGATACCCATGAAACGGATGGCGATGCCCGAGGTCTCGCCGGCCGCCGGGTAGCGCAGGTTGATGCACGCATCGACGGCTTGCGCCGCCAGCCAGAACTCGCGCTCCTCCAGAAACGGCCGGCGCACTACGCCGGGGGCGGACAGCAGCGGCGCGACGGCGCGCTCCAGGTCGGTGGAAGCGAACCGCCCGGCCACCAGCAGCGCGCTGTGCGGCGCCTCGCGGCGGACCTCGGCAAACGCCTCCAGCACGGTGAGCAGGCGTTTGGATTCCCGCAGATACCCGAAAACGCCGAACAGAAAAGCCCCCGGAGCCACGCCCAGGCGCTGGCGGTAGCGCGCCGCTTCGCCGTCGCTGGGCAGCGCGGGCATCTTAAAAAGGTGGGGAATCTCCACCACGCGCGCGCCGGGGGCATGTGCGGCAACCGCGCGGGCCGCCGCCGGATTGTGCACCACCACGACCCGCGCCCGCTCCGCGATGCGCTTGAGCATGGGGTAATCGAAATAGCGGCGGTCGGCCGCAGAGGCCGCGCGCCCGCGCCACAGTTCCCGCGCCAGCCCGCGGTTCCACTCCCCGTAGTTATAGACGAACTCCTCTATACAAGATGGCTCGTCCAGTTGTCCCAGCAGGAAATGGTGCAGCACGGCATCGTGCAGCACGACCACGCCGGGCTCGGCCAGCGCGCGCCGGTAGATCTCCGCGTGCAACGCGTTGTTGCCCAGATGGTACAGCGCCACGTCGCAACGGCGGGGCGCGACCTCGACCTGCCCGTGGCGCCGCAGTTCCGTGAGCAGGGCCGCCGAGTAATCGGCTACTCCGGAATGAGCCGGCGGCAGCGGCGAGCAAAAGCCGACGGTCACACTTTTTTCCGCTTTCCGAACAGCGCCGTGCCGACGCGCACGCAGGTGGCGCCCTCCTCGATGGCGGCCTCGAGATCGTGCGACATCCCCATGGAAAGCTGCGCCAGCCCGTGCCGCTCCGCCAACTCGCGCAGCCGCCGGAAATACCCGCGCGACGCCTCCGGATCGTCCGACCACGGCGGCATGGTCATCAGCCCCAGCAAGCTCAGGTGCGGGCATTCGCGCACGGCCACGATCAACTCCGGCAACTCCGCCGGGTCCGCGCCGCTCTTGGCTTGCTCCGGCGAAAGCTTTACCTCCAGCATCACCTCGAGCGCGCGTCCGGTTCCCTCCAGACGCCGCGCCAGCTTGGGCGAATCCACCGTCTGGATCACCTGGAACAGCTCCGCCGCCTTCTGCGATTTGTTGGATTGCAGATGGCCGATCAGGTGGAACCGCGCCCCCTCCAACTGGGCCACAGCGGGAGCTTTTTCGGCGAACTCCTGGACGTAGTTTTCGCCGAAATCGCGCAGCCCCAGCGCGTAGGCTTCGCCGATCACCGCCGCCGGAAATACCTTGGTGACCGCCAGCAGAAGGATGCCCGCCGGATCGCGCCCGGCACGTTCCGCGGCCCGCGCCATCCGTTCGCGCACCGCCCTCAGCCGCTCGCGCAGGTTGTCCATGGCAGGCTGCACGCTTCAGTATACCGGCACCGGCGAGTTCGACTGGCACGTGCGCAGTCTGTGCCGCGCCATCCTCATCCGCGTTCGATCTGTTCCCTCAGGGCGGCAGGGTACGACGGCCGCAGCTCGGGGTGCGCCTCCGCAAGCCGGATCAGGTCCAGCTCGTCTTTCTTGCGCTTGCTCAGGCGCCGCTCGGGGTCGCTCCAGGCCCAGAGTTTTCCTTGCACGACGTCCGCCAGGCAGGCGACTTTCACCTGTTGTCCCAACACTTCGGCCTCCACTGAACGGGCCGGGAACGCCTGGTATCGTTCATCGGTCGTGAACTGAATCCGCAGGTCGCTTCCCGGCGCCCGCACATTTACCGAGTGGGCGTGCTCTTCGATCTGGAAGCCCTGGTCCCGCAGATGGGCGGCCAACCCGGGAAGCAGGCGGGCAGTCGCCACAATGTCGGCGTCGAGGGTGTAGACCGGCTCCACGTAGCAGTTGACGGCCAGCCCGCCGATCAGACAGTACGGGCCGAACCGTTCGCATGCTGCGATCAGCAGAGCGAAATCGGTCGCGCCTCCTTCGGTGGTCAACTCGTATGCCTCCCGCGCCGTCACACTTTCACTGTACATCGCCGTGCTTGCTCCCTGGAATCGGAACGGGGTGGGGTATACTCGCCCAAAGGCGTCCAACAACCATGTGGCTGGAAACAACCTGGCGGGATGTTCAATATGCGTGGCGCGGGCTCAGGCGCAATCCGGGATTCGCCATCACGGCGATTGCCTCGCTGGCGCTCGGAATCGGTTCGAGCCTCTCCATCTTTGCGGTGGCGGACGGCCTGTTGTTGCGGCCTCTCCCCTTTCGCGAGCCTGACCGCATGGTCATGGTCTGGGAACGGAATGTGCGGCTGCAGCGAACCGAGCACAACCCGATTTCGCCCGGCAACTACCGCGACTGGAAGGCGCAGAACGACGTGTTTGCCAGCATGGCGGCATTCTTCGACGGGCGCGCCGTGCTGAGCGACGGCCAGCGCGTGGAAGAACTGGAGAACCGTTACGCCACCGCGGACCTGCTGCCCATGCTCGGCGTCGCGCCGTTGCGCGGCCGCTTCTTCACCGCGCAGGAAGACACCCCCGCCGCGCCCGACGTGCTGGTAATCAGCTACCGGCTGTGGCAAAGCTGGTTCGCGGGCGACGAGGGCGTGGTGGGGCGCAAGGTGCAACTGCGCTCGCGGCCGGCCACCATCCTCGGGGTGCTGCCGCCCGGTTTCTCGTTCCGCGACCACAATATCGACCTGTGGGAGCCCATGGGCTTCGACCCCGCGCTCGACTACCGCGCCACCGCGGGGCGGTACCCGATGGCCGCCGCGCGCTTGAAGCCGGGTGTGACCCTGGCGCGCGCACAGGCGCAGATGACGGCCATCGCCGCCCGCCTGGGAGCCCTGTATCCGGCCTTCGACAAGAACTGGCTGCGCATGGAGTGACGGTACCGGTACTTCCAGCGCCTAACGCCACAACACCACCACCCGAAGCTGGTGCCCGAAATTCGTGGCGATTTACACCTTCCGGCGAGTTCTGCTACACTACGGCTTCAGGGTTTAGTAGTTTTGGATCTCAAAAGGGGGTTAGTCGATGAAAATAGCGCTAGCTGTTTCGCTTATTCTGCTCGTTTTTTCCATAGGCGCGTTTGCGCAAGCCGCCGGAGTGGCGGGAATATCCGGGGTCGTCCGGGATCCATCGGGCGCCGTAGTACCGGGCGCCAAAGTAGTGATCGCCAGCGAGAATCAGGGTACCATCCGTACTTTGAACACCAATGACGCCGGGTTGTTTACGGCGCCGGCCCTGACGCCGGGTCCGGGCTACATGGTAACCGTGACCGCCGAAGGTTTCGGCGGGTTTGAGGCCAAGAGCCTCGCGCTGGCCGTAGGCCAGGAGATCAACCTCAACATCAGTTTGAAGGTTGCCACCAGCACCACGGCGATCGAAGTCACCACCACCGCGCCGCTGGTGGAAGACACCAAGACCGACGTATCGCAGGTCATCGGGACCACGCAAATCACCGACCTGCCGATCAACGGCCGCCGTGTGGATTCCTTCGTCCTGCTGACTCCGGGCGTCACCAGCGACGGCTATTACGGCCTGCTCACCTTCCGCGGCGTGGCCGCGGGCAATTCGTTTCTGATCGACGGCAACGACACCACCGAACAGTTCTACAACGAGAACGCGGGACGCACGCGTATTGCGGCGCAGATTTCCCAGGACGCGGTGCAGGAGTTCCAGGTGGTCTCGACCAATTTCGGGGCCGAATACGGCAAGGCCATGGGCGGCGTGGTCAACACGGTCACGCGCTCGGGCGGCAACCAGCTTCACGGCACCGCCTACGAGTTCTTCCGCAACCAGGATTTCAACGCTCGCGCCCGCTACGCCACCACGGTGCCGGACGAGACGCGCCACCAGTTCGGCGCCTCGATCGGCGGCCCCATCGTCAAGGACAAGCTGTTCTACTTCTTCAACGGCGATTTCACGCGCCGCGATTTCCCGCTGGTTTCGAGCGTGATCCGCGCCGGCGTGATCGACACCAACGCACAGGCGTGGATCGGTTGTGGCGCTCCGGCCACGCCGGCCCAGTGCTCGGCCATCAACGCCCTGTTGCCGCGCTTCTTCGGCACGCTGCCGCGCACCGTCACCCAGGACCTGGGCTTCGGGCGCATCGATTATCACGTCAACGACCGCAACACCTTGAGCGCCAGCCTGAACTACATGCGCTTCATTTCGCCCAACGGCATCCAGACCGGCGCATCGGTGACCACCGGCGGCGCCATCACCTCGAACGGCGACGACACGGTGCGCGTGCGCAACGGCAAGCTGAGCTGGACCACGGTTCCGACTTCCAGCTTCGTGAATGAGTTTCGCGTGGGCTGGTCCACCGACCGCCAGGCGGACACTTTCAACAACGCGTCCATGGGCCAGGGTCTCGGCTTGCTGGGTGTTTCCGTTGCCGGCCAGGCCATCGGACCCGCGGCCTATCTGCCGCGCGTCGAGCCCAACGAACAGCGCTTCCAGTTCGCCGACAACGCTTCCTGGACCAAGGGAACGCACATCTTCAAGCTGGGCGCCGATATCGCCAACACCGCCGATTACACCTATTACATCAGCGGCCAGTATGGCAGCTATAGCTACTCGACCGTCACCGCGTTCGCGCAGGACTACTCCGGCAACACCACCGGCACCAAGTACTGGAACTCGTTCTCTCAGACCTTCGGCAACCCGGTCGTGGACGCCACCATCCAGGACTACGGCTTCTATGTGGAAGACCAGTGGCGCGCCACTTCCAAACTCACGTTCAATTACGGTGCGCGTTATGAGTATGCGCAACTGCCGCAGCCTAAGACCTTCAACCCGATCTATACGCAGACGGGCCACATCAACTCGGCGAACAACAACGTGATGCCGCGCGTCGGCCTGGCCTATCGCCTGAACGACAAGACGGTGCTGCGCGCCGGCTACGGCATGTTCTACGCCCGCTTCGCCGGCGGTACCATCGACAACCTGTTCACCAACAACGGCGTACTCCAGACCTCCATTTCGCTGTCCTCGACGCAGGCGCCGCAGTTTGCCGCCGGTCCGAATTTCCCCAACGCCCTCGCTGCCATTCCGACCGCCGCCAACCTGGGCACTTCTACCATTCAGTTCGCCGCGCCGAACCTCAAGACGCCCTACTCCGAGCAGGGCACCTTCGCACTCGAGCGCCAGTTGAGCCACGACATCGGCATCACGGCATCCTACATCTGGAGCCGCGGCGTGCAGTTGTACGGCGTGCGCGACCTGAACCTGCCCACCACGACCGTGCCGTACACCTACACCATCGGCGACGCCACGGGCGCCCCGGTGAGGTACTACACCACCAACGTACTGACGGGCGCGCGTCCGGACTCCCGGTTCGGCGCCATTTACCAGGATGAAAACGGCGTCAACAGCTTCTACAACGCGCTCGCCGTGCAGATCCGCAAGCAGATGTCGCACGGGCTGCAGGCCGACGTTTCGTACACCTGGTCGCATGAGATCGACGACGGCCAGAGCTACGGCGGCAGCAGCAACAACCTGTTCCTGAGCGGCGCCGGCTACTGGCTCAACAACGGCAACTTCAAGGCCGATAAAGCCAGCGGCAGCGAAGACCAGCGCCACCGCTTCGTCGCCAATTTCGTCTGGGCGCCCACCTTCAGCCACCGCTCCGGCGCCTTCTTCAAGTACGTGGTCAACAACTGGCAACTGGCCACCATCACCACCCTGCAAAGCGGCCGCCAGGCGGGCAGCGAGACCATCCGCATGACCGACTCCGCCTCCACGTTCCCGGTCAAGGGCGTGTTCAGCACCGGCAACCTGGGCGGCAACGGCCTGAGCAGCCGCATACCCTGGCTCGGGGCCAACAACCTGTACACGCCGCCGTCCTACCGTGCGGACGCGCGTCTCAGCAAGATCATTCCGTTCGGCGAGACCAAGAGAAACCTGGCCCTGAACTTCGAAGTGTTCAACGTCAGCAATACCATCGCCGACACCAGCATTTCCGCCCAAGCCTATACCGAAGCCAAGGGCATCCTCACCTTCACGCCCACGGCCTTCGGCCAAGGCACCGGCGAAGCCGGATTCCCCGACGGCACACAGGCGCGCCGTATGCAGGTATCGGCCCGCTTTACCTTCTAACTGGTTCAAAATTCGTAACACTCGGGGCGAGGCCGAAAGGCCCCGCCCCTTTCTTTATGTGGGGTGGGCCTCCCGACGGCCCAAGCCGGCCCAGGCCGGGAAGCCAGGCCGGGAGGCCTACCCCACCGCCGCGGATTCTGATATGCTGTCGATCAGAGGAAAACAGGGTCTTAAGAGGTGAATCTATGAGAAAAGTTGCTGCATTATCTCTCCTCACGCTCGTGTACTCCGCCGGGGCGTTTGCCCAGGCGGTGGCCGGACTTGGCGCCATTTCCGGCACGGTGCGTGATGCTTCGGGAGCCGTCGTGCCAGACGCTACCGTGGTCGTCGCCAACGAGTCCAAAGGCATCCGGCGAACCATGCAAACCACCGATGCCGGAGTGTTCGCAGCGCCGGCCCTGGTGCCGGCAAGCAACTACAGCCTCACCGTGACCAGGCAGGGCTTCGCCACCTGGGAAGCCAAGGATTTCGAAGTCCTGGTCGGGCAGACGGTGGATTTCCGCATCAACCTGCAAGTGACCACCGCCACCACCAAAATCGAAGTGACCGCGGAGGCACCGCTGGTGGAAGACACCAAGAGCGGCGTGAGCCAGGTGGTGACCCAGCAGCAGATCGACCAACTGCCCATCAACGGGCGGCGCGCCGATACCTTCGTGCTGCTCACCCCGGCGGTGACGCCCGACGGCACCTTCGGGCTGGTGAGTTTCCGCGGCATCTCGTCGGGCAACTCCTTCCTGACCGACGGCAACGATACAACCAACAGCTTCTACAACGAGAACGCCGGCCGCACGCGCATCTCCACCCAGATTTCGCAGGACGCGGTGCAGGAGTTCCAGGTGCTTTCCGATGGCTTCTCGGCGGAATTCGGCCGTGCCTTGGGCGGCGTGATCAACACCGTGACGCGCAGTGGCTCCAACGAGTATCACGGCACCGGCTACTGGTTTTTCCGCAACCGCACCCTGAATGCCCCCGACCGCTACGCGCTGGGCTACAACGCGCCGGAATGGCGCCACCAGGCGGGCGCCACCTTGGGCGGGCCCATTAAGAAGGACAAGCTTTTCTTCTTCGCCAATTTTGAGGAAGTGCAGCGCAATTTCCCGGGCCTGAACCGCATCATCAACACCAGCTTCACTACCACCGGCGGACAGATCGTTCCTTCCACGTGCACCGCCACGGCGGCCCAGTGCGCGACGGCCATCGCTTTCATCCAGAAACAGATGGACGTGCTGGTGCCGCGCACGGTCAGCTCCACCATGGGCTTTGCCAAGCTCGACTGGCGCCCCACGTACCGCAATTCGTTCAGCTTCGACGCCAACGTGATGCACTGGCGGTCGCCCAACGGCATTCAGACCCAGGCGGTCCTGCCCAGCGGGAACATGCTGGGCGGCAACGGCAATTCCACCGTCGAGACGCGTTACGGAAAGGCTTCCTGGACCGCGGTTCCGAGCAACGCTTCGGTGAACGAACTGCGCTTCGGCTGGTTCAAGGACCGCCTGTCGGATCCGGGAGCTTCGGACCTGTGGCCCTCCACCGGCGCGCTGGTGATCAACCTGAACGGCAGCGCCGTAGGCGCCGCCGCCGCTTACCCGCGCACCTTCCCCAGCGAGCAGCGCTTCCAACTGGTGGACAACTACAGTTGGACGCACGGAGCCCACTCGGTGAAATTCGGCGTGGACTGGCAGACCACCGAAGACTACATGAATCAGCTCTTCAATGGCGCCGGGACCTACAACTTCTCCACCCTGACCGCTTTCGCCAAGGACTTCTCCGGGAACAGCACCAACGCCAAGGATTACTCCACCTTCACCCAGGCATTCGGCAACCCGATCCAGGATTTCCGCACGTCGGACATCAACTTCTACGCGCAGGACACCTGGAAGGCCACCAAGCGGCTAACCTTGAACTACGGTGTGCGGTACGAAAAGACGTTCCTGCCGCAGCCCACGGTGGTCGATCCGAACTATCCGCAGACCGGGAAGATTCCGGCCTACAACAAGGACTTTGCGCCGCGCTTCAGCCTCTCCTACTCGCTGGGCGACAAGACCGTGCTGCGCGCCGGCTACGGCCTGTTCTATGCCCGCTTCCTGGGCAACGGACTGGACACGCTGTACCTGGGCAACGGGCGCTACCAGACCACCATTTCGGTCAACTCCACCACCAGCGGCGCCCCGGTGTTCCCCAACATCGTGCCCAACGCCGCCAGCGTACCGGCCGGCACCGTGAACATCACCTTCGCCGATCAGAACCATTTCCGCAACCCGTATACGCAGCAGGGCACCATTGCGCTCGAGCGCCAGTTGTCGCGCGACATGGTGCTGACGGCCAGCTACATCTGGAGCCGCGGCTTGCAGATCTGGACCTCGCGCGATCTGAACCTGAACGCGCCCACGGCCATGGGAACGTATGTCATCGACGATGCCGGCGGAAACCAGGTGGGCTCGTTTACGACTCCGCTCTGGACCTCCAAGCCGGATACCCGCTACGCCCATATTTACGAAGTGGACAACGGCGGGCAGTCCTGGTATAACGGCCTGGCCTTGCAGCTTCGCAAGCGCATGTCGCACGGGCTGACGGGGTCGGTTTCGTACACCTGGTCGCACGCCATCGACGATGCCAACCAGAACGGCGCCAGCGGAGTGATCGGCTGGACGCAATCCAACCTGGCGGCCGGCAACTATGCGCTCGATAAAGGCAGCTCGCCGCTCGATCAGCGCCACCGCGCGGTGATCAACTTCCTGTGGAGCCCCACGCTCACCACCAGCAAATCCGCCGCGGCGCGTTACCTGGTGAACGGCTGGGAACTTTCCGCCATCACCACGCTGGCCTCGGCCGAACCGGTTTCGGCCACCGTGGGCAGCGTCAGCACCGGCAACGGCACGGTCTTCTCTGGCGTGCAACTGCTGTACAGCACCATGAACGGCAGCGGCGGCTGGAGCCGCGTTCCCTTCTACCCGGTGAGCAGCCTCGATGTGGACCGGACCTACCGCGTGGACGCGCGCCTGTCGCGCAACCTGCCCATCAGCGAGCGCGTGAAGGGCACCCTGATGTTTGAGGCGTTCAACGCGTTCAACACGCAGTACAACACCGGCGTGAACACGCAGGCCTTCACCGTGAGCGGCAACGTTCTGAAGCCGGTGGCGGGCCTGGGCGTAGGCAACCAGTCGCAGGGCTTCCCGGACGGCACCAACGCGCGCCGCTGCCAGGTGGCGTTGCGGTTCGTGTTTTAAGAAGCTGTCAGCGGTCTGCGTTCAGCAATTAGCTTTAATCAGTCCTGCAGGCGCTCCATCCGGGGCGCCTGCTTTTTTACTTCCCCGCCACCCCGCGCTAACGAAACCGTCACATTCGTCTGGTAAGCTCTGATATCTGTTCCCACTGTCTCGAAAGGAGGGTTTCCATGCGTTTCACTTGCGGAGCGATCTCCCTGCTCCTCTCCCTGGCGGCCGGTTCTGGGTCCCTGTCCGCTCAGCAGTTGCTCGGCGGCATCACCGGCACGGTGGTGGATGCCACGGGATCGGCGGTTCCCCGCGCTGCGGTGACCGTCAAGAACGTCGACACCAATCTGCAAATCAAACTGCTCACGTCGATCAATGGTTCGTACCAGGCCTCGAATCTGCCGATCGGAAACTATAGCGTGTCCTTCAGCAAAGACGGGTTCAAGACCGAGACCCACACGTCGATTCTGGTCCAGGGGGACCGCACGGCAACGGTCAACGGCAGCCTGGAAGTCGGCGCGGTCGCGACCACCGTCGAAGTGACCGCGACCCCCTTGCTCAACGCCGTCGATACCACGACCGGTTACGTGCTGGACACGCTCGCCATCAACAACGCGCCTTTGGGCACCGGCAGTTTCACGCAACTGGCGCTGCTGAGTCCCGGCCTCTCGGCCGATTTTCTCAATGGCTCGGGGTCCAACAGCGGCCTGGGAAACCAGGCCATCTGGGCCAACGGACAGCGCGATTCCAGCAACAGTTTCACCATCAACGGGGCCAACGCGGACAACCTGTTCAACGGCAAGTCCACCAGCCAGGTGGCCTCCAACCGTTTCACGTTGAACACCGGAACCAGCGGCCTGCCGGGCGGCGACACGCTCACCAGCGGCTCGGTCTACGATGCCGTCGGACAGGGCCTCCCTACGCCGGCCCCGGAAATGATTCAGGAACTGCGCGTCAACTCGGGCCTGTACGACGCGTCGCAGGGCGGCAAGAGCGGCGCGCAGATCGAAACCACCACCCGCTCGGGCACCAACCAGTTTCACGGCATGGCCTACGACCACCTGCAGAACACCGGCATGGACGCCAATTCGTTCTTCCGCAATGCCGTCCCCAATACCGCCGCGGCTGGCGCCCCCGCGAATAATGTCGTCGTCGGCAACGCCCCGGCGCTGCACTACAACCGCTATGGGGCGGATGTGGGCGGACCCATTTTCAAAGACAAACTGTTCTTTTTTGCCGGCTATCAGGGCATCCGCGACCACGATGCCAACAACGGAACATCCACGCTTACGGTGCCCCAGCATCTTACCGACGACCGCAGCGCGCCGGCCCTGGCCGCCATGGTACAGGCCGATTTCGGCAAGACCATCGCCTCGAGCGCGATTAGCCCGGCCGCGGTCGCTCTGTTCAATGCCAAGGTCGGGAACCAGTTCCTGATTCCCACGCCCACCATCACCGGCAGCGCCGCCACCGCCCTCGGCTACGATGCCATCCTCATTCAGGCGTCGAAGTTCGAAGCCAACATGGGCGTGGGCGACCTGGACTACATGGTGAACAACAAGGACCGCATGGCCCTGAAGTTCTTCACCCAGACCAATCCCACCACCAACCCCTTCGGCGGCTCCGCCACCTTGGGCTTCCCCAAGGTCACGCAGGCCGGCTCGCAGACCGCTACACTCGACAACACGACGGTCTTGAATCCGGCAATGACCTGGGAAAATAAAGCCGGCTTCGTGCGCATGGTCACTTACGGACAAACCGGCCAGCCCTTCACGCCGGGCACGCTGGGAATCGACGTGTTCGGCAGCACGGCATTTCCCGGAATCACCATTACGAAATCCGACCCGGTGATCAACAAGGGCCTGACGGTGGGGCCGACTTCCAACTTCGCCAACGCCGGAAGCTACCAGAACAACTATCAGGGCACTTCCACCTTCGGGTGGGTGAAGGGACGCCACACGCTCGGCCTGGGCGCCAATTGGACGCACAGCCAGCTCAACATCCTCAACAACAACAACAACACCGCCAGCATGGCCTTCACGGACTGGCCCACGCTGTTCACCGGCGCCCCGACCATCGGCAGCAGTTCGAAGTATTTCGCGGGATCGAGCAACCGCTACTACCGCGCCGAACAGGTGGGCGCCTACGTGCAGGACAACTTCAAGCTGGCTTCCAACCTGACCGTCAACCTGGGTGTACGCTACGACTTCGACGGGCCGCTATCGGAAAAGTACGGCAACCTGACTAACTTCCACCCGGATGCTTTCCAGTACAACACCGCTGCCGACACCATCGTCAACACCGGAATCGTCGTGGCCGGAAATAACAAGACTCTGGGGACGCCCGGGGTCAGTAATTCCACGCTGTCGGGAAGGCAGTGGGGCATCGCGCCGCGCATCGGCATTGTCTGGAGCCCCTCGGCAGTGAGAAACCTGGTGGTCCGCACCGGGGTGGGCATCTACTTTGACCGTGGCGAGTATTTCAGCGAGTTCTCTCCCAGCGCCGGCAGCGGCTTCAACGGGCCGTTCGGTGTGACGTTGGCGCCGCCCTTCGTGCAGCAGGTGGGCACCACCGCGGCCGGCACCCTGGCCCAACCTTTCGCGGGCGCGGCGCTGCCCGCTCCGGTGACCAACCTGAACCTCTTCAGCAGCCTCTTTCCCAATGCGGCGTCCCTGGCCAAAGGGACCACCACCTACCTGTTCGGCGGCTACGATCCCACCAACAAGCTGCCTTATTCCGAGAATTGGACTCTGGATCTGCAATGGCAGCCGGTGAACACGGTGCAGTTGAGCCTGGGCTACATCGGCAGCCACAGCGTGCATCAGGTGCTCCCCATTCCGTTCAACCAGCCCAACGTGGCCACCGCCTCCAACCCCATCAACGGCCAGACCACTTCCTACGGATTCAATGTGGTGCCTTCGGAAACCCTCAAGACTTTCGACGGCGGCAATACCGACCTGCGCGTTCCCTTCCTGGGGATCTCCAACAGCTCGGTCTTCTACAAGGCCGAGGGGATCGCCACGTACAACGCGCTGCAATTCGGACTTCGCAAGAGCCTCAGCCATGGCTTGCAGATCACCGGCGCGTACACCTGGTCACACACCCTCGACGAGCAGAGCGGGCTGGGACTGTTCTACAACGGCAACAACCCCAGCAACCCGAAACAATCGTACGCCAGCTCGTTGTTCGACCGCACTCACGTGGCCGTCGTCCAGGTTTACTACGAGACGCCGAAGGTAGCTTCCGGGAACGCGCTCCTCAAGGCCTTGGGCAACGGATGGGCGATCAGCAGCGTGACCAGCCTGCAAAGCGGTCTGCCCTACAACCCGATCGACTTTTCGGGCGCCGTGGCCGGCCAATACTACGCGAACTTCGTCGAGCTCCTGGATCCGGAGGTGCCCCTCAAGCCGGGCATCACCGCGCAGCAGGCCCAGCTTCAGGGCTCCACCGGCATCAACCCCTCCAAGCCCATCCTGAACGCGGCGGACTTCTTCGTTCCGCAGTTGGCCCCGGGCACCAACGGCGTACCCACCGATTGCACCGCCGCCGGGGTTTGCGACACCTTTGAAACCACTTTTGGAGGCACGGGGCGCGATCTGTTCCGCGGCCCGGCCCAGAAGCGCCTCGACATCTCGCTGATCAAGACCACCAGAATCCGCGAGCGCTACGTCGTCCGCTTCGGGGCTGACGCGTTCAACGTCACCAACACTCCGAGCTTCGATGTGCCGACCAACAGCGCCAGCCAGTACAGCGTGCGCGCCGGTGTGCCGACCCAGGTGGCCCTGCCTGCGTCGTTCGGCTTGATCCAGCACACCATCGGCAGCGCGCGCTTCCTGCAACTGTCCTTGACGGTCGCGTTTTGAGCGCTGGAAGATTTAACCTTCCAGACTTGTCTTTGTCCATACACTTGTAACCGGATTCTGATATTCTGTCCGTCAGAGCTAAATTCAGGGTCCCAAAAGAGGGGGGAAAACTATGAACAGATTGTCTCGCTTCGCTTTCCGCCGGCACTGGTCTCACGTCTTGCTGCTGGCTATCCTATTGGTCCTCGCCGCCGGCCCATCGCTGTTCGGACAGGCGGCTTCCGGCACCGCCACCATCGGCGGCCTGGTGACCGATCCTTCGGGTGCGGTGATCCCCGGCGCGGATGTGGTGGTCCGCAACGTGGACACTAACGTGGCCCGCGAGTTGAAGTCGAATGATGCCGGGCAGTATGAGGCGGCCTCGCTGCAACCGGGCAACTACGAGGTGAAGGGTTCCAAGTCGGGGTTCGGTACGCTCACGCGCAAGGGTATCACCGTGGCCGTTGGACAGCGGGCCATGGTGGATCTGGCGCTGAACGTAACCGTAACCACCGAGAACATCACCGTAGAAGCCAATGTGGCCGTGGTGGAGACGGACAAGACCGACGTCAGCACGGTGGTCAACTTGAAAGACATGTCCAATCTGCCCATGAGTGGCCGCCGCTGGGACAGCTTCGCGCTCTCCACGCCGGGCACTTCCAACGACGGCGGATTCGGCCTGCTCAGTTTCCGCGGCATGTCCGGTCTGTACAACAACAACATGATCGACGGCATGGACAACAACCAGGCGTTCTTCTCGGAAGCCAAAGGCCGCACCCGCCTGAACTTCGCCTACAGCATCGACGCCATCCAGGAGTTCCAGGTCGGCAACAGCGCGTTTTCCGCGCAGTACGGGCGCGCGGCCGGCGGGGTGGTGAACGCCGTGACGAAATCGGGAACCAATGCGATTCACGGCACCGGGTTCTACCTGATCCGCGACGACTCTTTGAACGCCGCCAATCCGTTCAGCGCGAACCAGTTGGTCGCCGTGGGCCTGCCTGGCAAGCCGCAGGACCGGCGGCAGCAGTTCGGCGCAAGCGTGGGCGGGCCTCTCAAGAAGGACAAGGTTTTCTACTTCCTGAACTACGAGCAGCAGAAACGCAATTTCCCCATGGCCGTGGTTCCCGGCGCCGCGAGTTTCTTTAACAGCGCGTGCACCGCGCCCGGTTGCGGCCAGGTAGTATCGTTTTTCCAGAGCCTGGTCGAAACCCAACCCCGTCAGGGCAACGAAGCGGTCGGCTTGGGCAAGGTGGACTACAACCTCAACTCGCGCAATACCCTTACCGGCTCGGTCAACATCCTGCGCTGGGATTCGCCCAACGGCATCCAGACCGCGCCCTCGACCTCCGTCCATTCCAGTATGAACGGCTCCGACGACGTCTCCGACGAAACCGTCATCGGCAAGTGGAACGCCATCTTCACGCCCACTTTCCTCAGCGAATTGCGCTTCCAGTACAGCCGCGACTTCGAGTTCGAGCTGGCCAACGCCCCCGGCCCCTCGGTGAGCACCACCAACGGCATCAATTTCGGCATGCCCAACTTCCTGCCGCGCGCTGCATTTCCCGATGAAAAGCGCATCCAGATTTCGCAAAATCTGAGCGGGCTGAAGGGGCACCATTCGTTGAAATTCGGATGGGACGCCAGCCGCGTCGACGACCTGCAAATCAACCTGTTCTCCGGCGGCGGCGTGTACAGCTACTCCACGCTGAACAACTTCGCGCTGGATTGCGGCAATGCCGCGTTGCCCGTCCCGCTGGGCAACTGCGCGGCGGCTCCTTCCACGACTCCCGGATTTACCGGAGTCGTAGGCAAGCATTACACCAACTTCACGCAGGCCTTCGATTCCCTGGGAGCGGCCGGCTCCACGGACTTCCAGACCTGGGACTTCGCCGGCTACGTCGAAGACAGTTGGCGGCCCATCACCAACCTGACCATCAACCTCGGCCTGCGGTATGAACTGCAGACCATGCCGACGCTGCACGGAAGCCCGCTGGAGTCACGCACCAATCAACTCAAGACGGATCGGAATAATTTCGGCCCGCGCGTGGGCTTGAGCTGGGATCCCGGCAAGAACCAGAAGACGGTGATCCGGGTGGGCGGCGGAATCTACTACGGACGCACCCAGAATTCCACCATTGCCAACCTCATCACCAACAACGGCGTGCGCTTCGTATCCTTCACCTTGACACCCACTTCCGCCGGCGCACCTCTGTTTTCCAACACGCTGTCGGGGCCTCCCGGCGGCGCGGGCTCCAAACCGGATATCGTGTTCGCCGACCCGAATTTCGTCAGCCCGATCACCTACCAGGGCGAATTCTCCATCGAACGCGAAATCGCTCACAACACCACACTGAGCGCCATCTACATGGTGAACCGCGGCCAGCGGATGCCGGTCTACCTGGACACCAACCTGCCCTTGCCCGGATCGGCCACGTTCACCATCTGCGGTACGGCCCTCAATGGAACCGCCTCCAGTTGTTCCAACCCGGCGGGCACGATAGCTGTGCCATTCTTCTCCGGGGCACGGCCCAATCCCAACTTCGGCTTCATGACCGACGTCTCCAGCGTGGTCAACACCTGGTACAACGGCCTGGTAATCCAGGCGAAGCACCGCTTCTCCCATGGATTCCAGATGGACGCCGGCTTCACCTGGTCTAAGGCGCAGGACGACGATCAGAATTCGCAGACCTTCACCACCAACGAATCCGCCTCGAATCCGTTCAACCTGAAGGGCGACTACTCGCTGTCGGATTTCGATCAGCGCAAACGCTTCACGTTTTCCGGGGTCTGGGAACTGCCCACCCACAACATTCAGTCGGCGGGGCTGAAGCGCATCGTGGATGGCTTCCAGATTTCCGGCATCCTGACGCTGGCCGACGGGCGGCCTTATTCGGGCGGTATTTCGGGAAGCCCCTCGCCCGGAGGCGTCACTTCCGGCGTGCTGGGCGTTGGCGGTTCCGCGCGGTTTCCAGGGGTGGGACGGAATACCTTCGTGGGGCCGGGGGCCAATAGTGTAGATTTGCGCCTGTCGCGCGACATCAAGCTCTCCGAGCGCGTCCATTGGCTGTTGATCGCGGAAGCCTATAACGTGGCCAACCGCTACGAAATCACCAGCATCAACACCACGCAATACAGCTTCAGCGGTCTGAACCTGTTCCCGCAGACCAGTTTCCAATCGCGAAGCGGATCGGGCACCAACCTCTTCGGTGCGCGGCAGATTCAGTTGGGAACACGCATCGCGTTCTGATGAGGGTTATGTAGGCTTAAGACAGGCGCTCCTTGCGGGGCGCCTGTTTTTTTTGCTTTGATCTCAGTGACCGGCCGTGGCCACGCGATATCGCCGCCGGAATCGCGACAGGTACGGCGCTCCCGCCGGCGCCGGTTCCGGAAGGCACTCGGCGTGAATCGCATCCAGCATACCGGCGGCCTGCGCGCTGGCCGGGTCGAATCCATACGCCTCCAGCGCGCGGCGAACCTCCTCCAGCCGTCCCGCATAGGCGGGAAACTCCACCAGCGTGGTGGCCACTTCCTCGCGCCGGTCGGCGTACTGGTACACCATGACGGCATCGTGATAGACCTGCGGGTTGACGGGAAAACTCGTTTGCGACAGCGTCTCCAGCAGCGACTCCAGGTCGCGCGGGTCCACGTCGATCGAGATGGAAATCAGGTCGCCTTCGCTGCCGGACAGCGAAGAAACGGCCGGTACGGTTTTAGGACAGACAGTCATCCAACCCTCCAGCACCGGGCGATGCCGGGCCACTCGCAACAAAAAACCCTGGAGCCAGAGGCGCCAGGGTCGAAATGTTCTCGAACAGACCGACTCGCCTTTAGCACTTTTTTTCGTGGTTGCAATTAGCCAGGCTCACATGAGCCTTAAATCAATCCACGTATATCTAAGAATACCACCCCTGCCCTGGGCGAAGCAATAGTTTTTGTATTCCGCAAAACTGCGCCGTGCATTGCCATACGCCGCTCCACAATGCTAGGCTGCAAGCATCTGGAGGAGATGATGAAGCTGTCTTTTGCATTGGCCGGTGCGCTGTTGGCGGCCAACCTTTTCGCCCAAAACGTGCAGCCGCCGCATACCAGCCTGAAGGTCGGCGACATGGCGCCCGATTTCACCCTGCCCGCCACCACCCCGCAGCGGGCCAACGTCAAACTCTCGGACTTCCGCGGCAAATCCAACGTCGTCCTGGCCTTCTTTACCGCGGCCTTCACCGGTGGTTGAACGCAGGAAGTTAAAGCCTACCAGGCTGGTATGGCAAAATTTGAAGCTTCCGACACCAAAGTTTTTGGCATTAGTACGGACACTGTCTTTTCGCAGAGAGAATTCGCCGCCAAGAACAACATCACCTTCCCCATGCTGAGCGATTTCGCGAAGCGCCAGGTTTCCACCGATTACGGCGTGTTGATGCCCGAATACGGCCTGGACAATCGCGCCACCTTCGTGATCGACAAGGAGGGCAAGATCGCTTTCATCGAGGAGGGCAACAAGGCCATCGATCCGGCCGGCGCCGATGAGGCGTGCAGCCGCCTGGCGCATAAAGAGGCGAAGTAGCAAAATCGAGCCGGCCGCTCGCGTGGCGTCACTTTCCTGGCGCCACTTCCGTCAGCTCCAGCGTCAGCAGGGCGCCGCATTTCCCGCACACCAGAGAGCCGTCGTCGGTCATGTAGACGGCAGTGGCGTCGCACTGGGCGCAGGCCGCGGTCGGATCGGCGGCCTCCGGCGGCGGATCGGGCGGCACAATTCCCGAGAGCGCGCCGCCCGCCCGCGCGGTCACCGGCTCGAAGGTGGTTCCGCAATTGGCGCAGACGTGGTTGAAACAGCAGTTCGGCGTGCAGCTATAGAACACCTCGCCCGAACCGCACACCGGACAGGCAATGGCGAGCTTGCGGGTCTTCACCGGGCCGGGCATCTTCGGCCGCTACTGTTTGGCCATGCCGAAAAACTCCGGATCGAGCACCGCCGGGGTCTTCTTCTGCAACTCCTCGATGGCCTTCTGTAACTGCGCGGGCTTCACGCGGCTCTCGATGTCCGGCCGCAGCTCCTCGAAGCTCTTGACCGCCTCCACCTTGATGATGTGGTAGCCGAACTGCGATTTCACCGGTTGGCTCAGCTCGCCCGGCTTCATCGTGAAGGCCGCCTCCTCGAAGGAGGGCACCATCTGGCCGCGGTGAAAGAAGCCCAGATCGCCGCCCTTGGCCCCGGAGCCGGCGTCATCGGATTCCTGGGTAGCCAGCGCCGCAAAATCGGCGCCGCCTTCGAGCTTCTTCCTGAGCTCCTGCGCTTTGGCCAGCGCCTCGGCGTCGCTCAGCTCCTTCTGCCCCGGCTTGACCGGCACCGGCGAGCCCTGCATGCGGATCAGGATGTGCCGGGCATGCACCTGCTCCAGTTCCTTCTTGTGGTCGTCGTAGTATTTGCGCACCTCGGCGTCGTCGAGCTTGAGGTCCTTCTGCATCGATTCCGCGGTCATGCCCGCCAGGGTATTGGCGTCGGTGAACATGGTGCGGATCTTGTACTCGGAGCTCTCATTCAGCTTGCGGTGCTGGCCTTCCTGGGCCAACACAAAAACCCGGGCCAGGCTGTCGGCTACCTCCTTGCGGCGGGCCGGATTCTGGTACTGCTGCGGGAGGGACGCCACGATCTGGTTGAACTGCGCGGCAGTGATCTTGACGTCGCCGGCCGCGATCACCACGCGGTCGGGAGGAACCTGGGGCGCCGCCTTGGGCGGAGCGTTTTCCACCGATAGCCTGACCTCCGGCATGGGCGGCGTTTGCGGAGGCTTTGCCGGAGGAGGGGTCTGCGCCAGCAGGCAAACCGCTGGACAAAGTAATAGTATATTGCGGAACAACGTCATTTTTCTATGATAACCGGTCGCAGGAGAACGGTGGCGATGCCCGCTACCGCAACCGTTAATGCGCCGGTTCGATGACCGCCGACATGGACCCTTTGGAGCGCGGAAGCCGCCAATCCGGGCCGTACGAGTGAATCTGATCGCGGGCGAATTCCGCCGCCGCCAGCTCGCAGGTGATCAGCACCGTGCGCCCGCAGCGGTCCACCTCTTCGGCGTGCCCGTAAGCCTGGTCCAGCGTGAAAATGAAAATCTTCTGGAGCATTTCGATCACGTAATCGTAGGTGTGGTCGTTGTCGTCCAGCAACACCACGCGATAGAGCGGCACCAACTGGTCCCGCTCCACGACTTCCGCGTCGGGAGAAACCGAGGGCTTCGGCATGCGCTCCGGCTGCGGCCGGCATGACCAGTATCCGCTATTCGACGCCCGCCCGACAACCGCGGGCTGCGGCACAATGGAAGTGCCGGGACATCGCGGCCGCCCATGCACCAGCCGGTCTATCTGGACTATCACGCCACCACGCCGCTCGATCCGCGCGTGCTGGAGGCCATGCTGCCCTTCTTCGGTCCCCGGTTCGGCAACGCCGCCAGCCGCAGCCACCGCTACGGCTGGGAGGCGGAGAAGGCGGTGGAGCTGGCGCGCCGGCGGGTGGCGGAGCTGGCCGGCGCGGCGGCCCGCGAGATCGTCTTCACCAGCGGCGCCACCGAATCCGATAACCTCGCGCTCAAAGGCGCCATGGAGGCGTACCGCTCCCAGGGGAACCACATCGTGACCATGGCCACCGAGCACAAAGCCGTGCTCGATACCGTGCGGCGTCTCGAACGGCTGGGCGCGCGCGCCACCGTGCTGCCGCCCGAGCGCGACGGCCTGCTCGATCTCGACCGCCTGCGCGGCGCCATCGAGCCGGATACGGTTCTGGTGAGCGTGATGTACGCCAACAACGAGATCGGCGTGATCCAGCCGGTGCGCGAAATCGGCGCTATTTGCCGCGAGAAGGGCGTGCTGTTCCACTGCGACGCGGCCCAGGCCCTGGGCAAGGTGCCCATCGACGTGGCGGCCTGCCAGGCGGACCTGATGTCCTTCAGCGCGCACAAGCTGTACGGCCCCAAGGGTGTGGGCGCGCTCTACGTCGGGCGCCGTCCGCCGGTGCGCCTGGCGCCGCAGATCGATGGCGGAGGCCACGAGTGGGGAATGCGCTCCGGCACGCTGAACGTGCCCGCTATCGTGGGCTTCGGGGAGGCATGCGCGCTCGCGGCGCGCGAGATGGACGTTGAAGCCGCGCGCGTGAGCGGACTGCGCGACCGCCTCCAGGCGCGGCTCCAGGCCGAGCTTCCCGAGGTGTACGTCAACGGCGCCCTGGAGCACCGCCTGCCCGGCAATCTGAACATGAGCTTCCGCGGGGTGGATGGCGAAGCGCTGCTCCTGAGCCTGCCCGATGTGGCGCTATCCACCGGCTCGGCCTGCACCTCGGCTACCGTGGAGCCCAGCTTCGTGCTCGCCGCGCTCGGCGTGAGCCGCGAGCTGGCGCACTCCTCGCTGCGCTTCGGCCTGGGCCGTTTCACCACGGAGGAGGAGGTGGATTACGCGGCCGGGCGCGTCATCGAAGCGGTGCGCAAGCTGCGGGAGCTGGCGCCGGTTTGATCGTGCCCTGCGCGTGTTATAATTTTTGAGTCTTTCCTGTTCGCAAAGATCCAGGGAATAACTATGCCGAAGCTCAAGACCCACAAAGGTGCGTCTAAGCGGTTCAAGAAAACGGGCACGGGCAAAGTGGTTCGCAATCACGCCTTTGGCCGCCATATCCTGACCTCGAAGCCGCACAAGCGCAAGAAGAAACTGCACCAGAGCGTGGTGGCCGATCCATCCAATCAGCCCGCTCTGAAGCGCATGCTCCCCTACTGAGGGTGAGCGGATTGCGCGGACGGAGCGCGTGGCACGTGCCCGAGCCGCCGATCGAAGATAGCCATTGAAAGGAGATCAAACGTGCCCAGAGTCAAACGAGGTACCCACCGCCGGGCCTCCCGCAAGAAGACGCTTCACCAGGCATCCGGCTACTTCCTCACTAAGAGCAAACTCTACCGTTCCGCCCAGGAGGCGGTGGAGCGCGCCCTCAAGTTCGCCTATGTCGGCCGCAAGAATAAGAAGCGCGATTTCCGCGCGCTGTGGATCGTGCGCATCAACGCGTCGTGCCGCGAGGCCGGCTTGTCCTACAGCAAGTTCCTGCACGGGTTGAAGGCCGCCGGGATGGACCTGAACCGCAAGGTCCTGGCGGATATCGCCCTGCACGACGACACCGCATTCCGCCAGTTGGTGGATAAAGCCAAAGCCGCCTTGGAGAAGGCATAGATCAAGCTATGAGTCCCGTGGAACAGGAAACCGATTCCCTCAGCAGTTTGGAGGAGCGCATCCAGCGAGCCGTCCAGCTCGTGGAGAGATTGCGCCAGGAAAAAGAAGCGGCGCTCGAAGAAGCCGCGCAGGCGCGCAGCGAGGCGGCGCGTCTGTCGAGTGAGGTGAAGACGCTCCAGGCGGAGCGCAAACAGGTCCGCACCCGCATCGAGAAACTGCTGGGACAGATCGACCAGTTGAGCGGCGGTTAGCCGGCCCGCTCGCGAAGGCCCGGATGGAAAGCCCACCCGATAAACAGACCGTTCGCGTGACTATTCTGAGCCGGCCGTACGTGCTGCGCACCGCGGGCGATCCGCGCGAGGTGGAGGCGCTGGCGGCGAGCGTGGACGACCTCATGCTCACCATCGCCTCCAAGGCCCCCAACGCCGATTCCACGCACATTGCCGTGCTCGCCTGCTTGCACCTGGCGGACCGTCTGCAAGCGCTCGAGCGCGATCTCAACCGGCTCAAGGACCGCGTGGACCGCAAGAGCGAAGAGTTCGCCATCATGCTGGAAGGCTTGATCGCGTCGGCGGGGGATCACTGATGCCCGCACGCCTGCTGGCGATGCTGCTGGCCGGGACGGCGCTGCTGGCAGTGTCCGCGTATGAAACGGCGCTCGCCCAGTGGCGCCAGGAGCGGGAAGCGTCCTTGCGGTCCGATGGAGGCTGGCTCACCGTCGCCGGACTTTTCTGGCTGCACGATGGCGCCAACCATTTCGGCCGGGACGCAGCCAACGATATTGCCCTCCCCGATGGACCCGCCCGAGCCGGCGTCTTCACGCTGCATGACGGCAAGGTGACGGTGGAGATGGAGGGCGGCCGGCGGGAGCTGCATTCCGATTCCGCCGACATGGCGCAAGTGGGCCGGCTCCGTCTGTACGTCATCAAACGCGGCGAACGGTACGGCATACGGCTGAAAGACCCGGACAGCGAGTATCGCCGCGATTTCCACGGCATCGAGTATTTCCTCGCCCGCGAAGAGTATCGCGTCACGGCGCGGTTCGTCGCCGAGCCGCGAAAAATTCCGATCCTCAATGTCCTGGGACAGACCGACCAGCAGGAGTGCCCCGGCTACGCCCTGTTCCGCCTGGGCGGCCGTGAGATGCGGCTCTATCCCATCCTCGAGGAGCCCGGCGCGAAGGAGCTCTTCTTCATCTTTCGTGACCAGACCGCCGGAAAAGAGACCTACGGCGCCGGCCGGTTTCTGTACTCGGACCTCCCGCGCGACGGCCAGGTGGTGCTCGACTTCAACAAGGCCTACAATCCTCCCTGCGCGTTCACGCCCTACGCCACCTGCCCGCTCCCGCCGCCGGAAAACCGCCTGCCGGTGAGGATCGAAGCGGGCGAGAAGAAGTACGGGCACTAGCGGGGAGTCCGGTCTCGAGGCCGCGACCACCCTGCGCAGCCGCGGCGCGTGGCGGCCGGAAACAGGCGCGGACATTGTGTGGAGCAGCCGGCTCGCGGGATGATTGGCACTGGACGGGAAACCATGGAACTGGCAATCACAGCAGACGACGTGCGCGCGGCGGCGGTTCGCATACGGCCCCTGGCGCGCAAAACGCCAGTGCTCACTTCGGCGGGATTCGACCGCGAAGCGGGGACGCGCGTGTTTTTCAAGTGCGAGAACCTGCAGCGCGGCGGCGCGTTCAAGATTCGCGGTGCCTCGAACCTGATCCTGTCGTTGCCGGCGGAGGCGCTGGAGCGGGGCGTGGTGGCGTACTCCTCGGGGAATCACGCGCAGGCCACGGCCATCGCGGCGCGGCACGTGGGGGCGCGGGCGACCATCGTGATGCCCGCCGACGCGCCGCGCTCGAAGAAGGAGGCGACGCGCGCGTTCGGGGCGGCCATCGTCGCCTACAACCGGTTCAAAGACAGCCGCGAAGCGATCGCCGGCGCCATTCTGAAGGAGAGCGGCGCCACCCTGGTGCCGCCTTTCGACCATCCCATGATCATGGCCGGCCAGGGCACGGCCGCGCTGGAACTGCTGGAGGAGGCCGGACCGCTCGATGCCCTGATCGCCCCGGTGGGCGGCGGCGGGCTGCTCTCGGGCTGCGCCACTATCGCCAAGGATTTGCACCCGGCAATTCGCATTTTCGCGGCGGAACCGGAGGGGGCCAACGACACCTTCCTTTCCTTTGCCGCGGGAGAGCGCGTGACGGTGGCGCACCCGCAGACCATTGCCGACGGGTTGCGGTCGCCCAAGCCGGGGGAGTTGACTTTTCCGGTGCTGCAGCAACTGGTGGAGCGTGTGGTGCTGGTGTCGGACGACGAAATCCGCGCCGCGGTGAAGTTCCTGCTGCTGCGGCTGAAGATCCTGGTCGAGCCGAGCGGGGCGGTGCCGGCGGCCGCGGTGCTGTTCCGGAAACTGCCGGAGACGATCCGTTCCGTGGGCGTGGTGCTGTCCGGCGGCAATGTGGATTTTGAAGAGCTCGCGAAGTATTGAGGATCCCGGGTCTGCTCTCCGTGCCGTCGTGGCGCGCGCGTACGGTTGATCGAGTCCGCCTACAGCGTGCTACCCTGATGTTCTACCCACCCGGACGATGCGAAACGTAGTCATTATAGGTTCGGGCTGCGCCGGAAACACCGCAGCCATGTACGCCGCGCGCGCCAATCTGAAACCGCTGGTGGTGGCCGGGCACGAAGCCGGCGGGCAGCTTTCGCTCACCACCCTGGTGGAGAATTTCCCCGGATTTCCCGAGGGCATCCAGGGGCCCGAGCTGATCGAGAACATGAAACTGCAGGCGCAGAACTTCGGCGCCGAATACCTGCACGGCGCGGTCATCGATACCGATTTCTCCACGCGGCCGCTGCGGCTCAATATCGAAGGCGAATGGATGGAGACGCGCACGGTGATCGTCGCCTCGGGGGCCTCGGCGCGCTGGCTGGGCCTGGAATCGGAACAGAAGCTGATCGGCCATGGCGTGAGCTCCTGCGCCACCTGCGACGGGTTTTTCTATAAAGGGAAGAGGATCATGGTGATCGGCGGCGGCGATTCGGCCATGGAGGAGGCCAACTTTCTGACGCGCTTCGGCCGGGACGTGACGCTGGTGCACCGCCGCGAAGAATTCCGCGCCTCCAAGATCATGCTGGACCGCGCGCGCCACAACCCCAAAATCAAGTTCCTGCCGAGCACGGTGGTGGAACATGTGTTCGACGTTTCGCAGAGCCTGGTGACGGGCGTGCGGCTGCGCAACCTCAAGACCGGGGAGGAGTGGGAACAGGATGTCGACGGCTTCTTCGTGGCCATCGGGCACATTCCCAACACCAAAGTTTTCAAAGGCCAGATCGAAACCGACGCGGACGGTTACATCCTGTCCAAGGGCGGGGCGCGGACCAACATTCCCGGCGTGTTCCACGCCGGCGACGTGCAGGACCGCAGCTACCGCCAGGCCGTCACCGCCGCCGGCGCGGGCTGCATGGCCGCCATCGAAGCCGAGCGTTATCTGGAAGCGGAAGGACATTAATTCAATGATCGAGCGCATTTCCCCTCCCGGGGTGCCCGCCCCGCGCGGCCCCTATTCCCCGGCGGTTCGCGCCGGCGATTTCATCTACGTTTCCGGCCAGGTGCCCATTGACCCGGCCACCGGACAGGTGGTTTCCGGCGATATCAAGTTGGAGACACGCCAGGTATTGAACAACATCAAAGCCAACTTGGAAGGCTGCGGAGCGTCGCTGGCGGACGTGATCAAGACCAGCGTGTACCTGACCGAGGTGAAGGATTTCGCGGGCATGAACGAAGTCTATGCGGAGTTCTTCGGAGTAGCGAAGCCGGCGCGCACCACGGTGACCGTGCTGGCGCTGCCGTTACCGGGCGCGAAGGTGGAGATCGACGCGATTGCGTATAAGGCGAAGTAGCTTTCAGGTATAGAGCAGGAACGAGCGAAATCGGCTGGCCGGCAAAACGACCCTCGGCCATTTTGTACCATTATGGTCCTAATTGTGCTATTATGCTCTCCACATACGTTCGCGGAGGGGTGTTTCATGGCCCGAGTTCGAGATCTCCTTCACAATCGGATCCTCTTCCATGCCGAAGAGAACGATGCCGTGGCCGACGTGGCCCGGCAAATGGCGCAGCTTCACATCGGGGCCATTCTGGTCCTCGATGGAGGCCGGCTTTGTGGCGTGTTCAGCGAGCGCGACCTCATGAAACGGGTGGTGCTGGAACGGCTCAATCCCGAAAGCACGCCGGTCAAATTCGTCATGAGCACCGATGTCGTGACCGTGGATGAAGACGCCGAGCTGCAAGAGGCCATGGAGGCCATGGAGGCGCACAGTTGCCGCCACCTCCCCGTCATGCGCGGCGGCCGTGTCACCGGGTTTCTTTCCATGCGCGACATCATGCATTATGAGCTGACGCGCCAGACCGACGAAATTCACCACATGCGCGCCTACATCCACGGCGCGTGAGCCCGGGCATCATCGTCTTCGCGCACGGTTCCCGCATCGCGTCGGCCAACCAGGCGGTGTGCGAGGTGGCTGCCCGATTGGCCCAAGCAGGGTCGTTCGAACATGTAGAGGCTGCTTTCCTGGAGCTTGGCCAGCCCGACCTGGAAGGTGCTGTGGCACGGCTGGCCAGCTACGGGGTGCGGCGCATCGTGGTGCTCCCCTATTTCCTTACTCCGGGGCTGCACCTGGAGCGCGATCTGCCCCGCATTGTCGCAGATATCTCCAGTAAATACAGCGGATTAGAGATTCTAGTCACGCCCCCGCTCGACGGCCATCCGGCGCTCCTCGAGGTGCTCCTGGACCGTGCCCGCGCAGTAATAAACTTGACAACATCGCACTAAAGGATTGATAATGGTCCTGGACTAAATATCCAAGACGTTCGAGGAGGATTTTTCATCCCATGGCAAAGATCATTGGCATTGACTTAGGCACGACCAACTCCTGTGTGGCCGTGATGGAAGCCGGCCAGCCGACGGTGATCGCGAATCAGGAAGGCGCCCGCACTACGCCGTCGGTCGTGGCCTTCACCAAGAGTGGCGAGCGGCTGGTGGGCCAGGTGGCCAAGCGGCAAGCCATTACCAACCCGGAGAACACCGTTTTCTCCATCAAGCGCTTCATGGGGCGGCGCTACGACGAAGTCAGCGAAGAGATGAAGATGGTGCCCTACAAGGTAGTCCGCGGCGACAACGGCGATGCGCGCGTGGACATCGGCGGCAAGAAGTATTCTCCGCCCGAAATCTCGGCCATGATTCTCACCAAGCTGAAGGAGGCCGCGGAATCCTACCTCGGCGAAAAGGTCACCCAGGCGGTAATCACCGTCCCGGCCTACTTCAACGATGCGCAGCGCCAGGCCACCAAGGACGCGGGCAAGATCGCCGGTCTGGAAGTGATGCGCATCATCAACGAGCCCACCGCCGCCGCGCTGGCCTACGGGCTCGACAAGAAGAAGAACGAGACCATCTCGGTGTACGACTTCGGCGGGGGCACGTTCGATATCTCCGTGCTCGAAGTGGGCGAGGGCGTGGTGGAGGTGAAGTCCACCAACGGAGACACCCACCTGGGCGGCGACAACATCGACCAGCGCATCATCGACTGGATCGTCTCCGAGTTCAAGAGGGAGAACGGCATCGACCTCGCGCGCGACCAGATGGCGCTGCAGCGGCTGAAGGAAGCCGCCGAGAAAGCCAAGATGGAGCTGTCGACGCTGCTCGAAAGCGAAATCAACCTGCCCTTCGTCACCGCCGACGCCACTGGTCCCAAACACCTGCAAATGAAGCTGACGCGGGCGCGTTTCGAGCAGATGGTGGAGGACATCCTGCAGCGCTCCATGGGTCCCTGCAAGCAGGCCATGGCGGACGGCAATGTCATCCCGTCGCAGATCGATGAGGTCGTGCTGGTGGGCGGCCAGACCCGTATGCCGCGCATCCAGGCGCTGGTGCGCGAGCTTTTCGCCAAGGAACCGCACAAGGGCGTGAACCCCGACGAAGTGGTGGCGGTGGGCGCCGCGGTGCAGGGCGGTGTGCTGGCCGGCGAGATCAAGGACGTGCTGCTGCTCGACGTCACCCCGCTTTCGCTGGGCATCGAAACCCTGGGCGGCGTCTTCACCAAGCTGATCGAGCGCAACACCACCATTCCGACGCGCAAGAGCGAGGTCTTCTCCACGGCATCGGACAATCAGCCGTCGGTAGAGATCAAAGTCTACCAGGGCGAGCGCTCCATGGCGCGGGACAACCGCCTGCTGGGCGTTTTCCAGCTCGGCAACATCCCGCCGGCGCCGCGCGGCGTGCCGCAGGTGGAAGTGACCTTCGATATCGACGCCAACGGCATCCTGAATGTGACCGCCAAGGACCGCGCCACCAACAACGAGCAGAAGATCACCATCACGTCTTCCTCCGGCTTGTCTAAAGACGAAGTGGACAAGATGGCCAGGGACGCCGAATCGCACGCCGCCGACGATCGCACGCTGCGCGACACCATCGAGGCCCGCAACCGCGCCGACGCCATGGTGTACAACGTGGAGAAGACCCTCAAGGAACACCGCGCCAAGGTCGGGGATGCGGAGGCCAAAGAGATCGAATCCGCTTTGGAAGAGACCAAGAAGGCCATGGGGGAAAACGACCCGGCGCGCATCAATGCGGCGGTCGACCGCCTGACCACCGCCAGCCACAAGCTGGCCGAAGCCATGTACAAGACCGCATCGCAGCAACCCGGCGGCGGCGCACCCCCAGCCGATGGCGGCTCGGGCGGCGGCGAACCGGGTCACAAAGACAAGGGTAAGGACGACGTCGTCGACGCCGAATTCGTCGATATGGACGACAAGAAGAAATAAGCGCTCGCGGGGAGGGGGCTTTCCCCCGCCCCCATTTTGGCCATGTCTCCTCCTAAGCACGAGTACTACGAAACCCTCGGGGTGGCGCGCAAGGCCTCCACGGAGGAAATCCGCAAGGCTTACCGCAAACTGGCGCGCAAGCATCATCCCGATCTGAACCCGGGGGACAAGTCTGCCGAAGACCGGTTCAAAAACGTCCAGGAAGCCTACGACGTGCTGAGCGATCCCAAGAAACGCCAGATGTACGATCAGTATGGCTTCTATTCCGAGAGTGGGTTTCCCGGCGCCGGTGGACCGGGCGGGCAGGGGCCCCACCCGGGCATGGATTTCGGCGGATTCGATTTTTCCGATTTCACTTCGGGCGCGGGCCGCGGACGTACCGAAACCGGCGGCGGGTTCCGCGACATCTTCTCGCAGTTCTTCGGCGGCCACGGCGGGGCTGCCGCCCAGCAGTCGGAACCGGAAAAGGGCGGCGACCTCGAATACGCCATGGACATCGACTTCTGGCAGGCCATCAAGGGCATGCAGGCGCGCCTCAACATCACGCGCTACGAGACCTGCGGCACCTGCCGCGGCACCGGTTCCACCGGAGCCGGCGAAGTCGCCTGCCCGCAATGCAAAGGCACGGGCCACGTCACCCAGATGGCCGGCGCCATGAAGTTCAACCTGTCCTGCCCGCGCTGTGGAGGCTCCGGCAAACTGCGCAATGCCTGTCCCACCTGCGGGGGAGACGGCCGCGTGCCGCGCACCGAAAGCGTCGAGGTGCGCATCCCGCCGGGGGCGCGCAATGGTTCCCGCCTGCGCGTGCCGGGCAAGGGCAACGCAGGCACCATGGGAGCCCCTCCGGGAGACCTCTATATCACCACCAAGGTGGAGGAGCATCCGTTTTTCCACCGGGAGGGCGACAACATCGAAATCAAGGTGCCCATCGCGGTCTGGGAGGCGGCGCTCGGTTCCAAGATCGAGGTGCCCACCATCGATGGCCGCACTTTGCTGAAGATTCCGCAGGGCACCAAAAACGGGCAGCGCTTCCGTTTGCGCGAGAAAGGCGTGCTCAATTCGCGGACCAGCCAGCGCGGCGATCAGATTGTGGAAGTGGCCATCGAAGCTCCCGAAGCGCACGACGAGCGCACGCGCGAACTGCTGCGCGAGCTGACCAAGCTGCATCCCGAAGATCCGCGGGCGGAGATCTGGACCAAGGTCTGAACATGGCCAAGGCGAAATCCAAAGCGGCGTACATGATCTCGGTGGTGGCGGAACAATACGCCATCCACCCGCAGACCCTGCGCCTCTACGAGCGCGAGGGCCTCCTCAAGCCCTCGCGCAGCGAAGGCAACACGCGGCTCTACACCAGCGAAGATCTGGAGCGCCTGGACGTGATTCTCCACCTGACGCGCGATCTGGGGGTCAATCTGGCGGGAGTCGAGATCATTCTCAACATGCGCGAGAAAATGCGCGAGATGCAGTCGCAGATTCAGGAGTTCATCGCCACCCTGAATCGCGAGCTGGCGGCCCGCAGCGTACCGCATCCCGAGCCCGAAGAGCGCAACTCGCTCATCCCCGTGATGGTCGCCCGGCCAGGGCCATCCGCCAACCCGCCCCCTAATCGGCGCAACCGGTAATCCGCGTTAACATTGATGTAGTCTTGCACGCCCCCCTGGAAACAGCTTCCGGAACGCGCGGAGCCACCCTCGGCTATGTGGCGCCATTCGCAGTCTTTGTCGGCTTCATGGCGCTGGAACGCGCCGCCGGGCTGCCGCCGCAATGGGCTTATCCGCTTCGGCTGGCCGCGGTCTCACTGGCCCTGATTCTGTTTTCCCGCCGCTACCTGCCGGCCCGCCCCTCGTTCCCGCTGGCCAGCGTCGCGATCGGGGCAGGCGTTTTTGCGGTCTGGATCGCCCCCGACCTGCTGTTCGGATACCGCCACTACTGGCTCTTCGAGAACGGGATAACCGGCGCGGCCGTGAGTACGGCGCCCGCGGGCCTGCGCACCGACCTGGCCTTCAAGATCCTGCGCACCGCCGGCTGCACCCTCGTCGTCCCCGTAGTGGAGGAGCTGTTCTGGCGCGGCTGGCTCATGCGCTGGCTCATCGACACCCGCTTCCTCAAGGTTCCGCTCGGCAAGTATGCGCCCTTGGCCTTCTGGATGACGGCGCTCCTGTTCGCCTCCGAGCACGGCCCCTACTGGGAAGTCGGGGTGGCTGCCGGTATTGTCTACAACTGGTGGATCGTCCGAACCCGCAACCTGGCGGATTGCATGCTGGCTCATGCGGTTACCAATGGCCTGCTCTCGGCGTACGTGCTCCTCACCGGCCAGTGGCAATACTGGCTATAACCGGATGGCGCGGGCGCGCGTCTCACTATATGACAGGTGTCCAGAAGATTTCCTTCTCCCTGTCCCGGCTCCGGACACGCGGTACGTCGGGCCCCGCGATCCGGAGCCGCCCCGAACCGCCAGACCGATCAGAGAATGTGACTGTCCCCAATTGAGGAGGAGGTTGCGAGTGATCGCTACCGGCGAAGAGCATGAGCGCATGCTGGCCGAAATAGAGAAGCTGATGGACAAGGGCGGCCATCGTACCCCGGAAGAGGATACTGCCCTGGAGTTGATGGTTCGCCTGGTCAAGGATTACGAAGCGGAGCATCACCCTTTGCGCGATCCGAGTCCCCACGAAATGTTGGTGTACCTGATGGAACAACGGAATCTGCGGCAGGCCGACCTGCTTCCGGTCTTCAAGTCGCGAGGTTACGCATCGGACGTGGTCAACGGGAAGCGCGCCATCAGCAAAGCACCTGCCCGGCAGCTTGCCGAGTTCTTCAAGGTCCCGGCCGCTCTGTTTGTCTGACTCGCCGGCCGTCGTTCGCTAAAATAGTCCTTTGACACCGCGGCAGCATCCATGATCCAACTCAGCGGGGCGGCGAAACGCTATGGCCCCAAAACCCTGTTTGAAAACGTGGACTGGCTGGTCACCAACCGCGAGCGCGCCGGCATCGTGGGCGCGAACGGCACAGGCAAATCCTCTATGCTCAAAGTGCTCGCGGGCATCGAAGGCCTCGACTCGGGCTCCGTCACCACGCAGAAGGGAGTCACCACCGGCTATCTCCCCCAGGAGGGCCTTTCGCTTTCCGGGCGCACGGTTTTCGCCGAGTGCATGACCGTGTTCGCCGATGTGCACGCGCTCGAAGACGAGCAGGAGCGCCTCACCCACCGCATGGCCGAGCTCGACCCCGCCGGCCCGGTATACGCGCAGGTGGCCGACCGCTTCCATCGCGCCGAAAGCGAGTTTCGCGCGCGCGACGGCTATGCCATCGAGGCCCAGGCCGGCGCCGTGCTCTCCGGCCTGGGATTTTCGCAGCGCGACTGGCAGCGGCGTACCGAGGAATTCTCCGGCGGCTGGCAGATGCGCATCGCGCTTGCCAAACTGCTGCTCGAAAAGCCCAACCTGCTGCTGCTCGACGAACCCACCAACCACCTCGACCTGGAGGCCCGCAACTGGCTGGAGGAGTATCTCGCCGCCTATCCGGGCGCCTTCGTGCTGGTCTCGCACGACCGCTATTTCCTGGATGTCACGGTGCGCAAAATCGTCGAGCTGTGGAACAAAGGCCTCCACTACTACACCGGCGGCTTCACGCGCTACGAGCAGTTGAAGACGGAGCGGCGCGCCCAGCTCCAGGCGGCGTACGACAATCAGCAGGACCGCATCCGCCAGCTCGAAGCCTTCATCAGCCGCTTTCGCTACCAGGCCACCAAGGCCAAGCAGGTGCAGAGCCGCATCAAGGAACTGGAGCGCATCGAGCGGATCGAAATCCCGCCGGAGGAAAAGACCATCCACTTCCGCTTTCCCCAGCCGAAGGCGAGCGGCCGGGTGGTGGCCGAATGCAAGAAGGTCGCCAAGAGCTATGGCGATCACCTGGTCTTCTCCGACGTGGACTTCATGATCGAGCGCGGCGACCGCGTGGCCCTGGTGGGCGTGAACGGCGCCGGCAAATCGACGCTCATCAAAATTCTGGCCGGCGCCGAGCCCGTTACCGCCGGCGAATACATCCTCGGGCATAATGCGCAGCCGGACTATTTCGCGCAGGACCAGTACAAGGAGCTGGACCCCGATGCGCGCATGATCGACGACCTGTCCACGGTGGCCACCCGCGCCACCAACACCGAGCTGCGCAGCATTCTGGGCTGCTTCCTGTTCTCCGAGGACGATGTGTTCAAATCCATCGGCGTGCTTTCCGGCGGCGAGCGCAACCGCTACGCGCTGGCGCGCATGCTCATGATGCCTTCCAATTTCCTGCTGCTCGACGAGCCCACCAACCACCTGGATCTGCGCGCCAAGGACGTGCTGCTCACGGCGCTCGAAGATTTCAGCGGCACGGTGGTCTTCGTTTCCCACGACCGCTACTTCATCGACAAGCTGGCCACACGAATCTTCGAGGTGGAGGACGGCAGGCTGCACGTCTTCCCCGGGAATTACGAAGACTACCTCTGGCGGAAAGCGGGCGGGCACCTCAGCCACGCGCCGCAGGAGGAGAGCGAGCCTGTCGCGGAACCAGTGCCGGCCGTCGCCTCGGCCCTCGGGGAGGGCCGCGCCCCGCGCCTGAATCCCATCAAGCTGCGCCAGATGAAGGAACGCCGCCGGGCGATCGAAGAGGAAGTGACGAAGCTCGAGGCGGAGATTGCCGGCTACGAAGCGGCGCTCGGCAATTTCGTCAGCGTGGAGGAGACGCAGCGTGTGACCGGCCTCTTGGACGCCCGCCGCGGCGGCCTGGAAGCGCTGCTGGCGGAGTGGGAAGACGTGGCGCAGTCCATCGAATCCGCCGGGTGAACCATATGCCTTCGCGCCGCGCGTTCCTGTTCATGCCCTTCGCCTTCGCCGGCCTGGTGGCGCTTTCCAGGCGGAAGGAGCGCCCTCTGCCGGATGCGCGGCGCAGCGGCTCCGGCCCGTTCGTCGACCTGGTCGTCTTCCACGATAATGGGAGCAGGGAGACTGTCCACGTGCAGAAAATCGAAAAGACCGATGCCGAATGGCAGAAAGAGCTCACCCCCGAGGAATTCGCCGTAGCGCGCAAGAAGGGCACGGAACGCGCGTTCACCGGCCGCTACTGGAACAACCACGAAGCCGGCCAGTACCGCTGCGTGTGCTGCGGCACCACGCTGTTCCGCTCGGAGGAGAAGTTCGAGTCGGGCACCGGCTGGCCCAGCTATTGGGCGCCCGCCGCCGAAGAGAACGTGCGCACCGAAAAGGACACCAGCATGTTCATGGAGCGCGTCGAGGTGCTGTGCAGCAAGTGCGACGCGCATCTCGGCCACCTCTTCGAGGACGGTCCGGCGCCCACCGGCCAGCGCTACTGCATCAATTCGGCGGCGCTGCGGTTCGAGCCGAAGAAGTAGGCACAAGCTACCGGCAATTTCACCGGAACCGCACTTTGACGTCGGGCTTGTTCTCCAGGCGGGTAGTATCGATGAAGCGCACGCGGGCGGGCGTGGAAGTCATCACCACCGATTGCGTGTGGACGCCGTCGCCGGTGAAGCGCACGCCCTGGAGCAGGTTGCCGTCGGTGACGCCGCAGGCGGCGAAGACCAGGTTGTGGCCGGGGGCCAGCTCGCGCGTGGTGTAGACCCGGTTCACGTCGTGGATGCCCATGGCCTGCATGCGTTCCTTCTGGGCGTCGTCTTTCACCACCAGGCGGCCCAGGATCTCGCCGTTGAGGCAGCGGAGCGCGGCGGCGGTGAGCACGCCTTCGGGCGCGCCGCCGGAGCCCATGACGGCGTGGACGCCGGTGCCGGCCACAGCGGCGGCAATGCCCGCCGAGAGGTCGCCATCGGAGATGAGGCGGATGCGGGCTCCAGCTTCGCGAATATCGGCGATGAGTTTCTGGTGGCGGTCGCGCTCGAGCACCACCACCACCAGGTCGTCGACGCCGCGCTGCAGGCGCCGCGCGATGGCCTTGAGATTGTGCTTCACGGGCGCTTCCAGATCCACCGCGCCCTTGGCGGCGGGGCCCACCACGATCTTCTCCATGTAGCAATCCGGCGCGTGCAGCAGGCCGCCGCGCTCGGAAGCGGCCAGCACGGTGATGGCGCCGGCGCCTCCCGTGGAGCAGAGGTTGGTGCCCTCCAGGGGATCGACCGCGATGTCCACCGTCACCGGATCGTTCTGGTGGCGCGCGCCCACCTTCTCGCCGATGAACAGCATGGGGGCCTCGTCGCGTTCGCCTTCGCCGATGACGATGGTGCCGTCGATGGCCACGGTGTCCAGGCAGCGGCGCATGGATTCCACGGCCGCCTGGTCGGCCAGCTTGGGATCGCCCATCCCCATGGTGCGCGCCGAAGCGATGGCGGCATCTTCCACGACGCGGAGCATTTCGAGCGAGAGATCGAACATGTGGTAGCTTTCTCCTCATGGACAATAACACAGTCCTGGTGCTGGCGGACCCCGCCGACCGGCAACTGGCGATGCTGGAGGAGCTGCCTCCGGAGACCACCATCGCGGTGGGGAATTCGCGGGAGGCCTTCGAACGGGCGGCGCCCGAAGCGGCGGTGATCTTCAACTGGGCGCTCTCGGGCGGCCTGTTGCGCGAGGTGTTCGCCATGTCTCCGGCGGTGCGCTGGGTGCACGTGCGCGCCGCGGGCCTGGACAACCTGCTGTTTCCGGAGCTGGTGGAAAGTCCCGTGCCGCTCACCAACGGCAGCGGCGTTTTCAGCCCCTCGCTGGGCGAGTTCGTGGCCGGCGCGATTCTGTATTTCGCCAAGGATTTCCGCCGCATGGTGCGCGCGCAAACGGCGGGGGTGTGGGACCCGTTCGACACCGTGGAGGTGGCGGGGCAGACGGTGGGCATCGTGGGGTACGGCGACATCGGCCGCGCGGTGGCGACGCGCGTGCGCGCCCTGGGAATGCAGGTGCTGGCGTTGCGCCGCCACGGGCCGCCGTTGTACAACGTGGATCCGCTGGTGAGCCAGGTCTACGGCCCCGACCGCCGCGCCGAGATGCTGGCGCGCGCGGATTACGTGGTGGTGACCGCGCCGCTCACCCCGGAGACGCGGGGCATGATCGGAGAGCCGGAGTTCGCCGCGATGAAGCGCGAGGCGGTGGTGATCAACGTAGGGAGAGGCCAGGTGATCGACGAGGCGGCGCTGGTGGGAGCGCTCACCGGCCAGCGCATCAAGGGCGCGGCGCTCGATGTCTTCAACCAGGAGCCGCTGCCCGCGGGCCATCCATTCTATAAGCTGGAAAACGTCCTGCTGTCGCCGCACGCAGCGGACCACACGCCCGACTGGATGGACCAGGCGATGCGCTTCTTCCTGGCGCAATTCGACCGTTTCCGCAAAAGCGAACCGCTGCTGAACGTGGTGGACAAGCGGCTGGGGTATTGAGGCGGGGCGGCGGGGAGCCGCTACCGCCGGCTTCGACTCGGCCGGCGTTGTTTTCCAGGCTTTCCCTGCTGCTTGCGACCTGACGCTCCGGAAGGTGCATCTCCGAAGCGGTCTATGACCACTGTGCCCCCATCGGGAAACACCGCTTGAATCCGGAGTTCACCGCCCGCCGCGTGGATATAGTTTCGCAGTGTGCTGAGGTACATGTCCGCGCGTTGCTCTATGCGGGAGATCGAGCTTTGCGGCACGTCCAGCATCTTGGCCATGTCGGCTTGCGTGAGTCGCCTGGCGCCGCGGAGTTCTTCGAGCGCCATCCTCTGCAACTCCTGCCCTACCCGACGCTGGTTGTCCGCCCGGCTCGCGGGGTCCATCTTTGCCTGAAGCTCCTTGTAGTTGCGTGCCATGATTTCCTCTATTCATCCCCCAGTTCTCGCAAATGCCGGTCATATATGGCATCCGCGAGTGGTACATACTCCTCATACCAGCGGTTGTCCCCAGTCTTGTCTCCACCAATCAGCAAAATCGCAGTCCGGCGCGGGTCGAAAGCATAGAGGACTCGATACGGCCGTCCTTCATGCTGAATGCGCAGCTCCCGCATGTGCGCGTGACGCGACATCGCAACCCCGGAAGAGTGAGGCATCTTCAAGGTAGGACCAAGAGCCTGCAACAGGCTGACGGTGAAATCGACGCTCTTCTGCTCGGCAGGTGTCAGACTGTCCCACCATTCGCCGAACTCATCGGAGAATTCGACTTCCCAGGCCACATCCTAGTATGTCATGCGCGACATTATGCTGTCAACGGCATATTGGCGGGTCAGGGTGTCATTTGGGCTTCTCGACCTGCTGCGTCCGCGGCGCTACGACGGAGTGGCGGGCGAGGCTGGCTGCGGTCGCCGGTGTATGTCGGGTCAGCCTATGGCACCGACGGCATCTGGGGACGTTGGTCCGACTATGCTCGCGACGGCCACGGCGGGAACACCCTCCTCAAAGATCTTGTTGCCAGCGATCCGGACTATCCGAGGGCGTTCTCCTACTCGATTTTGCAGATCTTGCCAAAGACCCTCGCCAAGGACGACGTGATCGAGAGGGAGGGCTGTTATAAACGGAAGCTCGGCACCCGCGCTACCGGCTTGAACAGCAGTGAGTTACGAAGGTAGACTCGCCCAGCCACCGTCTGCATAGAGCAGCATTCCTTCGCGCAACACGGTCGCGGGCAGGGATCCTTTCAGGTGGAGACGGCTGTCGAAATTGCGGCGGGTCCAGACCAGGAAGTCACCGCTCCGGGCCAAGCCTTCGACAGCGGTGTAGCCCAGGCCGGGGTCCTTCCGGTCCGCTGGCGCGTCGTTCGGTAACACGACCATCAGATCGTAGTCGCTATCCGGCGTAGCGTCGCCCCGTGCCGTCGAAACCAAAAAGATAAATCCGCTCGGGCCGATAGACGTCCGCCAGCCGCCGCACAATTCCAGCAAGAAGGGGATCTCCGGGCGAGGGCGCCTGCGAGCAACGTCCGTCCACGCGGTTCTCTGCTCCTCAACTCAGTGTGACATACCGGCCGCGGTTAATTCCGGCTGGCACTGCTCGATGGCGCGCGCGAATCCCGCGAGCGAGCGCTCCAGGTCACTTTTCGCGATAGTCAGCGAGAGCCGCATGTACCCGCTGCGGCCGAAGCCGGAGCCGGGAACCGCCAGGATGCCCTCGGCCTGCAGCAGGCGGATGAAGGCGATGTCGTCGGGGATGGGCGTCTTGGGGAAGACGTAGAACGAGCCCGCCGGGCGCGGCGCTTCGTAGCCCATCGCCTGGAGCGCGTCGCACAGCAGGTTGCGCTTCTCCTGGTAGGGCGCCACATCGACGGTGGCCTCGGGAACTTCCGCCACCACCCATTGCCAGATCGCCGGCGCGTTGATGTACCCCAAAATGCGGTTGGCGAAGGTGCAGGCGTTGCGCAGCGGCGCGGCTTCGGCCAGGTGCGGCGGTATCGCCAGATAGCCGATGCGCTCGCCGGAAACTGCCATCGCCTTCGACCAACTCCACGCCAGAACGGCGCGCTTCAGGATGCTCAGCGTCTCCGGCGCGGCGGCGCCATCGAAGACCAGCGGCTTGTACGGCTCGTCGCTGATCACCAGCACCGGCTCGCGGACGATTTCGTTCAGCTCCCGCAGGACTTGCGCGCTGTACACCGCGCCCGTGGGGTTGTTGGGGGAATTCAGGATCAGCGCCTTGGTGTGCGGCGTGATGGCGCGCGAGATGGCGGCGATGTCCGGCTGGAAGCGCTCGTCCGTCTCCACCGTCACCACGCGGCCGCCGTGGTTCTCGATGTAGAAACGGTACTCCGGGAAGTACGGGTTCAGCACGATCACTTCGTCGCCCGGATCGAGAATCGATTTCAGCACCACGTTGATCGCGCCTGCCGCCCCGGTGGTCATGATCACGTCGTCGCCCGTAAACGGCTCCCCGGTGCGCTCCGCCAGCAGTCGCGCCAGCCGCGCCCGCACCTGCGGATAACCGGCGTTGGGCATGTAGCCGTGGCGGTGCGGCAGGTCCTCCGCCGCCACTCGCCGCAATGCCGCGATCACCGCTTCCGGCGGCTCTACCTCGGGGTTGCCCAGGGAAAAGTCGAAGACGTTCTCCGCGCCGCGCTCCTTGCGCATCTGGATCCCGATCTCGAACATGCGGCGAATCCAGGAGGAGCGTTCCATCTGTTCGGCGATGGCTCGCGAGATGCTCATATCCGCATTCTACCCCAGATTCCGGATAAGCACCACCCGGTTGTGGGGAATCTGGACCGGCGCGCTCCAGGACGGCCCACGGCGCAGCGCTATATAATCGGAGTGCTTTGACCTTCGCGGTGCTCTCCAAGCCGGCGGCTTCGCACGTGCGCTGGACGGTCTGCGCGCTCCTCTTCTTCGCCACCACCATCAATTACGTCGATCGCCAGGTGCTCAGCCTGCTGGCCAAGACGCTGGAGACGAAGATCGGATGGAACGACATCGAATACAGCAACATCACCACAGCGTTCACGGCGGCTTACGCTATCGGCATGCTGGGCGTCGGCCGGTTGCTCGACAGGTACGGCACGCGCGTTGGCTTTGCGCTGGCGGTCGCCGTGTGGAGCGCGGCCGCCATGGCGCACGCCGCCGCCACTACGGCGTTCACCTTCGGCATCGCGCGCGCCTTCCTGGGACTGGGCGAGGCCGCCAATTTTCCAGCCAGCATCAAAACTGTCGCCGAATGGTTTCCCCGAAAAGAACGCGCGCAGGCCACGGGGATCTTCAATTCCGGATCGAACGTGGGCGCCACCGCGGCCATACTGGCGGTGCCGTACCTGACCCTCCGCTTTGGATGGCCGGCGGCATTCGTGGCGACCGGGGCGCTCGGTTTCGTTTGGCTGGCGTTCTGGCTGGCGATCTACGCCCGGCCCGAGGAGCATCGCAAGATCTCCGCCCAGGAACTGGGATACGTGCAGGCCGACCCGCCGGACAAAGCCCAGTCGTACCCCTGGGCGCCCCTGCTGCGCCACAAAGAGACGTGGGCCTTTTCCGCCGGCAAGTTCCTGACCGATGGCATCTGGTGGTTCTATCTGTTCTGGCTCCCCAAGTACCTTCAGGAAACCTTCGGGCTCACCATCAGCCAGATCATCGTTCCCACGCTGATAGCCTACAATGGGGCGAGCGTGGGGAGCGTGGCGGGCGGGTGGCTGTCGTCGGGGTTGCTCAAGCGAGGCTGGAATTTGAACGCGTCCCGCAAGCTGGCGATGCTGATCTGCGCGCTGGCCGTGGTGCCCGTCATTTACGCACCCTACTCGCGGAGCATGTGGCTGGTGGTCGGGCTGGTGACGCTGGCACTGGCAGCGCACCAGGGCTGGTCGGCGAACCTGTTCACCACGGCTTCGGACATGTTCCCGCGGGCGGCCGTGGGCAGTGTGGTGGGCATTGGCGGCATGGCGGGGGCGCTGGGCGGCGTCCTGGTGCAGAAAGCCACCGGCTACATTGTCACGTGGACCCACAGCTACCTGCCGATGTTCATCACGGCCGGATCCATCTACGTGCTGGCCTTGGCCGTGGTGCACGCCCTCGCGCCGAAGCTCACTGCCGCGGAGCTGGATTAACCGCGTGCGTTCCCGTTGGCGCGATCTGGCGGCCATCGCGCTGCTGCTGGCGCTGGCCATCGGGCTCTATTGGAAGCTGAGCCTCTCGCCCGAGTACACCTGGCTGCAAAACCCCGACATGGGGCTGCAAGTCCGCCCCTGGCTGGATTTCCAGGCGCGGGAACTGCATGCCGGGCGCCTGCCGTTGTGGGACCCCTATCTTTTCGCCGGCCAGACACTGATCGGCCAGGTGCAGCCGGGCCTCGCCAATCCGCTGAACTGGATTCTTTTCGCCATGCCGCTGGCGGGCGGTCACATCGCCCTGGGCGCGCTCCACTGGTACTGGGTGCTGATCCGCTTCCTGGCGGCGGTGTTCGGCTTTCTGCTGTGCCGGGATTTGCGGTGCGGGGTGTGGCCCTCGATCCTGGGCGGATCGATTTTCGCTTTCGCCGGCTTCATGGGCTACTCGCTCGCCCCGCAATTCGCGATGAGCGCTCTCTGGCTGCCCGTCGTGCTGCTCTTCTTCGCGCGCGTTTTCCGCGGCGAGCGTCCGTGGCCGAGCGCGGCGTGGGGCGGCGTAGCGCTGGGCCTGGCGTTCTGCAGCGGGCACCACAACATCCCCATCTATACGGCGGCGCTGATGGGAGGGCTGTGGCTGTGGCACGTGGCACGCGCGCCGCGGCGCCCGCGGGAGTATGCGCGGCGCGCCGGCCAGTGGGCGGTCTTCACCGTGGTGTGGCTGCTGGTGGCAGCGGTGCAGATGTTGCCCGCCGTGGAATACGGACGGCTGGCCTTGCGCTGGGCGGATGCGCCCGAGGCGCTGCGCTGGCACGACCGCATCCCCTACAGCGTGCACGCGAAGTACTCGGCGTCCCTTCAGGCAATTCCGGGGATGGTGTTTCCCGGGCTCGGCGCGCATGCCAATCCCTTCGTGGGCATCGTGGCCGTCACCCTGGCGCTGGCCGCCCTGGTGCTGCGCCGGCGATCGCTGGAAGTACGCCTCTTCGCCATGGTGGCACTGGGCGGACTGCTGCTTGCATTGGGGAGCGCCACACCCGTACACCGCATCGTCTACGAGTTGATCCCCATGGTGGAAAAGGCGCGCTATCCCGCCTTTGCCGTGGTGATTTGCCAGGCCGGACTGGCCGTGCTGGCGGCGCTGGGGCTCGAAGCGTGGCGCCAGGGAGGGCGCTCGCGGACGGTGCTGTGTTGCCTCCCGTGCTTCGCCGTGGCCGCGGCCGCCGCCTACCAGACACACCGCTTTCCCCTCGACCAACGCGCCCTGCTGATCGCCGCCGTGGCGCTGGCCCTGGCGGCAGTCCTCTACTGGCGGCCGCGCGGCGCCGTGGCCGCGGTCCTGCTGCTCTTCCTGGCGGAAGCTTATAGCAACCCTCCGCGCTTGGAGCGCCGCGATGTGCCCGGGTCGTATCTCAAGCTGATGGACGACCAGGCCGACATCGCCGAATTCCTCAAGCGCCAGCCCGGTTGGTTTCGCGTGATGGCCGGCCAGGACGAGGTCCCCTACAACTTCGGCGACTGGTTCGGCATCGAGCAGTACGGCGGCTACCTGGCCAGCCTGACGCTCAATATCCACGACATCCTGGGACACGCCGAGACCCCGCGCCTGTTGGGCATCCGCTACACCATCGCGCGCGCTCCCGCGAACCCCTCGCAGCGCGCCGTATTCCAGTCGCGCAGCGGCCTGAACGTGTACCAGGACCCGCGCATCGCCGACCCGCTGTGGGCCGTGCACGACGCGCCCTGCGCCGGCGCCGACCGCTTGCGCATGGCCGCCCGCGTCCCCAACGCGTTCGCGATCGAAGCGGACCTGGCCTGTCCCGGGCTGGTGGTGGAAGGCGACCCCTATTTCCCCGGCTGGCGGGCTTGGGTGGACGGCAAACGCGTGCCCATCCGGGAGAGCGAGGGCGTGGTGCGCGCCGTACCGGTCGAGGCGGGCAGTCATCGCATCGAATTCCGCTACGTCCCCGGTTCGGTGTGGTGGGGAGCCGGTTTGAGCGTAATCGGACTGCTGACCGCGGCCCTGGCAAGCGTCCTGGAACGTCGCGCCCGCCAACGGTGCGCAGCAGCACAATGAGCGCCGGACAAGCGGTTGCCAGCGCGCAAAGCCGCCGTTAGAATCAACGTGCCATGTCTACTGAACAGAGTGCCGTTCCCGCGGGGCACAAGAAGACGATCCTCATTGTGGACGATGAACCGGACATCCGGAAACTGGTGGGCGCCATGGTCACCCAGTTCGGCTATAACGCCTTGACGGCGGATGGCGGTGAACACGCGCTGACGCTTTACAAGAAGCACAAGGAGTCCATTGAACTGCTCATCACCGACGTGGTGCAGCCGGGGTTGAGCGGTCCCATGTTGGCCGACAAGCTGACCGCCCTCCAGCCCGATTTGAAGGTGCTGTACATGTCCGGCTACGACAACACCCATGTGGTGCAGAGCTACGTCGTGGAAAGAGGGCACGCCCTGCTGCCCAAGCCCTTCACCGTGGAGCAACTGCAATCCAAGATGCGCGAAGTGCTGCAACCTACCGGGCGTTCTAACGCCGGGTCGTAAGTGCCGGCGCGGTGGTAACATCGGCTATCACGCAATTGCTGCCCTGACATCCTTGAGCGAGAGCATCAGATGCAGAGTGCCTGACGGGAACTCCTCAAAATTGAAATGTTCATAAAACGCTCTGGCCTGTGCATCGATGGCGTGGACCAACACAGCGCGCGCCCCGACGATCTCCGCGGCGGATGCGATTCTGTAGAAGGCGTCTTTCAGGAGCGCGCTGCCAAGACCATGACCTTGTTCCCTCCGGTCGACGGCGAGACGTGCCAGCAAGATCACGGGGACCGGATAGTCGGGAGGCATACCGGCCGTGATGCCGGGAGGGCAGTGGTGTCTATCGACGGAACCTACCGTTAGTGAATAGTAGCCGGCCACAGACCCGTTCCGTTGCACTATGTACGTTTGCGAAGAACCTGCCTCCTGGTTCTTGAAGGCGTGACGTTTAAGAAAGAGGTCGAGCGAGTGCTTGCCGGATTTGAAGGCCTTGACCCGATGGTTGCTGTTCAGCTTCTCGACGGGCGAGAGCCGGCCGGCAGGAGCGCTGGGGTCAACAGTCTCAGACATTCTGCTGCTCCGCATTCGGATCGGCTTTGGTGACAGGCACCGTACTGAACATGTTACACAAGAACATCGTTGACGGAGTACAATGTACGTACGGAAGATGGTATTATGCCCTCAACTTTGAAAGCACCCCGATCAAGACGCTTGAATCTCAGAACCTCGCCGCAACAGGAAGAGTTGATGCGACGGGGCGCAGAGGAACGGGGTGAGAGTTTGACGGACTTCATCATCCGGAGCGCCTGTGCGGAAGCGGAACAGACTCTTGCGGACCAGCACCGCTTTTCATTGGACGCTGACCAGTGGAGCGCTTTTGTGGCGGCCCTGGATCGTCCAGTCCGGGCGAAGCCACGCTTGCGCAGGCTGTTTTCCGAGCCCAGCGTGCTCGAACAACCTCGTTCCTGATTTGCCTTGCTTCATGCGTGTGAACGCAGCCGGCTTGCGCTGCGGCTATTCCTCGCGCCGGGCGACAATTGGACGGACTCACACGCCCGGCGCGGTGGTAACATCACCTTGACGTGACCATCCGGCCGGCGAGCGACCGCTCGCTCCTGATTTCATTTGGCGAGGAAATCTCAATCGAGAACCACCGGCAAGTCCGCCGGCTGGTGCGCGCTCTCGAAGGCGTACGCGGTATCCTGAACCTGCATCCCGCCTACACCTCCGTGCTGGTCGATTTCGACCCGCGCCTGCGCAGCCACGCGCGCACGGAAGCGCTGATCCGCGAGCGCCTGGACGGCGCGGGCGACCCCGTCCCCGAAGCGGTTCGCACCGTGGAGATCCCGGTACGGTACGGGGGCGAATCCGGCCCCGATCTTGCCGATGTCGCGCGCCACACCGGTCTCGCTCCGGAGCGCGTGGTGGAGTTGCACGCCGCGGCCGCGTACCTGGTCTACTTCGTGGGCTTCTCCACCTGCTTTCCGTATCTCGGCGGGCTGCCGCCGGAGTTGGCCACCCCGCGTCTGGCGGCGCCCCGGAAACATGTCCCCGAAGGCAGCGTGGCCATCGGCGGCAGCCAGGCCGGTATCTACCCGCTGGCCTCGCCCGGCGGGTGGCGGCTCATCGGCCGCACCCCGCTGCGGCTGTTCGATCTCAACGCCACGCCGCCGCCGCTGCTGCGTATGGGGGACAATGTCCGCTTCGTCCCCCTGCGCGAGGAACCACGGTGAGCCACATCCGCGTGGTTTCGCCGGGCATGCTGACCACGGTCCAGGACTTGGGCCGCTTCGGATACGCACACTTCGGAATCTCCGCATCGGGCGCCGCCGACGCGCTGGCGCTGCGCGCCGGCAACCTGCTGGTGGGTAATGCCGAGAACGCCGCGGCGCTGGAGATGACCCTGGCCGGGGGCGCGTTCGAGTTCTCCGCGGACACCGTCATCTCGCTCACCGGCTCCGATTTCGGGGCCGGCCTCCCGCTCTGGACCGCCCTCGAGATACGCGCCGGCGAGACCGTGCGCTGCGGCGCCACCCGCTCCGGCGCGCGCTCGTATCTTTGCGTGCGCGGCGGTATCGGCGTCCCCCTGGTGTTGGGCAGCGCATCCACGCACCTGATGACCGGCGTGGGAGGCCGTGCTCTGCGGCCCGGCGACACGCTGCCCATCGGCGGCGCCGCCCTGCGGCGCCCACGCCAGACGGCGCGCGTGCCGGAGATGGTCCGCGGCGGCGCGCTGCGCGTGACGCCCGGACCGCAGGCCGGCTGGTTCTCGGGCGAGCTCTACACCGGCGTCTACCGGGTCGCGGAGGAATCCAACCGCATGGGCCTGCGCCTGCGCGGCCCGGCCATCCCCAGCCCCGCGGGGCATATGCTCACCGAAGGTGTGGCGCTGGGTGCGATTCAGGTGCCGCCCGACGGCCAGCCCATCGTGCTCTTCGTGGAACACCAGACCACGGGCGGCTATCCCAAACCCGCCAATGTGATTTCAGCCGATTTCTGGAGGCTGGGGCAACTGCGGCCGCGCGACGAAGTGAGCTTCGAAGAGGTCGGCATGGAAACCGCGCTCGAGCTGCTGCGCGCCCAGGAAGAATGGCTGTATGCTTTGGTGTAGCGGAATCGTGCCGTGACCATCGACCTCAACTGCGACATGGGCGAGTTGGAAGACGCCCAGCACGAAGCAGCGCTGATGGAGCACATCAGCTCGGCCAACATCGCCTGTGGCGGCCACGCCGGGGACGAAGCCACCATGGAGCGCACCGTGCGCCTCGCGCTCGAGCGCGGCGTGGCCATCGGCGCGCATCCGGGGTATCCCGACCGGGCGAACTTCGGCCGCGTCGAAATGCCCATGGCCGCCGGGGAGATCGAACGTACGGTCCGGGAGCAGATCGAGCGGCTCGAGGCCGTGGTGCGCCGCCTGGGCGCCGCCATCGTCCACGTAAAACCGCACGGCGCGCTCTATAACGTGGCCGTGCGCAACGCCGAAGTGGCGCGCGCCATCGGCCACGGCGTTGCCGGCTGGAACCCGCACACCACGCTGTTCGGCCTGGCAGGCTCCCCCATGCTCGAGGTGTGGCGCGGCATGGGCCTCGCAGTGGCGGGAGAAGGGTTCGCCGACCGCCGCTACGAGCCCGACGGCACGCTGCGCTCGCGCCGGCTCCCGGGCGCGCTCATTACCGACCCGCAGGAGGCCGCCGCGCAGGCTCTGCGGCTGGCGCGCGAGGGGAACGCGCAGACCATCTGCGTCCATGGCGACACGCCCGGCGCAGTGGCCATATTGAAGGCCTGCCGCCAGGCGTTACTATAACCGGTGATGAAGTTGCTGCTGTTTCTGGCCGCCGCTGCGCCGTTGCTTGCGCAAACGTGCTCCTATTCGGTGTCGCCCGATCCCGCCCAGGCGATCAACGTCTCCCCGTCCGGCTCCCCCGACTCGGTTATCCGCGTCACCACGTCCGATGGCTGCCCCTGGCACTATTCCACCGATTCGCAGTCGTGGATCCTCGGCCCGAGCGCTACTGCCACGCAGGTCTCCGGAAGCAGCTCGTTTACCTGGAGCGCGGCGGCCAATCTGCAGCCGGCGGCGCGGCAGGGAAAAATCCTGATCGTCACCAACGACGGCGCCAGGACCTTCACCATCAATCAGCCGGGCCAGGTTTGCACACTGGCCCTGTCGCCCACCTCAGCGCCCGCCGGCGTGCAGGGCGGCACGGGCACTTTTCAGGTCCAGACCAACTGCGCGTGGACGGCCGCCAGCACCCAGGCTTTCATCACCGTGCCGCCCAACACCGCGGGCACGCTGAACGGGGCGGTGAGCTATACGGTGGCCGCGAATCTGTGCGTCGCCCCGCGATCCGGCGCGATCCGGGCGCAGGCCGGCTCTTCGGCCGGGCCGCTTCAACAGTTTCAGATCAACCAGGATGGCTCGCCGGATAATCTCACGCTCACGCCCACCTCCCTTACCGTACCGCAGGCGGCCAGCGACGGCCGGCTCGGCGTCACCACGGGTAGCGGCTGCCCCTGGAGCGCGTTCAGCGACGTGAGCTGGCTACAGATCGCGGGAGCCAGTTCCGGCAACGGCAATGGCGGCTTGGCCTATCACGTTCTGGCCAATACCGGACCGCCGCGCAGCGGAAACATTCGCCTGGGCACGCATCTGTTCGCCGTCACCCAGCAGGCTGCGCCGGCGCCGGCCGTGCAGTTGACGGGCATCGAGAATGCCGCCAGCGGCGCCACCGGGCCGGTATCGCCGGGGGAGATCGTATCGCTGTTCGGCAGCAACATGGGGCCGGCCATCGGGGTCGCGTACCAACTCAGCCCCGACGGCCGTTCCATCACCAGCACCTTGGCCGGTGTCGAGGTCCTGTTCGATGGCGTCGCGGCGCCGCTGACTTTTGTTTCGGGAACGCAGATCAACGCCGTGGTGCCCTATTTCGCCAGCGGCAAATCCAGCACGCAGGTGCAGGTGACCTTTCAGAGCGCGGCTTCCAACACGGTGCAGGTTCCCGTGCAGGATGCCGCGCCGGGCATCTTCACGCTGGATAATTCCGGCCATGGCGCCGGCGCGATCCTGAACTTCGACGGCTCCGGCTATTCCGTCAACACGGCTGCCAACCCGGCGGCGCGCGGCTCCTTCGTGTCGATTTACTGCACGGGCGGCGGCGCCACCACGCCCGCCAGCGCGGATGGCGCCATAACCCCCGGGGCGCCGCCGCTCGCCCAATCGGTTACGGTTTCGATCGGCGGTCTCGACGCGAAGGTCGCATACAGCGGCGGCGCACCGTCTTTTATTGCCGGCTTGACGCAAATCAACGCGATCGTTCCTCCGGGCGTCACTCCCGGCCCGGCGGTACCCGTGGTGGTGCGCATCGGAAGCTGGCAAAGCCAGGACCGCGTCACCCTTGCCGTAAGGTGAGGTTTCGCCCGCTCGAAGGGCGGGGAATTCCCGCGAATTGTGCTTATCGGGATACGGGTGAGCCCGTGTATTTCACATTCTTTTCACATTGCGGACAGGAGTCCGCTGTATCATAATGGACGGTTACTCTTGTTAAAGAGCCGTACTCCAGGAAGCTGCCATGCTCTGCCCCAGTTGTCACGCCGCCAATTCCGAGCACCAGACGTATTGCGGCAAGTGCGGGCATAGCTTGCCGGTACCGGTCGACGCCGAGACCATGGTGCTCAGCGGCATGGGAGGCGCGGCGGCGGCAATGGCCCCGGCCAGCGGTCCGCAAATGGCGGCCGGGTTGGTGACGCCGCCCGAGGATGCGCCGCTGCCGCCAGAAGCGGCGCCCGCGGGCGCCTTGCCGCCGGGAAGCTCCTTCGGATCGCGGTACCGCATCGAAGCCCTGCTGGGACAGGGCGGCATGGGCGCCGTCTACAAAGCCCACGATTCCGAGCTGGGACGCACCGTGGCCCTCAAGCTGGTCCGCCCGGACCTCGCCCGCAGCATGCAGACCATGCAGCGCTTCAAACAGGAATTGCTGCTGGCCAGCAAGGTATCGCACAAGAATATTCTCCGCATACACGACCTGGGCGACATGAACGGCGTGAAGTTCATCACCATGGCGTTCGTGGAGGGGCCGGACCTGGCGGCGCTCATCGAACAGGAGGGCCGCCTGAGCTTCGACCGCGCCTTGAAATTCACCCGCCAGTTGTGCGCCGCCCTGGAAGCCGCCCACAACGAGGGCGTAGTGCACCGCGATCTCAAGCCGCAGAACATCCTGATCGATCGCAACGACACGGTCTACATATCCGATTTCGGCCTGGCCAAATCGCTGGAGTCGGAAGCGACCATGATGACCCGCACCGGCCAGATCGTGGGCACTCCGCGCTATATGTCCCCCGAGCAGGTGGAGGCCGGCGAGGTGGACCATCGCGCCGATCTGTATTCCCTTGGGCTGATCATGTACGAAATGTTCACCGCGGATATTCCCTTCCGCGGCGAGTCGGCCATCCAGCTCATGTACCAGCGGGTCATGAAGACGCCACGCGACCCGCGAGCGGCCTGTCCGGAATTGCCGGACTACATCGCGGAAATCATCCTGAAGTGCCTGGAAAAAGAGCCCGCCAAACGGTATCAAAGCGCCCGCGAGATTGCGCAGGACCTCGACGCGCACCAGGCTCCCGCGGTGGCTCGCCCCGAAGCGGCCTCGCCGGCCATTCGCCTTCCGCGGCCCGCGCGGCGCTGGTGGCTGGCCGGCGCCGCGCTGGCCCTCATCGCCGCCATAGCGTTTGTACTCCCCGGCGCGCGGCATCTTGTGCTGCGCACCCCGGCGGGATCCCCCGCGGCGGGGGCGCCCGGAGAGATCGCGCATCGCATGGCGGTTCTGCCCCTCACTTCCGTGGGCGATGGAGCACTCAAGTACCTGGCCGACGGGGTTGCCGATGCTCTTTCGGCCAAGCTCGCGGGGTTGAAAAATGTCTATGTCGCCTCCGGTAACGCGGTGGCGGGCGCCCTGAGCCGGCAGCGGGATCCGCGCAAGATCGCTCATGCCTTGGGCGTGACGCTGCTGCTGCGGGGTACGGTGCAGAGCTCGGGAGACAAGGTCTCGATCATCCTCACCCTGGACGATGTCAGCGGGCAGGGGGCCGCGCTGCTGCACCGGGAGTTCCCGGGAGTGCGCCAGGATCTGCTCACCCTGGAAGACCAGATGTTCACCGCGGTCTTCAAGTCCCTGACGATCAAGCCCGGCGGCGACGAGCTGGCGCGCGCCGCCATGCGGCCCACCGAGGACATTGGGGCCTACGACATCTACCTCAAGGGCCGCAACCTGCTGCGCGGCAAGCGCGGCCAGAAGGATCTGCAGGATGCCCTGGACCTTTTCGCGCAGGCTCACCAGCGCGACCCCGGATTCGCCCTGGCATTTGCGGGGGAAGCCGATGCCAGCCTGCTCATGTTCGACACGACCAAAGAGAGTCTCTGGGTGCAAAAAGCGGTCAGCGCCGCGGAACGGGCCGAGCGGCTGAACGACAGCCTGCCGGAGGTGCATTTCTCCCTGGGCAGCGCGTACACCGCCACCGGGAAAACCGCCGAAGGCATCGCCGAACTGGAGCAGGCGCTCCGCCTGGCGCCCAATTCCGATGAAGCACTGCGCCGCTTGGGAGAAGCCTACCGCAAGGCCGGCCAACAGCGGAAGGCGATCGCCGCTTTTCAAGAGGCCATTCGCGTCAATCCTTATTTTTGGGCCAATCACAACTTCCTCGGACAGGCGTGCTTCCTGTCCGGGGAGAACGCCCGCGCGCTCGAGGCGTATCGGCAGGTTACCAGGCTCGAACCGGAGATACCCACCGGATGGGCCAACACCGGCGCGGTTTACTACCGCCTGGGACAGTGGAGCGCCTGCATCCCGGCGTTCCAGAGAGCCATCGCGCTCGATCCCAGGCCGCGTTACTACTCGCAAGTGGGAGTCACTTACTTCTTCTTGGGCCGCTACGCGGAAGCGTCGGCCATGTTTGAGACCGCCGTGGCGAAGAACCCCAACGACGCCGCCTTTCGCGTGGACCTGGCGGACGCCTATCGCTGGTCCGGACAACGGGATAAGGCCGCGGCCACTTACCACCAGGCGATCGCTTTGGCCAGCGCCAGCCTCCAGGTCAATCCCCGCAATGTCGAAGCCCTGGGAACCCTGGCCATCTGCTACGCCAAGAACGGGGACGCCAGCCGGGCTTTGGTATTCATCCGGCAAGCCCGGCAAATCGACAATAAAGATAATGATTTGATGTATAAGGAGGCCACCGTACACGCCCTTGCGAAACGGACCTCCGAGGCGGCGGCAAGCCTCCGGGAAGCCTTGCTGAACGGCTACTCATTGAAGGAAGCCGAGAGCGATCCCGAGCTGAAAGCGCTGCGGGAAACAAAAGAATTCGAGAAGCTACAGAAGGAACTGACGCAGAAGGATACTGACAAGCAACCTCTGGCGCCGGTACGTTAGTACCCGGTACCGGAACTTCAGAAAAGCGCCAAAACCGGATTGACGCTGTTCCATTGGGTGAGTAAGGATTAACAATCAACAACTGTAAATACCTTGGGGAGGAATTACTCGGATGTTGTCTAAGCAGTTAGTGGCGGGCTTGGTTTTCCTGTCAATGGCCGCATGGGCCGGCCCTATCAAGGACCCATCGATGTCGGTCGAAGCGGGCAGCCTCAGTCAAGCCATCGGTACCGGCATCAACTTCAGCCCGGACCCGGTCAATGGCGGCGGCCTGTTCGGCTTCTTCAACGGCACCGGGGGGTTTATCACTGCGCTGGTATTTCAGACGCAAATCGTGGCGGGGCTCAGCGACGCCACCATCCAGGGCGCATTCAACTGCAATGCCGCAAACCCGTTCTTCCTGGGCTGCGCGGTGGCTTACGCGCCCGCCAACGGTCTTCTCACCATATCGTTTTCCGGGGTGAACGCCGAGCCGCCGGGCGAGCCGCCGGGCGATCCCGAAATAGGCGAACACGAGGGCATTCCTCCGCTACTCCCCGGCTGTGCTTTGACGCCCGATGGGGCGGGATGCACCGTGGTGGGCCACTTCCTGGTCACCCTGAACGACAACTTCGCGGTGACCGGAAACGTTGGCGGATGGACGCCGGGGAAGAATCCGGCGCTGTTCGATGTACTGCCCACCTTTACCCCCATCGAGATCGACAGCACCGCCACGCCCGAGCCCTCGACGCTGGTCCTGCTGGCCACGGCGCTGTTGGTCTTGGCGGGCCTATCTGGGCGGCGTGTTCGCCGCTACCGGCTTCAGCAGTAAGTCCTGAAAGTCGAAACTGAAATCGGTCATGGGCGATACCGGCGCCAGCTTCACTTGGGAAACGGAGCCGTCCCCTCCGAGCGAGAAGGTCACGTACGCGTCCGCCGCCAGCGTCCGGTCCCGCCAGCGCGCCACAAAGGTGTCGTACTGCCAGTGTTCCAGGCTGCCGGTAAGCTGCCTGGTATGGGTGAAGGAAATGGTCAGCTTGCCGCCCTGCTCGGCAACGATCACGTCGCCGTACCACGGGTCGCGATACCTTCCGGCGTACGCCGACAGCGCGATCGAGGGACGGGAATCCGCGTTCCGCTTACCGGCGGCCCGGTTCACCGCCCGCTCGCTATCCGCGGCCTGCTGCTTCGCCGCTTCCTGGAAGGCCGTCACCCAATCCGTCTCCGGCGCGCCCAGGTAGCGGTCGAGGATGGTGAAGGTCACCGCCGCATGGGCTCCCGTCTCCTCCTGGTTGGTCAGCACCACGATGCCCAGCTTGAGATCCGGCACCATAGTCACCCGCGAAACATAGCCGGCCAGGGTGCCCGTGTGGTAGACCAGTTTCTTGCCGCGATAGTCGCGCAGCGTCCAGCCTAGCCCGTAGGCGTAGAAGTTCGGTTGGAGCGCCTCCAGAGCCGCCGGCGATCCCTTGGGAAGATCCTCGATGGGCATGATGGTCTGGGGCGACCACATCTCTTTCGATTGCGCCGCGCTGAACAGCCGCCCGCCCGCGATCTCGCCCCGGTTCAACTGCACCGTCACCCACTTACCCAGGTCGCTGGCGCATGAGTTGATGGAGCCGGCCGGCGCGTTATTGTCGTGGTCCGCCTGCGGCAGCGCCACCAGCTTCCCCTCGGCGTGCGCATGCGGCGCGGCCACATCTTCGGCCGCCAGCAGCGCCCCCGTGCTGGCATTGGTGGAGGCCATCCCCAGCGGCGCGAAAATGCGCTGCTTAACGAACTCGTCCCAGCTCTCTCCGGTAACTGCCGGGATGAGCTGTCCGGCCACCAGGTAGAGCAGGTTGTCGTACGCATACCGGCTGCGGAAGCTCGCGGCCGGCGGCAGAAAGCGGAGGCGGCGGACGATCTCCTCGCGGCTCAGGTCGGTCGAAGGCCAGAACAGCAGGTCGCCCGCGCCCAGCCCCAGGCCGCTGCGATGCACCAGCAGGTCGCGCACGGTGATTTCGCGTGTGACGTAAGCGTCGTACATCTGGAAGCCGGGCAGGTGGTCGATCACCCGGTCGTCCCACCGCAGCCTCCCCTCGTCCACCAGCATGGCCAGCGCGGCCGCGGTAAATGCCTTGGTATTGGAAGCGATGCGGAAGAGCGAATGCGGCGTTACGGGCGCGGGTTCACCCAGCTTCCGCACTCCGTAACCCTTGTCCAGGATGACCCTGCCATCCTGCACCACGGCCACGGCGATACCTGGAACTTCAAAGGCGCTGCGCGCGCGTTCCACGGTGCGGTCGAAGCTCTCCTGTGCCCGGCACAAGGCGGCCAGCAGCAGCAGCCCCGTGCTGTTAAACACAAGGCGCGGAAACAACGTAAGGACAGCCACAAAAAAGCTCTGGAAGGTTGCATCATAGCACCATCCAAGAGTTGCGGGTTCTTTACTTGAGCGGGAATCTCAGGGTAATCTTGAACATCCCCAGAGGGGGGAAGGTTACTTATCGGAGAGGAGACAAATGAAAAAAGCGCTTTTGTGCATGGCTGCGGTTTTACTAGCCGGCGTGAGCGTCCTGTCGGCGAGCCCAGTGTTAGGGCCGCCCGTGGGTCAGTGCTCGGCTGCGGCCGGCGTTACGGGCAGTGCCAACGACCTGATTGTCCCGTTCTCGACATTTTCGGTGAGCGGCTTCGCCTGTGAGCAACAGGACAAAATCTACTCGAATTTCAATATGGGTGCCATTCCGACCGACGCGACACTGCGATTGCAGGTACAGCCCCTCGGCGCCCTGGATTTTCACACCGTGACGTTTAACGGGAACTTCCTGGCAGACTTCACGGTCTCCTATGATGTCGCCATAGATCTGACGCTAAGCCCCACGGAACTGATCACCAGCGTCTCCGGAGATATCTCGAACCCGTCGAATACAGGCACGCCGAGCAACCTGAAGACGGTGTTCTCGGAGGCGGGGGTGACGATCGGCTCACTGACGTCCGTACCTGGCAACCCGGGTAACCCGATCACGACGGCCGAAACCGCGCTTCACGTTTCCGACCAGTACACAGCAGCCGGGGGGGCCGTGGTCAGTATCTCCAATACTTTCCGCGAAGAGGTCCCGGCCGCGGTTCCCGAGCCGCTCACGTATCTGCTCGCCGGAGGTGGCTTCCTGCTGCTGGCCTCGTTACGGCGAATCCGTCGCGTCTGATTCCGTTTTTTCGATCGAAAGCAAGCCGCCCTTCCGGGGGCGGCTTTTTTTTTGGGGGGCCCGCGGGGCGGACGCCTCGTCCGCCCCGGACCCCCCGGTCCGGCCGCTATCCTTCCCGGAGTAACCGGTCGTAGACCTCGCGTTTGGAAAGGCCGCGCCGCCGCGCCACCTCCTTAATGGCGGCCATGCGCGGCGTGCCCGCGCGCACCAGGGCATGGACGGCGGCGTCCAGCGGGGTATCGTCCGGCGGTGGCCCCGTGGCCTTGCCGATCAGCACGGTAATCTCCCCCTTCAGCGCATCTCGCGCCGCGAGTTGTCCGCGAATTTCCGCCGCGGTGCCGCGCAGAAACTCCTCATGAAGCTTGGTGAGCTCCCGCGCCAGCACCACCGGCCGCGTTCCCAGGGTCTGCTCGATGGCCTCCAGCGTCTCCAGGATGCGGTGCGGCGCCTCATAGAAGATCAGGGTCGCTGGTTCCTCCGCCAGCGCGCGCAGCGCCCTGGCCCGCGCTCCCGGTTTGGACGGCAGAAACCCGCCGAAGTGAAAGGCGTCGGTCGGCAGTCCCGAAGCGGCCAGCGCCGCCAGCGCCGCCGAAGCGCCCGGCACGGGCTCGACGGGAATGCCGTTCTCGATGGCCGCCCGCACCAGCCGGTATCCCGGGTCCGACACCAGCGGCGTCCCGGCATCGCTCACCAGCGCCACCACCGCGCCCGCCACGAGGCGCGCCGCCAGCTCCCCGGCACGCTCCGTCTCGTTGTGTTCGTGATAGCTGACGGCCGGCGCGCGTATGCCGTAATGGTCCAGCAGCTTGCGCGTCTGCCGCGTGTCCTCGCACGCGATCACGTCCGCCTCCCGCAGCACGCGCACCGCGCGGTACGTCATGTCTTCCAGGTTGCCGATAGGCGTCGCCACCACGTAGAGCCGGCCGGACATGCTTTGAGTATAGTGGCCGTCATGGCAGCCCGCCGTAATTCACCAGCTCGATGCCGTTCCCCTCCAGCGCGTCGCGGGTTTCGCGCGCCAGCAGCGCTTCCAGCTCGCGCTCGCGGCTCTCCTTCAGCCGCGTGTGCGCCTGACGCAGCGCGTCGCCGCAGCGCCCGGGATGGCACATCAGCTCAGTGCTCCCGGCAGGCATGGCGCTCAGCAGTTTCACCAGCCCGGCCGTGCGCCAGCGGCCGGTGATCTGGAAGCCCGCGAAGTGGTCGGTGGTGCGGCACCCCCGCTTCGCCAGGACGCCATCGAACCTCTTCTGCACCAAGCCGAGCCCGGCGCTGGCGAGGCGCTTCATGCGGGGCGCCGTGGCGCCCGCGCCGCTCCCGGGAAAATCGAACGGGCGGCGCACCCAGCGAATCCCGAACTCCGCGCCCAGGCGCGCCACCGCTTCCAGGACCGGCGGCGCCAGGTGGGTATGCTTGTGCGTATCGAGGTGCGTCGGCCGGATTCCCGCCTCGACGATGCGCCGCACTTGCGCGGCCAGCTCTTCGTATATCCGGATCTCGCACCGCGCCATCGCCCCCAGCAACTGCGGCACCGTCGGCGGCAGCGGCCGTCCGGTAACCAGCGACCGGCCGCCGACCAGCACCAGGTGGCACCCTATATCCAGTGCCGGGACCTCGCGCCCCAGCCGCACCGCATCGTCGAAGGCCGCACCATTGGCCATCAGCGTGGCCGCCGTCAGAATGCCGCCGCGATGCGCCTCCACAATCCCCTGGTTCACATCGGGCGTGAAGCCGAAGTCGTCGGCATTCACCACCAGGAGTTTGCGCGCGTTCAAAACAGGACCAGCCGGATGGTGAGGAATTTCTTGGGATTGGCCCGCATGTCCTTGGCGAGCGACTGGAATTCGCGCGTCACCCCGGTGAGCGCTTCGTAAAGCTGCGGGTTCACGATGAATTGCCCCAGCGAGCCCTGGCCCGCGTCGATCTTGTCCAGCGTGCCGCTCAGCTTCGCCACCAGTTGTTGGATGCGCTGGTGCAGTTGCTCGTCCTTGAGCAGCTTGCCCGCGGTCCCCTTGCCCGCGTTCACGTCCGCCACCAGTTTCTGCATCTCGCCCAGCAACTGGTGGGCGTCGTTGAACAGCGCCGGGTCCTGCATGAGCTTGCCCGCCGTGCCCTGACCGGCCTGCAGATCCGCCAGGATGGAATCGATGCGCTTCACCGGAGAGCGCAGCTCCTGATACAGCGAATCGTCGTAGAGCAGCTTGCTGAGCGTGCCGTTGCCCGTACGCACGTCGGACAGCAGGTTGTTCCCTTCCGAGGCGATGCTGTTGAGTGTGTTGTACAGTTGTTCGTCCTTGATCAGCTTTCCGATATTACCCTTGCCCGCTTCCACGCCCGCCAGCAGATTGTCCACGCGGGTCACCACCCCCTGAAACGATTGCAGCAGGTTGGCGCTCTGCGCCATCAGCTCGGGAATATCCTGCGCCTGGAGCGAGGCCAGCTCGGCGTCGGGTTGGACGTGCTGCGGGCTCTTCCCCTTGGTGATGTTGACGAACTTGTCTCCCAGCAGGTTGGCCGCGCTGATGCCCGCCACCGAATCCACCGGGATGTCGTTCAGGTATTGCGCCTGCACGCGCATATCGAAGCGCACGGTGCGTTTCGGGTCGCGGGAATTGGTCAGCTCCAGCTTGTCCAGGTACCCCACGGTGATGCCGTTGAGGCGCACCGGCGAGCCGTCCCCCATGCCGGAGGCGTCGTCCATGTACGTGAACAGCAGCACGTCGCGCCGGAAGAGCCCGCGCGAGCTGGTGAGCAGGAACACGAGCACCGCCAGAATCAGGCAGCTCGCGAGCGCGACGATGCCCACCTTCAACTGCGACCAGCGTACTTTGCTGCGATCCGCCATGTTATACCCGCGGCTTGACGAACTTCTTCACGTACGGATCCGGCGACGCTTCCAGCCGGTCCTGATCGCCCTCGAAGATCAAGCGGCCTTCCCGCAGCACCATGAAGGTGGTCCGCGCGCTCCTTCGCGCCCCGTTACGCGCCGGCTCCAGTTCCCTACGCTCCGAATTGTAGCGGAAATTTGCAATCAGATTTCCGTCCTGATAGCGGTGGGTCACCACCAGCGTGGTGGTGTGGGTGGTGTCCCGCTCCTTGATCAGCAGGGCCATGATGGTCTGCGCCGTAATCGGATCCAGACCGGCGGTGGGCGAGTCGTACAGCATAAGCGGCGGCTCGGTCACCACGGCGCGCGCAATGGCGGCCCGGCGGCGCATGCCGCCCGAAAGTTCGCTGGGATACTTTTCCAGGGTCTCGCCCAACTCCACGAAGTTCAGCGCCTGCTCCACACGCGTATGGACCTCGGCGGCGGGACAGTGGATGGATTTTTGATTCTGCAGCGGATACGCCACGTTCTCTTCGATGGTGAGCGAATCGAACAGCGCGCTCTCCTGGAACAGCATGCCGATCTTGCTGCGAATCTCGAACAGCGCGTGCTCCGGCAGGCCCGTGATGTCGCGTCCGAAAGCGTAAACCTTGCCGGAATCGGGCTTCGCCAGACCGAGCGCCGTCTTCAGCAGCACCGTCTTGCCGCTGCCCGCGGCCCCCAGAATCACGCGCGATTCGCCTTCGCCGGCGTCGAACGACACATCGGAGAGAGCCTCCACGCCCTCGAACGAGACGGTGACGTGTTCGAAGCGAAGAATCGACGGCTGGGAATTCTCGGGCATCAGGATGTGGCGCTGCTGACGAATATCTGGGCGATGATCAGAGTGAGAATAAAGATCAGCACCGAAGCGGTAACCATGGCCTGGGTAGTGGCGCGGCCCACTCCCTGGGTGCCGCCGGCGGCGCGCAGGCCGTAATAACAGCCGATCAGGGCGATGGGGAACGCAAACACGAACGGCTTGAGCAGCCCTTGCGCCACGTCGTTCCATTCCAAAGCGCGCCAGGCGGTGCTCCAGTATTGCCTGGTGCCCAGGCCCAGGAAGAGATAGGAGATCACCCAGCCGCCGAAGATGCCCACGAAATCCGCGATGATGGTGAGCAGCGGCAGCATGGTGGCGGTGGCGATGAGCCGCGGCGTCACCAGCTTCTGCACCGGGTCGGTGCCCAGCGCGCGCATGGCGTCGATCTGCTCGGTCACCTTCATGGAGCCCAACTCGCTGGCCATGCCGGAAGAGTTGCGCCCCGCCACCATCAGCGCCGTCAGCACCGGCCCCAGCTCGCGCACCAGCGTGATGGCCACCAGCGTGCCGGTCTTGCCCACCTGCCCGTAAGTCCGCAAGGCGCGCGACATTTGCAGCGCCATGACCGCGCCGCTGAAGAAGCCGACCAGCACCACGATAGGAATGCTGCCCACGCCTATGGTGTCCATCTGGAGGAAAATATCGGCCCCGTAGTGAGGAGTGCGAAAGATGTTTCGCAGGGCCCTCCCCGCGAGCAGGAAGAACTCCTGAGCTGCCAGAACAAACTCTTTCAAGTAGGCCGGTCCCCGCTCTCCGATGCTACCATACGAACTGGAAACACGCGGTGAAAGGACTGACCGACATCGCCGGCATTCGCGTCGGGCACGTTTCGGATTACCAGGCGATTACCGGCTGCACCGCGATTCTGTGCGAGCAGGGCGCCGTGGGCGGAGTGGACATCCGCGGCTCGGCCAGCGGCACCCAGGAGATCGACACCCTCCATCCGCTGCACCTCACCAACCAGGTGCACGGCATTCTGCTGGCCGGGGGCAGCGCCTTCGGCCTGGAAGCGGCCTCGGGAGTGCGCCGCTACCTGGCGCGCCGCGGCGTGGGCTACTTTTTCGGCGGCGAGCACATTCCCATCGTGCCCGCGGCCATTCTTTTCGACCTGGGGATCGGCAAGTCCAACGTCCATCCCGGGCTGGCCATGGGCGAAGCCGCGGCCGCCGCGGCCTCGGCCGATGCCGTAGCGGAAGGATGCGTCGGCGCGGGCACCGGCGCCACCGTGGGCAAACTCCTGGGCATGAAGCAGGCCATGAAGTCGGGCATCGGCAGTTTCACCGTTGCCCTGCCCGGCGGGGTGCTGGTGGCGGCTCTCGCGGCCGTCAACGCCTTCGGCGATGTGCGCGATCCCGCCACCGGCAAAATCGTCGCCGGCGCGCGCCAGTCCCCCGACAGCCGCGAGTTCGTCAATACCGAAGAGCAGATGAAGCGGGCCGCGCCCACGCTGGGCGGCGCGCCTCACAACACGACGCTGGCGGTGATCGCCACCAACGCGAAGCTCTCCAAAGTCGAGGCCACCAAGCTGGCGCAATTCGCCGGCCTGGGCATGGCCCGCACCATCTACCCCGTGAACACCATGGTCGATGGCGACATCGCCTTCGCGCTCTCGCTCGGCGACCGCACGGCCGATATCAACATTCTCGGCGTGGCCGCCGCCGAAGCGCTGGCCGGAGCGATTCTGCGGGCCGTGAGGCTGGCAAAGACTCTGGGCGGCGTGCCGGGGATGAGTGGCGTTTAGCTTTCTCCCGCCGAGGTCTGCACTACATTATGAGTTGAGGGAGGGCACCGGCCAGACTACTCGGAGCATAATGGTACAAAATGGCCGAGGGTTTGCGTTTTGCCTGCCAGCCGGGATGCACCGAGTGTTGCCGCCAGCGGGGCTTTGTTTATTTGACCGAAGCCGATCTGGTGCGCGCGGCCGAATTCTTAGGGATGCCGGCGGCGGCATTTGAAAAGAAATACGTCTATCGCACGCGCAATCAGCGGCGGCTGCGGGTGCCGCGCGATGCCCACTGCCACTTCCTGCGGGACGGCGGCTGCTCGATTCATCCCGCCAAGCCGACGCAGTGCCGCATCTTTCCCTTCTGGCCGGAGCTGGTAGAGAGCCGCCGGGAATGGAAGAAGACCGCGCGCTACTGTCCGGGGATGGGGCAGGGCCCGCTGATTCAGATCGCCTCGGCGCGCGCCGAGGCGCGCGAGATGCGGGAGGGCTATCCGGAGTTGTACCGCCAGGGGGCCCGATCTTGAGCCGCCGATGAACGCCGGCCAACCGGCGCGGCTCCGGATTCACTTTTTCGAGTGGGCCACCAGGCGCTCCAGGTCCAGCAAGTGCTGCGGCCGGTACGTCTTCTTCGACCATCTCGTGGTGGCTTGGAACTGCACGCCGATGAAATATCCGATCTCGCGGTAAACGCAATACCGCACATAGCCCGAGAACTTCTGCTTGGGGCTATCCCAGTGGATTGCCACTCCCAGCGGCAACGGCGTTTCCAATTGCAGGCACGCCCCGGACGCCGATATGTCTTCCAGCAGCGCCGTGTCCCGCTTCGCTTTGCCTGCATTGTCCTCCCAGCGGACTTCCACCATGTCCGCGCATAACATTCTGATTTCCGTGCGCCTCTCCTGCATACTTCTCATATCGGCGCTTCCGGCCGAGTTCTTTACCGGCTGCCGGGCCCCCTATTCGTGCCGCAGCGCAATCATGGGATCAATGCGCGACGCCTTTCGCGCAGGCACGTAACCGGCCAGAAGCGCAGCCCCCAGCAGCGTGGCCATCGCCAGCGCCAGGGTCAGCGGATCGTTGGGCTTCAGCCCGAAAAGGAAGGACCCGACCAACTTCGAGGCGCCCAGCGCCACCGGCACGCTGATGGCCATCCCCACGGCGGCCAGCATCAGGACCTCGCGAAGGACCATCCAGACCAGGCGGCCGTGCTGCGCCCCCACCGCCATGCGGATGCCGATTTCGCCGGTGCGCCGAGCCACGTTGTAGGCCACCGTGCCGTAAAGGCCTACGCAGGCGATCGCCAGCGCCAGGATGGCGAAGCCGCTGCATAACTCGGCGAAGGTGATCTCCTGGGCGATCGTCTGGTCGATGTCCGCCGCCTGGGTTCGGACCTCCGACAGGGGCACCTGCGCGTCCGCCTGGCGCACGATTTCGCGCACGGAGGGGACGTACCGGAGCGGGTCGCCCGCCGTGCGCAGCGCGTACACCATTTGATCCGGATGCGGGTAGCCCTGGTTATACGGCATATACACGAGCGGCGGAACATCCTCGGTAAGGCTGCCGTAGCGCGCGTTCCCCGCTACCCCGACAATCTCCATGTCGCGCGCGGGGCGGTCGTCTTTCCACAGGATCAGGTGCTGCCCCAGCGGGTTCCGATCGCCGAAATTGGCCTGGGCAAAGGCTCTGTTGATGACCGCCACGGCCGGCACGCCGGGCCGGTCGGTTTCCTGGAAATCGCGGCCGGCCAGGAGTGGAATCTGCATGGTCCGGAAGAACGCCGGCCCAACGTTCAGAAGCCGGTCGCCATTGCCGGGCGGCGCGCCGGGCAGGCTGATGGGCAGTCCGGTCCCGGCCTGGAGGAGCGAATCTTCCGAGAGGCTCGCGTCGCGCACGCCGGGAATCGCGGCGAACCGTTTGCGCAAATCTCCATAGAAGGCGGCAATCTCCGGGTCCTGGTGTCCCGCCTTCCGGGCGTCCAATTGAAACAGCAGCACGTTCTCGCGATTGAATCCGAGCTGGATCGACTCCAGGTTCGAAAGCGTGCGCACAAAGAGGCCGGCGGCTACCAGCATCAGCAGCGAAATGGCGATCTGCGACACCACCAGGGCGTGGCTCAGGCTGATGCGCCGGAAAGCGCGCCGCGCCTCCGGCCCGCCCGCCCACGTGGCCTTCAGGGCGGGCAGGATATCCACGCGGGTGGCCGCCAGCGCCGGAGCCAGGCCGAACAGGATGCCCGTAAGAAAGGATAGGGCTGCCGCCGCACCCTGCACGTGCCAATTCAACTCCGCGTGCAGGGTGAAGTTCGCCCGGCCGTTGGCCAGCAGCACCGTCAGGAAGCGGATTCCCCAGAGTGCGAACAATACCCCCAAAGCGCCGCCCAGCGACGCCAGCAGGACGCTTTCTGTGAGCAGTTGCCGCACGATGCGCATCCGGCCCGCGCCCACGCTCAGGCGTAGAGCGATCTCCCGCCTCCTGGCTGCGGCGCGCGCCAGCAGCAGGTTGGCGACATTGGCGCACGCCAGCGCCAGGATCAGTCCCACCATGGCCATCAGCACATACAGCGGCTGCGAGTAGCGTCGGCGCAGGGTGTCCAGCCCTCCGCCGCCTTCCTTGACCACCAGCGCCGGAAGGTGGGCCCTCTCCCGGTCATTGGACGCGGTGCCGGCCACCCATTGGTGAAACGCCGGGGCCAGCACCGACTGAGCTTGCGCCAGGCTGACACCGGGACGCAGCCGGCCCAGGACCTCGACCCAATAGTAGTTCTTATCCAGGTACCCCTCGGGCCGAAAGCCGAACTGATGGGCCGCGCCCATCAATTCATTGGTGTGCATCGGCAGCCAGACGTCGGGAGCCGATGCCGGATCGACGCCGAAGAACTCGGGTGGCGTAACCCCCACCACGGTGAACGGCAGGTTATCGATCAGAATCTGCTGGCCGGGCGCGTTGGCCGCTCCGCCGAAACGGCTTTGGCTGAACGCATAGCTGACCACTGCCACCGCGGGAGCGCCCGGCCGGTCGTCGTCGGGGAGGACCAGCCTCCCGGCGGCCGGAGGGACGGCGAGGCCCCGAAAATAGTCGCCCGAGACGTAGTCGCCGGTGGCGATGCCGGCTTGCCCCTTGATCGCCAGGTTCACCCTCATCACCTGCCAGGAGGGATAGTGGGCGAACACGACGGAGAAGACCGAGTCGTATTTCCGGAAAAGCTCGTATGCCGGATAGGGGAAAATGTTGCTCGTGATTCCCGGCTTGTCCTCGTCCCAGGTGCTGCCGCTCATGCCGTGCATGACGAAGTCGCGCTCTTCGGCGGCCTTGCCGCGCACGATACGATAACCGACATGCCAGTTCAGCATGGCCAGCGACTGGGGATCGGCGACCGGCAGCGAGCGCAGCAGGATGGCGTCCATGAAGCTGTAGATTGCCGTGTTGGCCCCGATTCCCAGCGCCAGCGAAGCGATCGCCAGCAGCGTGAACAGCCGGTTGGCGGCCATGGTCCGGAAGGCGAAGCGCAGATCCTGCCCGAGCTGCTCCAGGACAGTCCATCCCCACATGGCGCGGGTGTTCTCCTCGACCAGGGTGAGGTTGCCCAACTCGCGGCGTGCCGCCCGGCGGGCTTCTTCGCCGGCCTGGCCCTCCGCCTGACGCCGTTCCGCTTCCTCCTCCAGGTGGAACTGGAGCTCCTCGCGCAGTTCGGTCTCTTTGTTACGCCGCTCCGCCAGCCAGCGCAGCTTGCGAAAAAACGCGTTCATTGTCCCTCCTGATCGACGGGCTGCAGTATCAGGCCCATGGCGCGGGAGAACGCCTCCCATTTCGATTGTTCGGCCGCGAGCTGTTTCCGCCCGAGCGGCGTGAGGCGATAGTACCGGGCGCGCTTGCCCTTGTCCGACAGCTCCCACGAGGCCGCGATCCAGCCCTTCGCCTCCAGCCGGTGCAGCGCCGGATACAGAGAGCCGGTCTCCACTTGCAGCAGGTCCTCGGAGGTCCGCTGAATGTGTTTGGCGATCGCGTGCCCGTGCGTGGGTCCCGCAACGAGGGTGCGCAGGATGAGAAGGTCGAGCGTGCCTTGCAGCAGCTCCACGCGCGAGGGCGGCCGGCTCATTATGTAGGCACTCTACTATATTTTGTGTAGAACGTCTACGGCAGAGCCGCGCCGTCCGTGCGATTCCGCCCCGCCGCCGGTATCCCCGGAGGCGGCGCACGGCGCTCGTGAGCCAGCCGGACTACCGTCGCGACGAACAGGAGGCAGCCGAGATAGGCGGGGGCGAGATGAACCGTATCGGTATAGCCGATGGCCGGGTGGACACCGAGAGCCGCCCCGAACCCCACGAGGCCCATCAGAGCGACAGTCTGCACCAGACTCTTCGTCAGGGGCGCCTGGCGGGAAATGAACAACAGAATGATCCCCGTGGAGAATAGCCCCCCGCCAAATCCTGCGCGGTCATGGGCGATCACCGGCACCAGCCGGGGAGAAATGCTCTGAAGATCCGCCCGCGTCATGTGCATGTAAGCGAGGTCCTGGGGGACGAATACGCCGGTCATTCCCACCACCATGATGGTTACGCCGGCGGCTATGATCCCTGTGGCGAGGAATCCCAAAGCCCATCGTCCCAGGCCGGCCGGTTGACCGGGCCTCCACATATCGCGGCAATCGACTCTCGCGGGCCGCGCGCGCCACAGGCCCGCCAGATACACGGGCAGGAGGCATAGAGTCGCGATGCCATGCCAGTTGTCGAGGTAGCCGAAGCTCAAATAGCAGAGGAAACTGGCAAAGCCGCAGACCCCGGAGACACAGAACGTCCACCAGGCCCAAGGCTCGCCGGCGCGCATGGGAAACTCCGCCAGGTACCAGTAGGCAACTCCGATGGCCAGCAGCGTGCCGCCAAAGGCCACGCGATCGTGAAACATGAATTTCACGACGTGGGGGTTGGCCATCGCCGCCAGGCGTTGGGCATCGAAACCCAGTGCATGGACATCCTGCGGCAGGAAGTAGCCTGTGACCGACTGAAAAATGGCGAAGCCGCCGCTCAGCACGAGCACGAAGGAGGTCAGCGAAAGCAAAAACCGGCCGTCGGAAAGCAGCGCTTCCAGAATGCCGCAGTCGTCGCCGATGGTCTTCACGCTCAGGTATCAGGATCGAATGAACCGCGGCCCCGCGCAAGTGTGATTGTGGCCGCGCAAGAGCCGGCGGCCGCGCTCCGCTGCGCTCAGCACAAAATGAGCATTTCACCTCCGATTATCGCTATTCTATTGTAAGGTGCGCCTTGGTGAATCGATACGGCGGCAGGGCCTGCGCTCGCGGTCCGCGCCGCTTTGCCGGCAGACCGTTCTCAGCCCAACAGCAAGCCCGGACACCATCGCACCGGATTGAGGAACTTATGCTCGAATCCCAAGGGAGGCTTTTTATGTTGATCCACAATCACAAGCGCGTTGTCGCCTGGACGCTTCTCTCCGGCTGCCTGCTGCTCGCTCCCGCGGCCCGGGCGCAGACGAACACCACCACCGCCACGCCGGTGCAAGGCGGCTCATACCTGCTCGGCCCGGCCCGCTACGCGGGTTCCGATCTCACCGCCCCGTCCGCGGCGCCCACGGCGTCGAGCGTCCTGCCGCAGGTCGCATTTGGCGGAGGCTGGTACACGGCGCTGTATTTCACGAACCTCACCGGTTCGCCCGTTTCGTTTCCGGTGAATTTTGTGAGCGATGCGGGGACGCCCCTGACTGTACCGTCTCTCGGGGGGGCCACGACGCAGGTGAATCTGGCGGCGTACGGCACAGCCATCATCGAGGCGCCTAACGTGGGCAGCCTGGTCGAGGGATACGCCGCGTTTACCCTGCCGAGCGGCGTGTTCGGCTACGGTGTGTTCCGGCAGAGCGTGGCCGGGCAGCAGGATCAGGAAGCGGTGGTGCCGTTGGCCGATGCGGGGGCCCCTTCGAGCACGCTCACGTGGGATGAGACGAACTACGTCACCGCGGTGGCCATCGTCAACCCCAACTCCACCGCCACCACGGTGACGGTGACGCTGTGGGACGAGAACGGCAACACCGTTGGCAACACTTCGGTCGCCCTGCCGCCCAACAGCAAAACGGCCGCCGCGTTGCGAAACCTGCCCGGGCTCGGCGGAATGGCCGGGAAACGAGGCTCGGCGAAATTCTCGGCGTCGGCCGGAAGCGTGGCCGTCCTGGGACTGCGTTTTTACGGGCTGGCCTTTACCTCCATCCCGACGACGGCCGGCGGCTCCGACTCGAATTCCAGATCCAGCGTCCTTCCGCAGGTCGCATTTGGCGGTGGCTGGTACACGGCCCTGTATTTCACGAACCTCACCGGTTCGCCCGTTTCGTTTCCGGTGAATTTTGTGAGCGATGCGGGAACGCCATTGATCGTGCCGGCTCTTGGGGGATCCACGGTGCAGGTGAAACTGGCGGCCAACGGCACGGCCATCGTCGAAGCGCCCAATGTGGGCAGTCTGGTCCAGGGATATGCGGCGGTCACTCTTCCGGGCGGCGTGTTCGGCTACGGGGTGTTCCGCCAGAGCGTGGCCGGGCAGCAGGATCAGGAAGCGGTGGTGCCGTTATCCGCCGCGGGGGCCACTTCGAGCACGCTGACCTGGGACGAGACGAACTTCGTCACCGCGGTGGCCATGGTCAACGCCAGTTCCACCGCGGCCACCGTGGCCGTGACGCTGTGCGACGAGCACGGCAACACCACCGGAAATTCTTTTATCTCCCTGCCGCCCAACAGCAAAACGGCGGCCACGTTGCGGAGCCTGTCCGGGCTCGGCGGAATGGTCGGGAAGCGAGGATCGGCGCAATTCTCGGCGTCGGCCGGAAACGTGGCCGTGCTGGGACTGCGTTTTTACGGGCTGGCCTTTACCTCCATCCCAACGTCAGGCGCAGTGGCCAGCGCCGTGGCGGAACGGGCGCTGGCGCAGACGGGACTGGGGGTCGGCATGGCATCCAGCGTGCTCCAGAGTCAACTTGCCATGCTGAGGCAGGTCTATGAAGGGAGCACCGACTGTGTAGCGCTGGATGGGGGCGGAAGTGTGCGATGGGACGGCGGGAACGCCGCGGCGGTGTATTACGACGCCAACTGCAGGCGGCCTTATCTCACCACGAACCCCGGCACGGTGGCCAAGGTGTCCGATAACCAGGTGGTGGTTTCGGAGGCCGCCAGCAATTACGGGCTCGACGGAACGGTCATCGGATCCCTGGCCCTCAAAGAGACCGCCCAGTTCGAAGGGAACGCAATGATACTGTACGGCCTGGGCATATTCACACCGGCAGCAGGCGCCCGGACACCGGTGCAATTGGGGCTGGTGTGCTCGCTCCAGGCGAGCACGGGCACGTGCGCGGGCGCCGTAGCCCAGAACTTTCCAGCGCTCGGAGTTGCGATTGGCGCGGTGAACCCCTTCACGCTTACGCTGTCTGTTGCCACCGCTCCCGTGACCTTCACCGGCGGCGGCTCCGCCGTCACCGGGCCCATCGGCTCGCTCAGCTTGAGCAACCCCTCACCCAGCTCGCTGGTCATCCAGGGAGGCACAGCCTATGCCTCACTGACTCTCCGCGGCGGGGCCGCTGAGTTCGAGCTCTTTCCCCCGACTCCGACCTCGTGGACGCTCACCGATTCGGCCCACGATCAGCAATTTCAGATCTCCATGATCGACAGTACCACCCGCAACCTGACCCTGACGATCAAACAAGTGAGTACGGGGATTACGCTGGCAACGGGCGCGGTCGATCAATCGGGATCGGGAACCATTACTTACTCTGACGGCAGCACCGCGGCGATCACGAATTGGACGCTGGCGGATTGATGGGGTGCGGACGGCCGGCCGAGACAAAACGAAACGGGGCGTTCCGCATTCGCTGGCGGACCGCCCCGCTCGAGGTTTTACGCAAAAAGCTTCGACTTACCTAGAAGTGAAACTTCAGCGCGAATTGTAAGTTGCGAGATCCCACCGAGGTGTTTACCACCCCGGTCGGGATGCTCGAAGTGTAAGCCGCGTCGCTGCCGTACCGGCTCTTGTCGATGCCGCCGCCCGGGAATACGTCGGTGGCATAGCCGGCCACCGCGAAGATGGGCGTGTTGAAAGAGTTGATGGCGTCGAACCGGAACTCCAGATAGCGGCTCTCGGTGATCACGAACTTCTTCGAGAGGCTCATGTCGATCTGCCTCAAACCGGGGCCGCGCTCGCTCGAGATGCCGCAAGTGCCCAGTTTGCCCGGCCCCGGAATGGCCATGGTGGTCGGGTCGAACCAGACGTAGCCGCCGCCCGCGAAGTTCTTATACGGGGTCGCTTTGGAAGGCGCCAGACAATCCGGGCGAGGCTGGAAATATGCCCCGGTCGGATCGTTGCCGAACTGGATCATGGAAATCGGCAGGCCGCCGTGCCCGGTCACGATGGCATCGTAGTGCCAGTCGCCCAGCACCGCGTTGATGGCTTTGCCGGCGCTCTTGCCGAACATGCGGTCGTGTCCGAACGGTAAGTCGTAGTTCAGATAGCCGCTGAATACGTGAGTAACATCCGCATCGCAGAGCCCGTAGTCCAGGCCCACGTTGTAGACATAGGATTGGAAGGCTACGTCGGCCGTGGTCTGCGCCGGTGCCGAGTTGCCATAGCGGCCGTAGTAGCCCTGGTTGTTAGTCAGGCACTTCGACCACGTATAGTTGAACTGGAACGAGAGCCCCTTGGCCAACCGCTGCTGCGCCAGCATCTGCAGCGCATTGTAGTTCTGAATGCCGGTCGAGGTGTTGAGGCGCTGCTGCCCCGTGCCGCCGTTCTTCAGCGCCGGATTACCGGCCAGGTACGGGCCCGGCGTGGCGCTGCCGTCGGGAAGAAGCAGGTTCTGGCCCATGTTATAGATCGCCGCCATGTGGTCGGTATGCTGGCCCACATACCCGGCCTGCACGGTAAGTGAGTTAGTAACCTGCCGCTGCAGGGTGAGGTTCCACTGGTTGGAAACCGCCGGGCGGTAGTTAGGATCGGTGGCGTGCAGGCGCACGCCCGCGAAGCACGCTGCCGGGGCGGAGGTCACGTTCTGCACGCTGCATCCGCTGGTGGCGCCCAGAGCCCCGAAGCCCTGGTCGAGCGTGGTCTGGTTGGCGGGAATCCCGCCGTTGACGCCCTGGCCGCCCCATTGCCCTACCAGGTCGACGTTCCAGGGAGCGTTGGTAGCCAGGCGGTTGAATTCGCCCGTCCCTTCCTGGAAGCTCGAGCGCGAAAACGCCGCGCGCACCACGGTCTTGTCGTTGGCGCTCCAGGCCAGGCCCAGGCGCGGCAGGAAGTTGGCGATGCCGTTGTACTGGTTGTACAGCGCCCGGCTGTTGCCGTTCTGTCCCGCCAACTGGATCTGCCCGCTGTACATGCCGAAGTTGGTCATGCGGTCGTGCACTTCATAGATGGGCGTGAAGAGTTGCCAGCGGATGCCGAAGTTGACCGTCAGCCGGCTGCTGATGCGCCAGTCGTCCTGCACGAACGCGCCCATGGAGCTGTTGCGCTGCCCCACGGTGCCGGAGAATCCCAGGCCATAGCCCATGTAGGATGGCAGGCCCAGGAAGAAGTCCGCTTCCGAGTAACCGGTGTAGGTTCCGTTGAAGCCGATCTGCCCCGCCGCCCCGTCGTTACTGGTCGCCGGAATGTAGTTGTTGCGGTAGCGGATGATCTGGAAGCCCATGCGGATGGTGTGCGCGTTGCGGCTCCAGATCGCCGTGTCGCCCGCCTGGATGGCCGTCTGATGGAAGATCTCCGGGCCGTTGGTAGTGCCGAAAGCGAACGGGCCGTTCAACTGGCCGCCCAGCCGGGAGCTGGCGAAGGAGAGGCCCGGCAGGTACGGCGTGGGCTGTCCGGGAATCAGGCCCGCGCCGGCGGTGGTCGAGAGCGACTGCGTGTTGGCTTCCGCCGGGAAGTAGTTCATGCCCACGCGGAAATCGTTCAGCAGCGTCGGGTTGATGGTCCGCGTGTAGTTGAGCACGGCCTGCTGCAGCGGAAAGACGTTGCTGCCCGCGCCGCTGTACTGGAAGACTTCGCTGTTCACGATCGGGTTCTCGATGTGCTGCTGCGAGTAGCGCGCGAAGAAGTGGTCCTTATCGCTGGGCGCCCAGTCCACCTTAATATCGCCCTGGTTGCCGTGCGTGTAATTCTGAACGGTATCGTTCAGGTTGTTCACCGTCCCGCCGGCCTGGCCCGGAAGATTGGGTTTGGGCAGTGCGGAGGCGATCTTCAATGCCGTCGGGCTTAAGCCGGTGATGCAGGGGTTCACCCCCATTTTCTGGCCGGCGCCGCAGATGGCCGCTTTGGTCAGGTCGCCCGGCATGACGACGGTGGTTCCGGGGTAGTGCAGCGCCAGGCCGATATCGGAGAGATTCCCGGTGGCGTTCTGCGCCGTGAAGGTGGTTCGGGGCGCGGGACTGGCCGGCAGGTCGAAGCGCGACCCCTGGTAATCGGCGAACAAGAACAGCTTATCCTTCTTAATGGGGCCGCCCAAAGTGCCGCCGAACTCGTTCCAGCGCTGGCGCGGCGTGGGCAGGCCGTTGAAGTTGTTGGACCACTCGTTGGCGTTGAAAAAGTCGTTGCGCAGATACTCGAAGACGTTGCCGTGATACTGGTTGGTGCCCGATTTCAAGCTGACGCTGATCACTCCGCCCAGGAACTGCCCCAGCTCCGCATTGGGATTGTTGGTGATGACGTTGAACTCCTGAATGGCGTCGACGTTGGGCGAGAAGGCCACGTTGTTATCGACGAATTCGATGTTCTCCATACCGTCCAGCAGGTAGTAGTTGGCCTGCTCGCGGTTGCCGTTGAGGTTGGGCCGCGCGGCGTTGAAGGTCTTCTGCCCGGTGTTGAAGCTCGCCGGGCTGATGGTTACCGCGCCCGGCACCAGCAGCGCCAACTGGTTGTAGTTGCGCGTGGCCAGCGGCAGGTTGGCGATGGTGTGCGCCTCCATGATACTGCCCACATGCGTAGTGTCGGTCTGCAGCACCGGCGCCGCGGCGGTCACTTCGACCGTCGACGACACCTGGCCGATGGTCAGCGCGATATCGATGCGCGCCGTCTGGTTCAATTCCAGACTGAATGCCGGCCGCACCGCGGTTTGAAACCCGGCGGCTTCCACGCGGACTTCATACCGCCCGATGGGCACGCGCGGCAAGACGTAGCTGCCCTCGTCGTTGGTCTTGGTCTGCCAGACCGTGCCGCGATCCAGGTCCCTGGCAGTCACCGTCGCGTTGGCGACGGACGCGCCCGACGGATCCGCGATTTTGCCGGTGATCGCCGCGGTGACTTCCTGCGCCATGCCGTATGGCACTATCGCGGCGACGAGCGCTATTGCGAGAATCAACGCGAACCCGGCTCGGGTCCGCAACTGGAATTCACTTCGCTTCATATCTTCCTCTCGACCCCTTTTAAGAAGTTCCATTGGCGCCTGGTGCTGTGGCTCCTGCGGCGTGATTGCCGCCGGCGCCCGCGCTGCCAGCCCAAAACTAACTGCTTTCTCGGACATACTGTGCCCACCGGCCTTATATGTCCAGTTCACAACGGTTGTCATCGCGTTACGGGATGTTCGATACCACATCGAACGTTCCTGCTTTCAAGCGCTTATCGGCGCTTCTCCATGGCCTGGGCGGCGCCCGTCTGCTGGCTCCTGCGAGTCAGCGCTTCAAGCAGCAGCCGTACCGGCCGCACCGCCGCCAACGTTACTTCTGCGCCCGGCTTTTCCAGGGCCGCCAGCGCCTGGTTTTGCTGTTCGAGCCACCCTTCCGGAGCCGCTTGTCCGCTTTCCAGGTACTCCACCGCGCGCAAACCCATGGAGCCCAAGGCCGACAGGCGCCGGGAAATGGGCCGCAACTCGGCCAGCAGGGCGTTGCCTTCGGCCAACGGCTCCAGGCGCGCATCGTTTTCCGCCCAGGCGCGCAGCGTGACGCACAATTCCGCACGATCCGCCGGGCCCGCCGCCTGCCCCGCGGCCACTCGGGCCGCCGCCGCTTCCACCGTGCGTATGCTCTCGCTTTCCGGCCGCACGGCATCCACAAAGCGGTTCAAGTCCACCAGGCTGGTGTACTTGCGGGCGCCGCGCCGCCCTTCGATGCCCAGCGCCTCCGACGCGTCCGCCAGTATGCGCACCGCTTCCACCGGCCCCCCGCCCGCCAGCCGCTCCAGCATGGGCGCGTAGTTGGCGCGGTGCCGCACTCCGGCCGCGTCCAGCACCCGGCTCACCGCCGTCATGCGCGCGTACATGGAATCCACATCGGTCGCTTCGCGCGGCGACCACAGCCGCTCGGCGATCGCCGCCAGCCGCGGCCAGATGCGCGAATCCAGCGTCTCCGCGCTCACGTATTCGCTCCACATGCACGCCTCGCCGCCCAGAATGCGGGCGGTTTGCTCACGGTCCAGTTGCCCCGCCGCGCCATCGAGCGGGTCCATCGCGTAATGGAAGCTCGCCGGCTTCAGATGGTCCAGGTAGTAGCCGAAGGAAAGGATGCCGCGATAGCCCTTGCGCGCCGCATCGGCCAGCGATGCCTGCCCGCGCCACGACTGGATGACCGTACCCGGCGCCAGGCCCGGCGCCAGCACCTCATCCCAGCCGATCATGGTCTTCCCGTGCTTTTTCAGAATCTCCTGCAGCCGACGATTGAAATACCCGTGCAGATCGCGGCTGTCCGGAAGGTTGTGCACTCGCTCGAAAGCCTGGATCGCCGCCGACTCCTTCCACTCGGTCTCTTCCACCTCGTCGCCGCCGATGTGGAAATACGGGTCCGGAAACAGCGCCGCCATCTCCCCGATGAAATCGTCCAGGAACGCGTAGGTCTCTTCCCGCGTGGGGTCGAGCGTGGGCTGGAAGATGCCCCAGGCGCGCTCGATGCGAAACGGCCCCGGCGCGCTGGCCACCTCGGGATAGCCCACGAGCCAACTGGTGGCGTGGCCCGGCATGTCGAACTCGGGGATCACGCGGATGCCCCGCTCGCGCGCGTACTCCACCACGCCCCGGATCTGCGCCTGGGTATAGAAATTGCCGTCCGAGCCGAACTGCTGAAGGCGCGGATGGCGCGTGGATTCCACGCGGAATCCCTGATCGTCGGAAAGGTGCCAGTGGAACACGTTGAGCTTCACCGCAGCCATGGCATCCAGGTTGCGCTCCACGACTTCTACCGGCATCCAGTGGCGCGAAACGTCCAGCATCAGCCCGCGCCACGGGAACCGCGGCCGGTCTTCGATGTGCAGGGCCGCGGCCGCGAAGCCCTCGGCGCCGGGTGCGATCGACTGCGCGAAAGTCTCCAGGCCGCGCAGCGCGCCGGTCACGGTGGCCGCTTGCAGGCGCGCGCCATCGGCCGAAATATCCAACCGGTAGGCTTCGTCTTCGCCCACAGTGGGGTATTCCGGGCCGCGCTCGCGGCATTCCACGGTCAGCGCGGTGCGCCCGCCCGGCGCGCCGGTAATGGCGACTCCGGTCTGGCGGGAAATTCGCGCCACGAAGCGCGCGAGGGCGTGCTCCAGGCGGGCATCGGTGTATCCCGTGGCCGCCGCGCGAAATCGCGAATCGATGGCGAGCCCTCCCGGCGCGGCCGACCATTTGGCCGGCAACGGCATCAGGTTGGGCGGCGCCGCGTGCGCCGCGGCAAGCGACATCAGAAGAAGAAATGATCGGCACATATAAGGTCGTTACTCCACTACCGAGCTCCACCCGCGGTGCGAAAGGTCCCAGTAAATCACCGCGCCGCCCGCCAGCCCCGCGGCCAGCAGCGCCACGCCCGCCGCCGTGCTGCCCAACAGCAGTTTGCCCACGCCGAACAGCACGCCATAAATCAGCACGCAGCCGGAAATCCAATCGAGCGCACTCTGCCATCCCGCCGCCTGGCACTTCACACCCGGCGCCAGCTTTGCGATGGGCTTCCAACCCGCCACGCCCGGCCGCGCCCGGTTGTAGAACTTCACCAGCGTGGCCGCCGATTCGGGCGGCGTCAGGAACGTCACCGTCAGCCACACCACCGTGGTCACCGCCACCGTGATCATCATGATCCAGGCGAAATCCACCGGCTTGTCGCTGTCGAGCCCGCCCCAAAGCTGCAACGAAATCGACGTCACGAACGCGCAGATCATGGCCGAAACCTCGCTCCACGCGTTGATCCGCCACCAGAACCAACGCAGCAGCAGGACCAGCCCCGTGCCCGCGCCGGTGACGATCAGCAGCTTCCATGCGCCGCTGATGGAGGTCATGTAGAACGTGATCACCGCCGAAACCACCGTCAGCAGCACCGTGGTCCACTGCGACACGCGCACATAGTGGCGGTCGCTCGCCTGGCGGTGCACGAAGCGCCGGTAAAAGTCGTTCACGATGTAGCTGGCGCCCCAGTTCAACTGCGTCGCGATGGTGGACATGTACGCCGCCGCGAACGCCGCCAGCATCATGCCGCGCAGCGAAGCCGGCAAGTAGGCGATCATCACCCGCACGTAGCCGGTCTCCGGGTCCTGCAAGCCGGGGAACAACACCAGCGAGGCCAGCGCCACCAGAATCCACGGCCACGGCCGGATGGCGAAGTGCGCGATGTTGAACCACAGCGTGGCCAGCAGCGAGTGCTTCTCGTCCTTGGCCGAAAACATGCGCTGCGCGATGTAGCCGCCGCCGCCCGGCTCCGCGCCCGGGTACCACGTGGCCCACCAGTTGAGCGAAATGTACACCAGGAAGGTGATCATCGGCATGTAAGCCGAATTCAAATCGGGGATAAAGTTCAGCAGCGACCCGTGGTGGCCCTGTGCCGCGCGCGCCGCATCGAGCGCCGCCAGCTTCACCTTCAGCGCTCCCATCCCGCCCACCGCCTGCACCGCCACCACGGCCAGCACGATCACCATGGTCATCTTGATGACGAACTGGAACAGGTCGGTCACCAGCACGCCCCACAGCCCGGACAACGTGGAGATGAACGAGGTGAGCGCGATCAGCCCCAGCACGATCAGCAGGGCTTCGACGCGCGTCACCCCCAGCACCAGCATGAGGATCTTCACCATCGCCAGGTTGACCCAGCCGAGAATGATGCAGTTGACCGGTATGCCCAGGTACAGCGCGCGGAACCCGCGCAGGAACGCCGCCGGCTTGCCCGCGTAGCGGATCTCGGTGAATTCGATGTCGGTCATCACCCCGCAGCGCCGCCACAGGCGCGCATAGAAGAAGACCGTGAGCATGCCGCTGGCGACGAAGCTCCACCACAGCCAGTTGCCCGCAATGCCGCCCCGCGCCACCATGCCGGTGACCGCCAGCGGCGTATCGGCGGCGAAGGTGGTGGCCACCATCGACGTGCCCGCCAGCCACCACGGCACATTGCGGCCGGAAAGGAAAAACTCGTTCACGCTCTTGCCCGCGCGCGACCGGTAGTACAACCCCACCGCGGCATTGCCCGCGAAATACAAGCCGATCCAGCACCAGTCCAGGTACGTCAGTTGCACGCGGCGCCTCTTGTCATGAGCTCCTCACATGGTCCTGGTAACTTTGTGAAGCAAGCGCGGCCGGTCGGGGTTGAGCCCCTTGATTTCCGCCAGTTGCGCCGCGAACAGTTGCGCCGGGACGATGTAGGGGATGGGCGTGTAGAGGTCCCGCGGCCCGCCGCAGGAGCCGGGCTCGATGGGCAGTTGAATCAGCCGCGCCGGCTTCACGCACGCCTCGCTGTTCCCTTGGTCGGTGATGACCAGCGTCTCCGCTTTCAATTCCTCCAACTGGTCCAGCACCGCCGAAATCGAGGGCCAGGTCACGCCCGACGGGGCGAACACGAACACCGGAAAGGCATGCTCCACCAGCGCGATGGGCCCGTGCATCAGGTCGGCCGAGGAGAAGCGCTCGGTCACCACGTAGCAGGTCTCCATGAGCTTCAGGCCCAACTCGAGCGCGTTGGCGTAATTCAACCCGCGCCCCACGGTGACCGCCCGCGCCATGAACGTGTAGCGCTCGGCCACCTCTCCGACCCGCTCTTCGAGCTCCAGGACCTCTTCCACCCAGCCCGGAATCCAGCGCAGCACGTCCAGGCTGACCTCGCCGCCCAGCGCCTGCGCCAGCAGGTAGAGCGCCAGCAACTGGCAGGTGTAAGTCTTGGTGGCGGCCACGCTCTCCTCCCGCCCGGCGCGCGCCAGCAGGACGCAATCCGCGATCCGCGCCATGGTGCTCCCCGGTTCGTTGGTAATCCCCACGGTCAGGGCTCCGCGGACGCGCGCATCTTCCAGCACCGCGTTGGTGTCGGTCGATTCGCCCGATTGCGAGATCCCGACCACCAGCACGCCGCCCAGGTCCAGGCGGCTTTCATACAGGGTGAGAATCGAAGGCGCGGCGAGGGAAACCGGGATGTGCGTGGTGATCTCGATCAGGTACCGCCCGAACTGCGCGGCATTGTCCGAGGTGCCGCGTGCCACCAGCACCACCAGGCGAGGGCGGTTGCGCTCGAAGTGCATCCGCAGATCGCGCAGTGTGGTGAGCCCCTGTTCCAGGGTGCGGACCAGCGCTTCCGGCTGCTGGCGCGTTTCTTCAAGCATTTTGGACATAAGGCCTGGTACCCCGAATGTGACCCCAGGGCGGCGCTACGTCCAGTTCCGAACGGTTGTCGGGGCGTTATGGCCGGTTCGTTACCCCACCGAACGCGTGTGTTATCAGCGGATAAGGCGCCCAGCGGATTCTTGCCGGTTGACGGCGGCAGCGGGGCAGGTTAGCGTAGGATCATGGACGTGACGGTGCAGATCCCTGACGATCGCGCCAGCCGCATGGGGGCTGGTGGCGATCTGCCGCGCCGCGCGCTGGAAGCGCTGGCCGCCGAGGAATACAGGCGCGGGCCAACGCAAGATCCGATTGGCTTGAGGTATCGGTAGTCAGCGCGAGCTAGACGCCCCATGCGCGGCGCTGCAGTCATTTCGGCCGCTCTTCTACTGGCCGCTGCATCTTCGCGCGCGCAGATTCCCGTGGTGCCGTTCCTCATGGGTCAGGCCTCCGGCACTTCGGCCAATCCCGCCTCGCCGGCCATGGACATGATCCACATCCACCGGGGCTCCTGGATGCTCATGCTCCACGGCACCGCCTTCCTCACCGATATCCAGCAGAGCGGAGCGCGCGGCGGCGACAAATTCGTCTCCACAAGCTGGTTCATGTTCTCCGCCCTGCATCCGGCCGGCGGCGGCGCTTTCGCCCTGCGCACCATGTTGAGCCTCGACCCCGCGACGGTCACGCGACGCGCCTACCCCCTGTTGTTCCAAACCGGCGAGACCGCCTTCGGCCGCCCGCTGGTGGACGCGCAACACCCCCACGACTTCATCATGGAGCTCGCCTTCGAATATGCCCGTCCGCTGGGCGAGGGCACGCTCGTGAACTTCTACGCGGCTCCCGTGGGCGACCCCGCGCTTGGCCCCGTCGCCTTTCCCCATCGCGCTTCCGCCGCCGAGCTTTTCCAGGCGCCCATTTCCCACCACTGGCAGGATTCCACGCACATCGCCAATGAGGTCCTCACCGCGGGCATCGAGCGCGGCATCTTTCGTCTGGAGGCCAGCGGCTTTCATGGCGCCGAGCCCAATGAGAATCGCTGGAACATCGATCGCGGCGCGGTCGATTCCTGGTCCGCGCGCCTCTGGATTTCGCTCATCGGCCGCATCAACGCACAGGTTTCCGCGGGCCGCATCGCGCGTCCGGAAGCCGCCGAGCCGGGCGACGTCGTGCGCGCCACCGCGTCGGTCGCCTACGGCTCCGGCGCCGTCTCCGCCGCCTTCGTCTGGGGGCGCAACCACAGCACCCACACGCGGCGCGATCTGGACTCGTACCTCGCCGAATCGGTTCTTCGTTTCGCCCGCAGGAATTACCTCACCGGCCGCCTCGAACAGGTCGACAAGGACGAGCTGGCGCTTGCCGGCGTCTTTCGCATCGGCGCATATACCGTCGGATACACGTGCGATATCGCATCGTTCCGGTACGTTACAACGGGCGCCGGCGCCAACTTCACCGCCTACACGTTTCCCGCCGCGCTCCTCCCCGTGTACGGCCCGCACCCGTTCGGCTTCGAATTCTTCCTGCGATTTCGCCTCAAGAAATCCTGAGGGCGTTGGTAGAATCGTTGCCGGCGCGACCAGGAACCGGACGTCGGCGGCACAGAGTGGCTCCCGCCTCTCGAAGCCAGTCAGGGTTCGATGGGACAAGCGATGCCAGGAACGGTACGGATACGAAGGTCTCTTACGGAAATCGACAGAATCCGGTCATCGGTGGGAATTCTGATGCCTGCGCGGCGGCTGATGAATTCCACAAGGTTATCCCCCTCTTTCAAGTGCAGAGGGAGAGAAAGCGCCGAACTTTGGGTCGTGGAGGCTATCTGAATCAGGGCCTCATTGCCGCCGTTAGCCAGAATGTTTACGGTATTCGGCTGCACGATGGAGGATAGTGCCCCTTCCAGCGTCGCTTCCATGCTCTGGGACACGGCGATGTGCAATTGACCGTTGCCCGCCGACCACCGCCACCAGATCTTACCGTCGCTCTCCCTGGGATACCATCCCGTAAAAGCGACCGAGCAGGCGTCGCCGCCTCCTTCGCCGCTCCCCAGGACGGCAACGGTATCAAATACCTTGACGGACTTATATTGTGTGGAGAGTGAGCTCCATGACGGGTTATGTCCAGGACAGTTCGGGCAAATCAGGGCACAGGGGACGGCGGAATCCCCGCTACCGGCATAGATCTTCGACGGGTTTCCGACATTGATGTGGCGAACGCGGCGGGCGCCGGTCTGGTCATGCAACAGAACCAGGAGGGGGTATTCAAACGGCTCGGCGGACATATCCAACCCGACATCATCGCAATGTAGTGTCTCCACGAATCTGGCGGCGGCGGTGTAGGAAGTCAGCAAATCGCGGCGGTCCGCGAAGTAGAGGGCGGTCCGGGGTTGGTTGAGAATATTGAAGGCGCCGGCCAGAGGGCGGAGTTCGTTGTCCATAACGAACGGGTTGGCCGTAAACAGCAGCAGCATGCCCACCGCGGCTGTGGCAAACCTCGGCCACGATCGCCCCAGCACGGTAGCCGCAACCGGGGACCACAAGACGAACAGCGGCAAGTGCAGGCGGGTATTCCACGGTTGCCATTTAAGCAAAGCACAAAACAGACCAAATGCCACCACCAGGCCAACCGCCAACAGGAAGGCACTGCGGAAGGCTGCCGCCCGCCGCCGGGAGATCAGGCAGAGGATGGTCGCCAGGATCACGGCACCATGTAAAGGATTGCCGGCCAGAGCTTCGTGCCGGGACGGCATGGGCACGTGGAACGCCGTGTAACTCCAGGTTGTGCGCGGATCGTTGATATCCTGGCCAAGGTAGCCAAGCAAGCGTTTGATGCCGCCCTCCAGGCGGGCGTTGAGGATGGGGACAGGCGTTCCCGCATGCAGGGCGAGATTCCGGATTACATTGGAAACGGTGACGCCAATGCCGAGACGGTCGTTCGTCACCTTAAAGTCATTGTGCCAGCCATAGCTCACAGGACCGAACGGAGAGCCGAATAATCGATAGTTACGCGCGAAAACGCCGGCATTCAATATCAGAGCTATGGCGCCGGCCCATAACAAGCATCGGGCGTACCTGCCGGGCTTCTTCCAAGGCCAGACGAGTAGCACCGCGGCGACGATTGGCGGAGCAAAAACGTAGGCCGTCCCTTTAGTCAGGCACGCAAGGCCCAGGCTGCCGCCGAATCCCAAAGCATTGCCCACGGTGCAATCCTGCCGCAGGGCAAACAGATAATAAGTCATCGCCACCAGCCAAAAGGCAAGTACGTAATCGTTCTTAGCCGCGGAGGCTTCAAGAATCGCCTCTGGAATAGTGGCACACATGAGGGCCGCGAGCGCCTGGCCGCGCCGTGTGGCGCCGAGCAACTGTGCCAGCACCGATACGCCAATCACGCTTCCCAACATGCTCAACCACTGTACGAGGTTGTCAAACCGGTCGCCGCCGGATAGCGCATGCCACTGGGTCATCGCATATTCCGCCCAAGGCTGCAAACCAAGTTGTCTTATGTTTTGGGTGGGATAAAAGGCGACGCTCCGGTTGTGAAGCCAGTACACAATGCGCGGCAGATGGTAGGTCATCGAATCTTGTGTATTCGGAGGACAGCACAGGGCGATGAGGCCGACCAACACTACGATGAGTCCGGCACCGGTCAGGAAAGCGGCGGCGGAGCCATCCGAGCCGGAGATTGCACGAAGCGGGGCCGCGAACAAAGTGCGGGCCTCCGGGCGGGGGCTATGTACGCGGATGCCGCGGTAAAGGTAAATGGCGGCGGCCGCGTCGACCAGCATCCAGGCGAGCACCAGCCCCGGCACCGCAAGGCAATGGAACACGCTGAGGATCTCCATCACCGCAGCAACCGCTGCGCCCCAGACTACAGCCGCATGAATGGCGGCAGCCCGCCACTCGGCGCCGTGCGTGCAGAACGCCGCAAAGAGGAGCACGTAAGCTGCAATCGGAAAACAGACGAGGAAGTTCATTGAGTCTAGCGGGCAGGCCGCATCATTATTCATAAGCCGGCGCGGCGGACCGGCGAACCTTCCAATCCGGTATGTTGAACCCCAATAGGTTAACACGGGCGTCCGAGGCGCTCCTCTTTGCCGCAGGCTTAGAGGGCTGCCCCGCGGCACGCCGTTTCCGGGCGGCCCTGCACCGTCCAGGCACTAAAGGAAAATACGGACACCGCCGATTTGTGTTTTGAGGACAAGGCAATGAGATTGATTTCCGGCGGCGTTTGGATCGTTCTGGCGCTGTGCGTGCATCCCGTGTTGACCATCGGCGCCGTGCCATCAAAACCTGGCGTAGTCCAAAAGTATGGCCATTTGCCTCTGGCGTTCGAGCGGAATGATGGCCAGTCACCTTCGGAAATCGAGTTCCTGGCACGCGGGCCCGGGTACCGGATTGGACTCGGGTCGCAGGGCGTCATCATACAGAGCCGCTCCTGGCGCGTCACCACGCGGTTTGCGGGGCGCGGACCGCATATTCCCGGCGCCGGCATGCAGCCTCTGAGTGTCAAGTCTCACTATCTTGTGGGTAATGATGCCGCTCATTGGCGCACGGACATTCCCTCATTCCGCCAAGTCGTCTATCGAAACGTGTATCCCGGCATCGACGTGGTCTATTACGGCAATCAAGGACAGTTGGAATTCGACCTGATAGTCGCGCCCGGTGCCGACCCCGCACAGATCGGAATGGATCTCGAAGGAGTAGAAAAGCTGTGGCTCGATGCACAGGGGAGGGCCACCTTGCGAGCGGGCGGCGAGGATGTCAGCTTACACGCGCCGCGCCTGTACCAGGATTCCGCAAACGGACGCAAAGAGATTTCCGGCCGTTACGTGGTGAAGGGCCGCTACCGGCTGGGTTTCGAGATCGGCAGCTACGATGTGGCTCTTCCGCTGACTATCGACCCGGTGTTGGCGTACGCCACTTATCTGGGCGGATCGCAGAACGACCGGCCATATGGCATCGCCGTCGATGGTTCCGGATGCTCCTATATCGTCGGCGAGACATGGTCGACCGATTTCCCCCGTGTGCACCCGATGCAACAGTTTGAAACTGGCGACCGCGATGTCTTCGTGGCCAAGATATCGGCTGATGGGGCCTCTCTGGTTTACGCTACCTACTTGGGCGGTAGTTCCATGGATTCCGGAAGGGCGATTGCGGTCGACGGCTCCGGAGCCGCGTACATTACGGGTCTGACCCGATCGCGAGATTTTCCAACCACACCTGGAGTCCGCAAGGGATCGCTGGCGGGACAGGGGGATGTGTTCGTCGCCAAATTGAATCCATCCGGAACCGGCTTGGCCTATTCCACCTATGTCGGAGGCGCGGGCGACGATACGGCAACTTCCATTGCGGTGGACAGCGCAGGAAACGCCTATGTCGCCGGGTCCACGACATCGCTGGACTTTCCGTTGTCGCACGCGGTGCAGTCCAGATTCCGGGGTGGATTCAGCGATGCGTTTGTACTCGAGCTAAACCCGGGCGGCTCGTCACTGGTGTATTCGACGTACCTGGGGGGCGGCGGCAGCGACGTAGCTCAAGGGGTGGCGGTGAGCGCCGCCGGCGAGACGTTCGTCGTGGGCAGCACGGATTCGAGCGATTTCCCGACGGCCAATCCAATGCAGTCCCGAAACGCCGGTGGATCCGACGTTTTTGTTGTCAGACTGGCCGCGTACGGTTCGGCGCTGGTCTACTCCACGTATCTGGGGGGCGGCTCCATGGACATGGGCAACGCCATCGCAGTGGATGCGACGGGAGCGGCCTATATCACCGGTTCCACGATTTCCGGCGACTTCCCGGTCACCGCGGGCGCCTTTCAGACCTCGTCAGGCGTCAACTACGATGCGTTTGTGGCCAAACTGGGGCCCGATGAAAGCCTGGTCTATGCCACGCGACTGGGTGGCGGGGCATCCGAGGAAGGGACCGCCATCGCGGTAGACCGATCCGGCATTTCCTACATCGCGGGCTATACGTACTCCACCGATTTTCCGGTCCATTCGCCCACGCAACCGTCGGTTGCGGGATCAAGCGACGCCTTCCTGGCGATGTTCGATCGGTTGGGCACCGCGTTACTGTTCTCCACGTACCTGGGCGGGGCCGCGGACGAGCGCGCAACCGGCCTGGCGATCGACAACAATGGCTATCTATACGTAACAGGATACACCCTATCCGGGAATTTTCCCGCGCCGGCCGGCGTTCTGCAGCCTTCTCTGAGAGGCGGCATGGACGGTTTTCTCGCCAAACTCTCGATGCGCGATGTATCGCCAGGCGCCAGTGCAACGGCGGCCTTTGTCAAGACTGACAGTGCCACCCAAGGGTCTTGGAAGGGCGTTTACGGCTCCGACGGCCTGGCCATTCTTAACGACACGATCAACTACCCCGGCTATGCCCAGGTAGCTCTCGGCGGTCCAGGTACATATCTCTGGAGCGGATCTACGGCTGACGTGCGGGCCTTACAGAAGTCCGCGGCCTCCGACCGCATCGCACCGGTCTGGTTTTCCGGCTCGAGCTTCACCATCGACGTCAATCTGACCGATGGCAAGACCCACCAGGTGGCCCTCTACTGCCTGGACTGGGAAGCCGGCGGCAGGGCGCAGACCATCGACGTGCTGGACGCCGCCAGCGGCACCCTGCTGGACACGCGCGCCGTTTCCGGTTTTGTGGGGGGCCGCTACCTGGTGTGGAACCTCGGCGGACACACCGTCCTGCGCGTCACACGCACGGCCGGCTTAAATGCCGTGGTCAGTGGGGTGTTCTTCAATTAGCCAAACTCGCGCGGGAGTCAGCGATCGATCCTGACGGAGGCCGGACGACCGGACGATCCCAAGTCCCTGAACCACGCAACACTCGAAGCCATCATCTCGCCGCAATAATAATCCAGATGGCCCACGGTGATCGCTTCCGGAATTCTCGCTCTCACCGACCCGGCCTGTCCCGGAGCAATATTCGAGGCTATCGGATACCGCCAGTCTCCGAACGAGGTTCCCTGGCAATCGGGGGTAGCGAACGTCCGCACGGCGAAATACACCTTTCCGATGCCCGGGTCCGCCAGCCACACGGCAGAACCGGTGTTGCGCACTATAGCGTCGATCACGATCGCTCCCGGTTCGCGCCGGGCGCCTGTGATAGTAACCTCCGCCGCCAAACCAGCAGAGTGTTCCGAGTCCGCCGGAGGCTCGATCCCCAAAGCCGCACGAAACGGCATCCGCAGCACCTTCACATAACTCCGCCAGGTTGTCCCCGAACCTCCGATATAGCCGTTCCAATAGGCCAGCATCAAATACAAATTCAGCACGATCATGTAGTAAGCCGGCCGGCGAGCGCAGTTAAGACTCAAGGCTAAGCCGACTGCCGTCAGCGGCAACAGGTCGACGTACATGCGATGGCCGAATCCGTCTCCGAATGTCTCGGACGACCAGCACGCCAGAATATAAGTCGTCACCGTAATCACAAAGACGGCTGCCGCGCAGAACCACCTGAGTTTCGGATGGAAAAGTCCGGCGACCAAGCCCCCGACGCCGAGAGCGGCAACGGGATTCCAGAACCACCAACCCCGTCCAACACTGAAAAGCATCGCCAGGAACCTTGGGTGCGTCCAGTGTATCGCCAATCCCCAGTATGTTGTCTCCCATGGCGCTCCAAGGTAATAGGTCGACACCGTCAAGTGTGGCAGAAGGACTATGGCTGTACTCGCCAAGAATGGCGACCAGTACCGCCTCAAAACCAGCCGGTTTGACTTCCACACGACGGGGTACAACGCAACCGCCGCCAACAGAACGTCGTAGTGCCTGATACTGAACAATAGAGCGCACGCAGCCCCGAGTGCGGCCGCCCCGAGTGCGGTAGCATGAGCCCAAAACCGGTCGCCCAACCAGAGGAGCACCGCTACCGTTCCAAATGCGTAGATGTGGGACATGGAGGGCTCGGCGATGGCGTAATGCAGGAGATTAGTCCCCAACCCCATGACAACCACCGCTGCGGCTGCCGGCTTCGGCGCCGTCCGATTCGCCACAACCCGAAATGCGGCCCACATTCCAATGGAGAGCCAGCAAATCCCGGCTATCAGAATCGCCCACTGGTACGGTTCACTCCAGCCATCTGCCTTCCAACCACCCAGCACGGCGGCGGCATGGCCCACCGCGAAAAATGGCGCCATGCACAGCGCCGTTCCGATCGGATAAATATCGGCCAGCCGGCCCGTACGCGGATGTATCCGGAAACCGTAGACCGCCGGCGGGAGGCGCATCGGCAGATCCGCAAAGTCCAGTCTATGTTGAATCAAGTATAGACGCAGGTAAGCATAATACCCCTCGCCGTCCGATCGGATGACCGGCCTGTTCAGCCCGGCGCTGGATTGATAAACCACAAGGGCGAGGACCGCCGCAGGAACCAACCAAAGCGGGCCTGCTTTCTTGGCCCGTGCCAACAGGTCCGACGGAGGAGCTAGCATAATGCGCTCCGCCTGACCAGCGTTTCCTTCCGGAACGACGGGCCGAAGAGCACGGTCATGGGCGACGGCCTGAATGGGTGCTCTTGCATAGCCGGCAGGAGTCGATTACCACTCCAATATATTATCCTTGAATTGATTTGTGCAGCGGCGCCGAGCGAGCGTAGTGATTGGGACACACGACGTGGACGGAGCGCCTAGCTAAGCTAGGCTCGGGCCTGTATGGCGCCGCCTCCGCCGCCTCCGGGCGCAGGGATCGCCGCCATCCGTGGTGATGCCACAACCTGCTCATACAATTCCAGCAAGCGCGCGGCGGAGCGCGCCCACGAGAATTTCTTCGCCTGTTCCAACCCGGCCGACTGCAAGGACTCACGGCCGACTTCGCCGCGCGCGAAGCGGATCATCTCCTTGGCAATGCTGAGCGGGTCGGACGGATCGAAGAGGACGGCCGCATCCCCGGCGGCCTCGGGCAGCGAGCTGGTATTCGAGCAAAGCACCGGCGCGCCCAGGCCCAGGGCCTCCAGGACGGGCATGCCGAAACCCTCGAAGAGCGACGGGTAAACAAATGCGAAGCAGTTCTGATACAGCCATTTCAGCTCCGCATCGGAGACATACCCCGTGAGAATTACGTCGCGGCCCAGTTCCAGACTGCGGAGGTCGTCCAGAAAAGCCTCCATGAGCCATCCCCGGCCGCCGGCCAGGACCAGGGGATATGCCGATCCCATTGCGCTTCGCAGGCGGCTGTAGGCTTCAAGCAGCGAGCGGTGGTTCTTGCGAGGCTCGATGGTTCCGACGCTGAGCCAGAAACGGGCGCTTTCGAGCATCGCCAGCCGTTCCGAACGCAGGGCAGGCAAGGAATCGGGGAAGCGGCTGGCGGGGTAGATGACGCTGCTGCGCTCCCTGGGATAGTGAGGGAAGGTGTCCAAAAAGTGGCGCCGCGTGAATTCGGAGATCGCCAGGATCCAATCGGCCCTGATGCTGGCCTCAAATACCCCGTGCAGGCATCCGATGCGATTCTCTTCGGTAGTCCATTTGGGTTCCTGCAGGAAAGAGAGATCGTAAGTGGTATAGACCAGGCGGGCGTTTTTCAGACTGCGCGGGCAGAAGAAATTATTGGCGTGAAAGATGTCCGGATGGCCGAGACGGGCTTCGAAATCGGCTGGCGGGTTTCTCCAGAACTGCTGGGAAGCCGGGAAGTCACGGGGGGGATCCAGGCGCTGGAAATTCGGTTCCTGGCAGGCGAAGGTTTCCTGTTTGCACGCGGGGTCCCAGAAGAAGTCTCCCACGGCGGGATACAGAATGTACTCGTTACGGGTGTCGGTGGCGGCCAACTGGCGGATGAGGCCGTCGGCGAAGTAGCCGCATCCGGCTTTGGCCTTGCCGGTCTGGCTGACGTCGAACCCGATCCTCATTTTACGATCTTCCGGCGGCAAAAATTGCGTATGGCGTTCATGGCCCAGGCGCCCGTGGTTTTCGTCATCTGGCGCGAGATGGCGCGATTCCAGCGCAGCGCCGCGCGGAGAGAGAGGGCCGATACCAGCAGAGGAAAGCGGAGCTTATCGGAGCGGGGAAATCCCTTTTCGTCGAGCACCGCATGAGCGTAACTGAACAGCCATGAGTCGGGCACACGTGCGGCGTACCGGCACAACATATCGTTGATTTCGGTATGGAAGCGGATGCGGAACCCGCGCGTCTTGGTTTCCGCGTGGAGGCGCGAGCCGGCCAGCACCTGCCGGACGCGGAGGAATTTCGCACCGGCGGCGGCAAGCCGGATCCAGTATTCGTAATCCAGGCAAAAATTCAGCTCCTCGTTGAGGGGGCCGAAACGGTCCACCACGCGTTTCCGGAAAAACACCGCGGGCTGGCAGAGATAGCACGCCTCCAGCAGTCGGTCGGAATTCCATGGTTCGGTGGGATAGGGCTCGATGATGCCGCCGTGCTCGTCGATGTGGTTGGCGTCGCCGTAAACGACGTCGACATCGGGATGGGAGTCCAACGCCTCGCAGGCGGCGGCCAGGGCGCCGGGATAGTATATATCGTCGGAATTAAGCCATCCGATGATGTCTCCGGTGGCCCTTGCGAGGCCTTTGTTCACGGCGTCGGCCTGGCCGCGGTCCTTTTCGGATACGGCGTGCACCGAGGAGTCATAACGCTTCAGAATGGCGAGGGTTCCATCATTGCTGCCGCCGTCCATCACCAGGTATTCGAGATTACCGGGAAACTGCTGCGCCAGGACGCTCTGGATCGTACGTTCGATGAATCGCCCCTGGTTGTAGGAGGGGGTGATCACGGAAACTCTATGCGGCATGAGTTTGCCTGTTCAGCGGGAGGATCGCGCCGTCGGCGCCGACGATCTCCGCGGATTGTAGCTGGCAGGTAAGGGAGCGGCCGTCGTCGCCCTGGCCGCATTGGTCGGGTTGAAACGCCGGCGAGCAGAACAGCTCAATCACACCCTGGTTCGCGCCCAGCGGGCGGTTGATGGTCATCCGTTCTCCGCGGGGGATGGTGTAGGCCGCCGGTGCCGCGCCGCCGGCGTGGAATTGGACGGAAACGCGGTCGAGGGGCGACCAGTGCGGAACACTCAGCTTCATCACCAGGATTCGCGGTTCGTTGCCGGGACCATAAGCGACCTGGACGTGCTCGCCGAGCCAACCGTCCGCAAACGCTCCGTATACTGCGGGGGCGAGTCCGGCGGGCCCGGCGACCGCGTCATGAAACACCTTCAGGTAGCGGGCGGCCATCTCTTCGGGTCCGCCAAAGGCCGAGAGCCGCGCGGAGCTCTGGCGGGCCAGGCTGGCCCGCAAGTCCGGATCTGCGGCGATCCGGGTAATCGCGTCCACGAGTTCCGATGGCTTTCGCGGGTCGAAAAACAAGGCCGCCTCTCCCGCCACCTCGGGCAGACTCGTGGCATTGCTCGAGAGGATGGGCCTGCCGGCGGCCATGGCCTCCAACAAGGGCATGCCGAATCCTTCAAACAGGGACGGAAAGATCACCGCGGAGCAGCATTCGAGCAACGCACTCATCTGTTCATCCGGCAAGTAGCCGGGGAGAATGACGGTTTCGGAAAGCGCCATGCGGCGGGTGGCTTCCAGCAGATCGTCGCGCCGCGGGCCAGGAGCGCCGGTGAGAACCAGTTTCAGATCGGAGTTCGGATTGGCCGCACGATAGATTCCGAACGCCGTGAGCAACAGCACGTGGTTCTTGTGGGGCCAAAAATTCGCCGGATACAGGAGGTATCTTTCCGGTTGGAGCTGGAGCGACTGCAACAACCGTTTGCGGGCGGCCTGGGAGGCTTGGGGAAAGCGGTGCGGCAGGAGGATGTGGATCGTCTCGACCCGTTCGGCCGGAACCGCCGTGTTCTCGAGGACGGTTTTCCGCACAAACTCGGAAATGCACACCACTCTGCTGGCCAGGCGGCAGGCCCGGCTGAAATTCCTTTCCCGCTCCAGAATCTCGGCCGGCTCGAAGAACTGCGAATAGTAGACGTGCTGGAGGTCGTAAACGACGCTGACCATGGGCACGGATGGGTCGAAGAAAAACGGCGCGGTGAACGGGCAGAACAGCAGATCGGCATCCAGCCGCCGCAGCAGGCTTCCGGAAGGGGCTTTCTCGGATAACGCGCGGCAAGCTCCCGCCATTGTTTCCAGCTCGCCGGGCCGGAGGAACCGCGCCAGGAAGCGGCGGGCCCGAAGGGCCAGGTTATCGGAGGCCCTCAGCATACCGCCGGGCTGGTTCACGCAAAGGCGGCGCACGTTTTCCGAGTCCAGGGTGGCAAGTTCATCGTGGCTCTTCCCGGAGGTCAGCAGGATGAATTGGCAGTCTCGCGCCATCCTGCCGAGATGGCGGACGAGTTCGAGCGACATGACCTTGGCGCCGCCATTTTCGCCGCCCGGCAGCACGGGGGTGAGATCGACGACGACGCGCTGCAACCCCCTTCTTGGCGCGGGCGCCGGCACGTTCGGTGCGGTTTGGGGGTCGAGCCATCGCCATAACCCGAGCCGCCGCAAGGAGCGGGACACGTAACTCTGGCGGACGCGGTCGAGCACGCGGGCATCGCGGTCGGCCTCCGATCCGGCGAAACGCTCCTGGAGACCGGCAAGCGCCTCCCCGGTCTCGGCGTGGCGGTCTTCCAGTTCCTGAAACCGCCGATCGAGGTCCAGAAGCGCCAGGGGGACGCGGCTCGAGGCCCGCGATGCCAGGCGCGCCGCCGCCTCCTCCTCGGAAAAATGCGCGAGGGCACGACGGCCGGCGGCCAGCGCCATATCGTAAGAGGAGAAGATCGCCGGCTCGAAGCTGATGTGCTCCACCCCCAATTTCCGGAGAAGGAGCTGTACCGAGGACTTGCTGTACAAATAGAGATGCTGGTCCGGTTTGAGCATCAGGAGAAATGGATCGTTCTCCGCCTGCATCTGCTCCAGCGTCTTACCCTCGCGGTACTGCGGCGTTTGCAGGAAAAGGAGGCCCCCCGGCTCCAGAATCTCCAGACAGCGGCTCAGGGTGCCCACCGGGTCTCCCAGGTGCTCCAGGACGTCCATCAAGACCACGGCATCCAGACCGTTGGGGGGGAGATTTTGGGACTCCACGGGGCCCACCAGCACGGGAATGTCAAACGTGCTGCGCGAGAACCCGGCCAGCCAGGGGCTGAGTTCCAGGCCCGTGGCGTCGAAGCCGGCCCAGCGCATCATGGCTACGAACCCACCGTGAGAACTGCCCACCTCGAGAATCCGCGCCGGCGGCAGCCGGTATTTCAAAAGCCCCCGCAACCAGTGGATGCAGCGTTCCGGCAGATCGGTCCGCGTGCGTACGTCGAGGGGCGGGAGGCCGTGCATCCGGGTCATCTGCTCAAAGTAGTGCTTGCCGTAGAAATCCCGCTCGTCGTCGTGCACCAGTAACTCATCGCGTGCCGGCATCCGCGCCAACACGAGCGTGTCGCAGGCGGCGCAGCGCAAATAGTCGTGCGAAAAAACTTCCAGGTTGGTGTTTCCACACCAGCATGACGGTGCGATGCTCATCTCTTCCGGCTTATTTCGCGAGGATAACACGCTGCTATCTTTACGCGGCGCTGCGACAGGCGCAGGCGCGTTACGGATCGGTGTTGGACTGCAGTGGTCCCTGGTAAGCGTTGCTGACCTCGGCAATCGCGCCATCGAGCAGGAGATCTCCGTGATCGAGCCAGAGGGCACGGCTGCACAGTTTCTGCACCATCCCGGACGCGTGGGAAACGCAGAGGATGGTTTTTCCGCAGCGGCGGAAGTCGAGAATCTTCTCAAAACACTTCGCCTGGAAGGCGTGGTCCCCCACGGCCAGCACCTCGTCGATCAGCAGGATATCGGGATCCATATGGACGGCCACGGAGAATGCCAGGCGCATGGTCATGCCCGTGGAGTAGGTCCGCAAGGGTTCCTGGATGATATCGGCGAGCTCCGCGAACTCCACGATATCGGCGAAAATATCGTTCAGACGTTTGCGGCCGACGCCCAGAAGGGCGGCGTTGAGGCGAACATTCTCGGCGCCGGTGAGGTCGGGGTGGAATCCCGATCCCAACTCGAGGAGGGCGGCGACGCGGCCGCCCACGTGGACGCTGCCGCGGTCGGGAGGAACCAGGCCGGCAACCAGGCTCAGCAGCGTGCTCTTTCCGGCGCCGTTGGCGCCGATCACCGCCAGGCTCTCGCCGCGCTCCACGCAAAACGAGATCTTCTTCAAGGCATCGAATCGTTCCACGGCCCGGTGCCAGGAAACCAGCCGCCTCACGTGCGCGCGCAGCAGAAGCTGCCCGGAATGGCGGTGAAAGCTCTTCCCCACGTCGCGGAATTCGATGATGGGCCGGGGAGTCATAAATAGTTATAGAATTTCGACCGGAGGCGCCGGAAAACGAACAGGCCCACGAAGAACATGAGGGTCGAACTGAATGCCAGCTTGATGAGCAGCGAAGCGGATGGCGCGGTACCTTCGAGCAGGATATTCCGCAGGGCCAGTACCATCGCGGCGATCGGATTAAACTGGTAGATCTCATGATACTGGTGCGGGATGTAGGAAAACGGATAAATGATGGGCACCAGCCAGAACAGAACCACCGTCGCCGACTCCACGACATAGCGGACATCGCGTATATAGACGTTGAGCCCCGAAAAGATCAGAACCAGGCCGGTTACAAAGACAATCTCCAGTGGCCAGAGCACCATCATCCACCACCAATACCGGTTCACGCCTGCGCCGGTAAGGATGATCAGCCCTAACAGCAGGGCCACCTGGGCGGACATATGCGCGCAGTTGCCCAGCACGGTGGCGATGGGGATGATCTCACGCGGCACCGGAACCCGCTTGATGAGTGGCGCGTTGTCAACCAGAGAAGTCGTGCCCGTCAACCAGGAAGTGGTAAACAAATTGTAAGGTACGATCCCGCACAGTGCGAAAGCTGCGAAATGGGGAATGGAGTTGGAGAAGATCTTAGTGAACACGAACCACAAAACGCCCATCATGACGAGCGGATTCAACACGGACCAGAACATCCCCAGTGACATGTTGCGATAGCGAATTCTAAAGTCTTTGAGCGCGAGGTTGCGGATGAGAAACAGGTAGTCGCCGGTCCATTTCTGATGCGAGCCGGGCACGACGGAATTGAGTGGGTATTCGATGGCAGACAAAATTCTCTCCGGCCGCGGCGGAAACGCGAGAACACTGAAGATACTATCTTAGCTTGGGCTCTTCGCCCGATACAAGGCCGGTGGAGAGGCCCGCGAAGCTCCGGTACCAGTCCATGGTGGCTCGCAACCCGGCGTCCAGATTGGTATGGGCGCGGAAGCCGAACTCCCGTTCCGCGCGGCTCACGTCCAGGCAACGGCGGGGCTGGCCGTTGGGTTTATGGGCGTCCCATACCATGCGGCCGGTGAAGCCGGCGAGGGCCGCGATCTTTTCCGCCAGGTGGCGGATCGAGATCTCCCGGCCGCTCCCGATGTTCACCGGATCGGCGCCGTCGTAACGCTCCGCCGCCGCCACCACCGCCTCGGCGGCATCTTCCACATAGAGGAATTCGCGGGTTGGGGATCCGTCGCCCCATAAGGTAATCGCCTCGTCGCCCCGCCCGACGGCCTCGAGGCACTTGCGAATCAGTGCCGGAATCACGTGCGAGGACTCCAGGTCGAAATTGTCCCGCGGGCCGTAGAGATTCACGGGCAGCAGGAAGATCGCATTCATGCCATACTGCGCACGGTATGCCTGGCATTGCACCAGCAAGGCTTTCTTGGCGATGCCATAAGGCGCATTGGTCTCTTCCGGGTAGCCGTTCCACAACGCATCCTCGCGGAAGGGCACGGGCGTGAACTTGGGATAGGCGCAGATGGTCCCCAGCACGACGGTTTTTTCCACCCCGTGCCGCCGGCAAGCCTCAATCAACTGGATCCCCATAATCGCGTTCTCGTAAAAGAACCGTCCGGGGTTGCTCTGGTTGGCGCCGATACCGCCCACCGTCGCCGCGGCATGGATTACCACGCGGGGGCGATGCTCCGCGAACAGACGTTCGATGGCGTCGGCGCGAGTCAGATCGAAATCCCGCCGCCGCGGCACGGCGATGTCGCGGCACCCGGCCGCACGCAGCCGTTCCACGATGTGGGAGCCCAGAAAGCCCGCTCCACCGCTGATCAGAATGCGCTTTGACTTTAGATCCAGGATGCTCATGACTCGGCGGCGTGAGTCTCCATTGCTTCCGCGCCCCCCTGGAATTTGCGCCGGAGCATCGTCAGGTCCGCATCCACCATCATGCGCACCAGTTCCTGAAAACGGACGCGCGGCTGCCACCCCAGTACCCGCCGGGCCTTGGAGGCGTCCGCCCGCAGATCGTCCACCTCGGCCGGACGGTAGTACCGCGGATCGATCCTGACGTATTCCTGCCAGTCCAGACCGGCGTGAGCGAAAGCGGCTTCTATAAACTCGCGCACGGTATGCGATTCCTCGGTGCCGATCACGTAGTCGTCCGGCTGGTCCTGTTGCAGCATGGCCCACATGGCCTCGACGTAATCTCCCGCAAACCCCCAGTCCCTCCGGGCGTCGAGATTGCCGAGATAGAGCGCGTTTTGCAAGCCCATGCGAATCTGCGCCACTGCCCGGGTTATCTTTCGCGTCACGAACGTTTCGCCGCGCCGGGGGGACTCATGGTTGAACAAAATCCCGCACGAGGCATGCAGGCCGTAACTCTCGCGGTAATTCACCGTGATCTGATGCGCGAAAACCTTGGCGCACGCATACGGGCTACGAGGGTGGAACAGCGAGTCCTCGTTCTGCGGGGGCGGCGTCTTCCCGAACATCTCGCTGGAGGAGGCCTGGTAGAAGCGGCAGCGAAGGCCAGCGCGCCGGATCGCCTCCAGTAACCGGACGGCGCCGATCGCGACCACGTCGGAGGTGTACTCGGGCACATCGTAGCTTACCCGGACATGGCTCTGCGCCCCGAGGTTGTACACCTCGTCCGGCTGGATGTCGGCCAGACACCATGCCAAGGAGCTGGTGTCGCTCAGGTCGGCGTAGTGGAGAAAGAACGTCGATCCGGCAGTATGAGAATCGACATACAGGTGGTCCACACGGTCCGTGTTGAAGGAAGACGACCGGCGCTTCAGGCCGTGGACCTCATAGCCCTTGGCGCTCAGGAACTCGGCCAGATAGGACCCGTCCTGCCCCGTAATGCCGGTGATCAGGGCTTTCGGCATTTCTTGTGATCAGTACCGGATCTTGTATTGTAGCATCGTCTTCTCCTGCCTTAGTTAAGACGGGCCGCGATGGGCGCGTGATCCGGCCGGTAAGATGTCACCGCCGCGGCGCCACGCCGAGGAAACCCAAGTCCCCAGGTTCTACGCGCGCCCGGCTGGCTCGCCGCGTGAAACTCGAAGGATTCGGAAAAGTGCGAATCGGTTCGGAGCGCGCACTCGCGGTTGCACCCGACAGGTACCGGCACCGAGGTGGCGGAGAGCGTCGGGAAACCCCGAGTTCCCGAGTTCCCGAGTTCCCGAGTTCCCGGTGGCCCGGCGGCCTCGGCGGTGGAAGCCATTGCGCTTCCGTCCGGATTACGGAATGGGCGCGGGCGGTGCGGTTCGGTGCGGCAGGCGAGCCGGTTCCGCGCTTGCGTATAATGAATCCTCAGGGCATGATCTCGACGGGCACCTCACCGGAGCGATGAATGTTTCTCGATAGAAAGCCCTTCGTCTACCTCTGGAGGCCGGTTTACCGGCTCGTGTTCGGAGGCGTGATCTGGCCGTTCCTCGGACGCATTAAGGCCTTCTTCCTCGCCGAAACGGGACGGCAGTTGGAGGGAATCGAAGCTCGCCTGGCGATCCTCGAAACGGAGCAGCGCGCGCGGTTCGACAAGCTCAGCGGCGTGGTGGAAGCGCTCGAGCAGAAACTGTTGCCGGGAATCGAAGGAGGGTTCGCGGCCCTCGAAGCGGAGCAGCGCGCGCGGTTCGACAAGCTCAGCGGCGTGGTGGAAGCGCTCGAGCAGAAACTGTTGCCGGGAATCGAAGGAGGGTTCGCGGCCCTCGAAGCGGAGCAGCGCGCGCGGTTCGAGAAGCTCAGCGGCACGGCGGAAGCGCTTCAGCAGCGGTTGGAGCGGCTCCAGGCGGAACTCGATTCCAGCCAGGCGGACCGCTGGAACGCCATCGAGCAGTTGCTGATCGCCGTGATGGGCAGCTCCGTTCGCGAAGGCATCGCTACCGCCGACCGGTGACATCCCCTCATGGAACCGGTGATCTACGGCGACCTGCGGTGCCTGCAGGACCCGGCCTATGCGCTGCGGGGCATCGGCCATCACACCGCAGCCGTGCTCCGTGGGCGTGGCCGCAGCCGTTGCGCTTCCTGGAAGCTGGTGGGACTGGTCGACGACAATCTGGACGCCTTGCCTGCGGAATTCGCCGCACTGGCCAATGACGTCAGCCCTTCCCGCAACCCCTCCATCCCGCGTTCGGGCGCCATCTTCCTGGATTTCTCGCCCATGACGCACGACCCCCGCTTCAGCCTCCGCTTCGCCGCCAATCCCGATTTCCTGAAGGCCGCGGTCATCTACGACTTCATCCCGTTCGATTGGCCCGGATATCTGCCCCATGTCGCCAGCCGGATCGATTACCTTTCCAAGATCGCGCGGCTGCGCAGCTTCGATCTCTATCTGCCGATCTCCCGGTACTCGGCGGGGCGGCTGGCCGCCATCCTGAGCATATCCCCTTCCAGGATCGCCGTCACTGGCGCCTCCGTGCGCAGCCGTCTGTACGACCTCGCCCAAGTCCGCCGCGCGGCTCCGCCGCCGCCCCAGAACGAGCATCCGTACTTCTTCTCGTTGGGCGGCGACGATCGCCGCAAAAATACGGAAACCGCCGTGGCGGCGGTCCGCCGCCTCAATGACATGCACTCGCGGCTGATTCCGTTGAAGGTCGGGGACCATGGCCACGGCTACAAGGCGGATCTGCTGCGTATCGCGGGACACGAGGAGGGTGGCGGGTTTCTGGAATTCCGGCCCGGCGTCGACGACGAGGCCCTGGTCGATCTCATGGCCGGCGCCACGGCCACTATCTGCCCGTCCCGCATCGAAGGCTTCTCGCTGCCGGTGGTGGAAGCCATCGCGTGCGGATCGCCCGTCGCCGCCTCCGATTGCGAAGCCCACAGCGAACTGCTCGGCCAGTCTGGCGCGTTGTTTCCCGCCACCGACTCCCTGGCCCTCGCGGACATACTCGATTCCTTGCTGCAATGCCCCGAGCGCCGCCCGCAACTCCTCCGCGAGCAGGCGCCGATCGCCGAACAGTTTCGCGAGCCGCAGGTGGCGGCGCGCTTCTGGAACGCCATCGCCGATGCCATGGACGCTCGCCCGGGAGGTCCCGCGCTCCGCAGCGCGCGAAAACCGAGGCTGGCGCTACTGGCCCCGTATCCGCCCCAGGAATCCGGGGTCGCCCTGTTCACCCAAAAGACCGTCGAGGCCGCGGCCCGGTTCTTCGATGTCGACGTTTACACCAATGCCCCCCGTCCCCTTCCCCCGGGCGGAACGTTCCGCGATGCCGGGCTGATCGGCCGCGCCGCGCTTCTCAAGGGGAGATATGACAGCATTATCTCGGTCATCGGAAACTCGCCCTTCCACACGCCGATTTTCGAGTTGTTCGAGGAATATGGCGGCCCGTGCATCCTGCACGACTCCCGCCTGACGCACATCTATCATTTCCGCCTCGGACCGGAGCGCTTTCGCGATTTGGCCGTGAAGGCTCTGGGCCGGCCGGTCACCACCGACGAAATTGAGATCTGGCTCCAGGACCGCGACCTACCCTCACTGTTCGTCGAGCCGGTAATCCGGAAGGCAACGCCGCTGATTGTACACACCCGGCATTTCCAGTCCCTGCTGCGGCGGCGCTACGGCGTCCACGCGGAACTGACTACCTTTTGCCCCAATATGCCGTTTGATGAGCAGGAAATCGGCGCGGCGGGGCGGCGCGCGGCGCGCGAACGCCTGGGAATTTCCCCCGGGGTCTTTCTGGTATCTACGTTCGGTTTTGGTGAAAAGGGCAAGGGTATCGACAGTTGCGTGATCGCGGCCGAACTGCTCCGCGCCTGGAATATCCCGGTAGAATTGCATATCGTCGGCAACGCGGGGCGGATAGAAAGCGAACTGGTTCGGCTCACGGGTCTGTACGGCGTGGACGACATTGTGCATTGGGGGAACACCTTTGTCTCCGCGCAGACCTACCGCGATTTCATGCTGGCGTCCGACGCCGCGGTCCAGCTCCGCTCCTACGGCTTCGGCCAGGCTTCGGCGGCGCTGGCCGATTGCATTAACGCCGCGCTTCCCTGTGTGGCCACCAGTGAGTTGGCCGAGGCCGGCGACGCCCCCGAATTCGTGCGCACCGTGCCCTACCCGATTTCGCCGCTGCTGGTGGCCGAGCAACTGGCGGCCATTTGGGAAGGCCCGCGGGAGCGGACGCTCTGGTACGACGCGCGGCGAGCCTACTTATCTACTCACAATTTCGACTTTTACATCGAGCGCTTGCGGCAAATACTCGAACTTACATGAGCGTATCCATCGATCTTACCGAGTTCCTCCGCAACCCGATCCATTCGGGCATCCAGCGTGTTACCGCGCAGATCTGCCGCAATTGGCCCGATGGGGACCTGAGACCCGTGCACCTCGCTCCCCAGGGTCACCTCGCGGCGCTGCCTGACGAGCTGCTCCCCGCAATCGCCCACAGCTTCGAATGCCCCGGCGGTTCCTGGGTCGAACGTATACAGGAGATTCGCGATACCCCTGGCTGGCCTGGCGCGGAGTTTTCCGCCAGGGACACCCTGCTGGTACCCGAGCTTTTCTACGACCCGCGAAGGGTCGCTTTCTTCCGTCGCATGGATCGGACAGGCCTCGAACGCTGCCGGTTCGTCGTTTATGACTTATTGCCGCTCGTGTACCCCCAGTACTTTGCCTCCTGGGTTCCGATGGATATCGTCTGCGCGTACTTTCAAATGATTCGCGGCGTCCCGCATTGCGCGTTCATCTCCCGGTCGACGCAGGAGGACTATTGCCGCCGGTTGCGGCGCTCGCGCGAGACCAAGGGGGTGGTATTCCGGCTCGGCAGCGACGGCCTTGGCCCTAAGCCCGCGCCGGTGGCCTCCGCCCGGCCGCTCAAGTTCACCGTCGTGGGAAGACTCGAACCCTGGAAGAACCCCAGCCTCATACTGGACGCGTTCGAGCCGTTGCTGCGCGACGTTGCCGGCCTTCAGTTGCACTTCCTGGGACCGCTCGGCGACCACATTGAGCCATCGCTCGCCGCCAGATTGGAGGTCATGGCCGCGCACCATCCCGGGTTGTCACATTGCCCACACCCCGACGACGGCACGATGCGACGACATATCGACGAATCGCGCGCCACCATCTTCGTGAGCGTGGCCGAGGGCTTCGGGCTCCCGCCGGTCGAGAGCCTGTGGCGCGGAACCCCCGTCATTGTTTCCCGGGGTCTTCCGAGTCTGGAAGGCTATGGCCCGGCCGGTCTCCACGTCGTCGAGCCGCTCGACGCCGCCAATCTGCGAAGCGCCGTGACCGCCTTTTTCGATGACGCCTACTGGCGGCAAAAATCGCAGGAGGCGGGCGGCCTGGATCTGCCCACGTGGCGATCGTTCACCCAGGAGCTCGCCCAATGGTGCCAGCCGCGGTGAGCGGCAGTAGATCGGGCCGCTCACGACCAGCGCGTCTCCAGGTACCGCAGGATCTTGTCGACGCTCTCCGCCGGGGTTTCCCGGTCCGTCCGGCATTCCACCTCGGGGGATGCCGGGGGTTCGTATGGGTCGTCGATTCCGGTGAATCCTGGCAGTTCGCCGGCGCGCGCCTTCCGGTAGAGCCCTTTCCCGTCGCGTTGCTCGCAGATGGCGAGGGGAGCATTTACGTAGACCTCGACGAAATTGCCGATTCGCCCGCGCACTTCATCGCGCACGGCGTGGTAGGGGGAAATGGCGGACACCAGCACGATTACTCCGTTCCTGGTGAGCAATTCCGCAACGAAGCCGATGCGCCGGATATTGTCGTCGCGATCCTGCTTGCTAAAGCCCAGGTCCTTGGTCAGGTGGCGGCGTACCTGGTCTCCGTCCAGGGTCTCGACCTTGTATCCCCTGGCCCAAAGCCGTTCATATACCGCTTGGCTGAGAGTCGTCTTTCCGGACGAGCTGAGACCGGTGAACCATACTGTGAGACCGCGCTGCCCGGCGCTGTTTCCCCGTGAACGCGGCGGCGCTTCCAGGGCGCTCGAGATCATGCCGGCCGCGAGTGTCTGGTTGCTGGTCGGATCGATCAGGATGAAGCTGCCGGTGGTGCGATTCCGGCGGTAAGGATCGCAGAACAACGGCCGATGGGTTTCCAGTTCTACGGTTCCGATCTGGTTGAGCTGCAGCTCCGCGCACTCCCGCTCCTGCAAAGTGCCGATATCCAGGCGGGAAACCAGGCGGACCGCCTCCGCGCACACCCTTTGTGTCGTGTGCTTCACCAGGTAGGGGCGGCCGAGCGCGAGCGGTGTCTCCGCCATCCACACCAGCGTGGCCAGAAACCGGGCGGCCGCCATCGGCGGATGGGCCGGCCCGGACAGCATATCGCCGCGGCCGACATCGAGATGATCCTCCAGACACAACGTCACCGACATAGGGGCGAACGCCCGTGCGAGCGAGTCCTCATAGAGGCCAATGGAACGGATTCGCGTGGTGCGCTGCGACGGGAGGACCAGCACCTCATCGCCGGGCCGCACCGAGCCGGATGCAATCTGGCCGGCGTAGCCGCGATAATCGCCGCCGTGGCGCACGACGTACTGTACGGGGAAACGAAACTCGGACATGCCGCCGCATTCGTCGATGGGAACGGTCTCGAGACATTCGAGCAGGCTCGAGCCGCCGAACCACGGCATGCGGGTGCTGCGCCGCACGACGTTGTCGCCTGAGAGCGCGCTGGCCGGAATCGCCTCCAGGCTGGCGCCCGGAAGCTGCCTGGCGAAGTCCGCGAAATCGCGCCGTACCTCGTCGAATACCCGCTGCTCGTATCCCACGAGGTCCATCTTGTTCACCACGGCCACGATGCGCCGGATGCCCATGAGCCAGGCGATATAGGCGTGGCGCCGCGTCTGGGGAAGCACGCCTTTGCGCGCGTCGAGCAGGATCACCACGAGCTGCGCGGTGGAAGCCCCGGTGGCCATGTTGCGGGTGTACTGTTCGTGGCCGGGGGTATCGGCGATGATGAACCGGCGCCGCGCGGTGGCGAAGTACCGGTAGGCGACATCGATGGTGATACCCTGCTCGCGCTCGGCGCGCAGCCCGTCGGTGAGAAACGCCAGGTCCAGGCCGTTCGGTGAAGCCATGCGGGCCGAGTGGAGCTGGTCCTCGTAGACGCCGCCGCTGTCGTGCAGCAGACGGCCGATCAGGGTCGACTTGCCGTCATCGACGCTGCCGGCGGTGGCCAAGCGGAGGAGTTCCGGTTCCATGCCTGAAGAGTGGGTCATAACTGCCGGCCGCGTTCGATTCCAGGTTACTGCGAACGCACGGCGAATCACAATCGGCCGCGCGGACGTACAATCTGGAGGATGTCTTCCCTAAGGATCGCCGTCGTCGGCACGCCGCGTTCCGGTAACACCTGGGTCCGGTACGTCCTGGGCGATGCCCTCGACCTGCAGCAGATGATGCCGGTCCACAATCCGCGGGACATCGCACCGGAGCTGCCGGAGCGTGCGGCGTTGCAGATTCACTGGTATCGCGAGCCCAATTTTCAGGCGTTCCTGCGCACCAACGGATTCCGCGTAGTGGTGGTCGCGCGCCACCCCCTCGACGTACTCATTTCCGCCCTGCACTTCCGGCGGCGCGAATGGAGCCTGGTCCGCTGGCTGGAAGGCAACGCCGAGTTCCCGCCCGACTTCGCGGAGTACGCGCCTGCGTCGCCGTCCTTCGTCGCCTACGCCACCAGCTGGGGCGCCGAGAATCTGCTCTCCGTGTCCTATCAGTGGTGGCACGACCGCGACGCCATCCGGGTTCGCTACGAGCAACTGGTACGCGAGCCGGTGGCGGCGTTCACCAGTCTGGTCGAGCAGTTGAACGAGCCCGCCGACCGGGTGGCCAAGGCGATCGAAGCGAACCCGTTCAAGGCCATGCAGGATCTTCCCAACAAGCATGGCTGGCGCGGCACGCCGGGTCTCTGGCGCCAGCTCATTCCTCCCCTGGACGCGTGGCGCATCTTCCGGCGCCATCGCCGCGTGTTCGACACCCTCGGTTACGGCATCCCCCCTTACCTGCTGACGCGGCGCGCGGCTCTGAGAAACTGGCAGCGCCTCGCCATCTAATGCGCGGCGAATCCACGTCTAAAAATACCCCTCCCGCTTTTTGATTTCCATGGAGCCTTCCTGGTCGTGGTCGATCACGCGGTTCTCGCGCTCGGAGCGGCGAAACGTCGGCAGCTCCCCGACGATCTCCGCTACCGTGGCTGCCGTGGAACGGATCGCCCCGGTGCAGTACGTGCAGCCGAGCGAGCGCATGCGGCACACGATCCTCTGCGTCTTCTCGCCCGGCACCAACGGAGGCTGGTGCTCGAAGGGGATGATCGTGTCTCCGCGAACCAGCACCTCGCGCTCCGCCGCAAAATAGAGCGGCACCACGGGAATGTTCTCCGCCTGGATGTACTGCCAGATGTCCATTTCGGTCCAATTGGAAAGCGGAAACACCCGGATGCTCTCGCCTTTTTCGATGCGTCCGTTGAAAAGATTCCAGGGTTCGGGGCGCTGGTTTCGAGGATCCCACTGTCCCTTGGGGTCGCGGAAGGAGTAGATGCGCTCCTTGGCGCGGGATTTTTCCTCTTCCCGGCGCGCGCCTCCCAGGGCGGCTTCAAAGCCGCCCTCGGCGAGCGCATCGAGCAGGGCCGTAGTTTTCAACAGGGCGCAGCATCGCTGCGTGCCCAGCCGGAAAGGGTCCGCGCCCGCATCGACCGCCGCGCGATTCGTGTGGACGATGAGATGGAGTCCCAACTCACGGCAGGTGCGGTCGCGGAATTCGATCATCTCGCGAAACTTAAAGGTGGTGTCGATATGCAGCAGGGGGAAGGGCAGCGTGGCCGGGTAGAACGCTTTCTGCGCCAGCCGCAGCATCACCGAGGAGTCCTTGCCCACGGAGTAGAGCATGACCGGCCGGGCGAATTCGGCAGCCACCTCACGAAAAATGTGGATGCTCTCGGCCTCGAGCACTTGCAGATGAGAGAGCGTATCGGACACGTCAGAAGCCCCTTCCCAGCCCCTTGTGCAGCACGATAGCGCCGAGCAGCATTGCCCAGAGCAGCACCGTGACGCGCAGTATCCGGGCGGGAAGCACACCGGCCAGCCAGGCGCCCAAACAGGCGCCGGCCACACCGCTGGCCAGCAGGGGGAACAGCACAACACGGCTCCAGCTTCCCGCGGTCACGTGCACAAGGCTCCCCGCAACGGATACGGCCAGACCGAAGACGAGGTCGGTTCCGACCACCGCCACCGGCGACAGCTTGCTGAGACTGTACAGCAGGACGGTTCCCAGCGCGCCCGCGCCGGCCGAGGAAAAGCCGGTCGACACCCCGATGGGGAAACTGAGGAGCAGCAGCAACCAGGGCCGCTCCCGATGGCGGACTGGATCCCGAACGAAACGGAGCAGGCCGAAGCCGGCGGAAACCAATACGGTCGCGCCGATGACGGTCAAGATCAAACCATCCCGGCTATCATGCAGCCGCTCGAGCACCGCCGAGCCAAAGACCGCACCCGGTACGCCTCCGGCCACCATGTAGGGGAGCGTTCGGAGATCAACCTGCCTGCGATACAGATAGAGCAAGGCCGCGTTGACCTTTACCGCCGAAGAAAAAAGAAGCGCCGTTCCCACGCTTTGTGCCGGGGGCACACCGAAGAACAGGATCAGAAGCGGGGCCGCCAATAATCCGCCGCCAATCCCGGTGGTGCCAATAGCCAACCCGATGAAGGCACCGAGCAGCATCACCATACTCATGCCCCGCAACGGGTCACCCCAGTGTGTTGCCCTGGAGCCCGACAAGGCTGGCGGAAACGGACCGCCTTCCGGTGTTGTGGAGCGCGGGCCCTAACGGGAACGCTGTTTCCGGAGCACCCAGGCCAGCGGCGCAAGCCCAAGGATCAGAAAGGATGCTGTAGCCGGTTCGGGCACGGCGGCCGGAGTGAAGGTAAAGTTTCCACCCAGCAAGGTGCGGGTGCCATCTCCCGGGGTCAAGGTTCCCGTTGCTGCGCCTATGCCGCCCGCACTGGTGTTATTCACAATGATCGTAAGGGTATTCAGCCCGGTGACAAAGCCAGTGGTGAACGTGCCGGTTGCCGGGAACGTGGAAGCGTTGAAAGTAAAGGGCGTGGTAGCGCCGCCATCGGTAAACTGCATCAAACCGGCGCCCGTGGATCCCGATACCCCGACATTCAGGATCGGGGTCGGGTTGCCGTTCAGCTCCAAAACCGCCCTGTCATCGCCCCTGAAACCCGTAATGTTCAGCGACGGTGCGGTCGCGCCCGTCGGCAAGGTAAACGTGAGGTTGGCCACCCAGAACCCATCGAAAGCCGCCAGGCTGCCCCCGGTGATGAAAGTCCCGGTCGATAAGCTGTCACTGGAGACGCTGATTCCACCAATGGCATCGGAGAGGAACATTGGGGCCGCACCAGTGGCCCCGGCACCCGTAATAGTCCACCCGTTGCCCGCAACCGTGCTGATATCGATGACGGTCGCCGATGCCGCCGTCAGACACACTAGACCAAGGAATGCCATCCGCATGCCAGCAGCGCTTTTGAATATGCTTGTCATTGACCCTCCGCGAATTTCTCGCCAGAACCTCGATTCGCCTCCATGCGTCCTGGCCAATTCGCGAGACGATCATAACATTTTTCTCGATGGTGTCAACCATTCAACCGGTGCCGCCACCTGGCCGTAGTGTACGTTTCTTACCAAATTCTTGGTCCGACGGTGCGCGGCCAACCAAGACTCGCCGCCGGGCGCCACCCCCCGCCTGCGGGTGTTACAAATCATAACTAAAGGCAGTATCGAATCCCCAACCAAATACGGGATAGTGTACGGTGTACATCCACCCCAATAATCGGCCTCTGGGGTCCTGAAAGAGCGACCCGGTCTCAGGGAGGCTGCGCTTCGTGAAAGTTGTGATTCTATGCGGCGGATTGGGCACGCGCCTCCGCGAGGAGACCGAATTCCGTCCCAAACCCATGGTGGAAGTCGGCGGCAGGCCGATTCTGTGGCACATCATGAAGTCCTACGCCCACTACGGCTTCCGCGATTTTGTGTTGTGCCTGGGCTACCGCGGCAACGCGATTAAAGACTACTTCCTGAATTACGAGGCGATGAATAACGATTTCTCCATTTGTCTGGGGCAGAAATCGCAGATCCGCTACCACGGCCTCCACGGCGAGCAGGGCTTCAGCGTGACCCTGGCCGACACCGGCGCCGAATGCATGACCGGCGGACGCATCCGCAAGATCCGCAAATACATCGACACCCCCTCGTTCCTGCTCACCTACGGCGATGGGGTGTGCGATGTGGATATCCGCGGACTCGCCGACTTTCACCAGAGCCACGGCAAGATCGCCACAGTCACCACCGTGCCGCCGATTTCCCGCTTCGGCATGATCGAACTCGGCGGCGAGAGCCGCGTTCACCGGTTTACCGAAAAACCGAAAACCGATGGCTGGATGAGCGCCGGATTCTTCGCGCTCAAACAGGAGGTGTTCGATTACCTGGGCGGAGACGATTGCATTTTCGAGCGCGACCCCCTGGAACGGCTCGCCGCCGAGGGCCAATTGATGGCCTACCGGCACGACGGGTTCTTCTACGCCATGGACACCTATCGGGAATACCAGCACCTGAACAGTTTGTGGAGTTCCGGCGCCGCTCCCTGGAAGGTGTGGGCGTGAAGGGCGGCTTCTGGCGGGATCATCGGGTGCTGGTCACCGGTGCCACCGGGCTGGTGGGCGCCTGGCTCACACGCCGCCTGCTGGAAGCGGGAGCGGACGTGGTCGCGGTGGTGCGCGATTGGGTCCCGCAAAGCGAGCTGGTCCGCACGCGGACCATCGACCGGGTCAGCGTGGCGCGCGGGGATGTTCGCGACCGCGACTTCCTCGAGCGCGTAATCGGCGAATACGAAACCCAAACCGTGATCCACCTGGCCGCGCAGACCATTGTCGGAATCGCCAACCGCAACCCCGTCTCCACGTTCGAAAGCAATATTCAGGGCACGTGGAACCTGCTGGAGGCCTGCCGCCGCTCGCCGGGAGTTCGTTCCATCGTGGTGGCGTCGTCCGATAAGGCCTACGGCGATCGGGACGCGCTGCCCTACTCCGAAGACACTCCGCTCGCCGGCCGGCACCCCTACGACGTGAGCAAATCCTGCGCCGACCTGCTGGCGCAGTCCTACGCGGCCACCTATGGCCTGCCGGTGGCCGTCACCCGCTGCGGGAATTTCTACGGCGGCGGCGATCTGAACTGGAACCGCATCGTGCCCGGCACCATCCGCTCCGTGCTGCGCGGGGAGCGGCCGGTGATCCGCTCCGACGGCCAGTTTGTCCGCGACTATTTTTACGTGGAGGATGGCGCCGCGGCCTACATGCTGCTGGCCGAGCAGCTCCACTGCCGCCCGGATCTGCACGGCCTCGCCTTCAACTTTTCCAACGAAAGCGAAATCGCCGTGCTCGGCCTCGTGAACCGCATCCTGGGCGCCATGCAGTCGGAGTTGGAGCCGGTGGTGCACAACGAGGCCTCGAACGAAATCCGCCGCCAGTCGCTCAGCGCCGCGCGGGCGCGCCAGATGCTCCGCTGGTCGCCGCTCTACACGCTGGATGAGGGGATGGAGCGCACCATCTCCTGGTACCGGGAGTTTGTCGCGTGACCCAGCGAGGCCTCGAGTTGCGCGAACAGATTCTCCGCCTGACCGGGGAGTACTGCCGTGAGGCGTTCCCGGCGCAGGCTTTCGTGGCCGGGGAAACGGCCGTCCCGGTGGCGGGCAAGGTCTTCGATTCGGCGGAGATGCGCCTGCTGGTGGATTCCGCGCTCGATTTCTGGCTCACCACCGGCCGTTTCGCGGCCCGCTTCGAGCGCGAATTCGCGCGCTGGTCGGGCGTGCGCGAGTGCGTGCTGGCGAACTCCGGATCTTCCGCCAACCTGCTGGCGGTCTCGGCGCTGACATCGCCGTCGCTGGGCGACCGCCGCCTGGCGCCCGGCGATGAAGCGATCACCGTCGCCGCCGGCTTCCCCACCACCGTGAACCCGCTCTTCCAGAACGGCCTGGTCCCGGTTTTCGTGGACGTCGCCATCCCCACCTACAACGTGGATGTCACGCAGTTGGAGGCGGCGCTTTCGCCGCGCACGCGCGCGCTGATCCTGGCGCACACGCTCGGCAATCCCTTCGACGTGGACGCCGTCGCCGCCTTCGCCCGCAAACACAACCTGTGGCTGATCGAAGACTGCTGCGACGCCCTCGGCGCCACCTGGCACGGCCAGAAAGTGGGCGCCTTCGGCGACCTCGCCACCACCAGTTTCTACCCCGCGCACCACATCACCATGGGCGAGGGCGGCGCGGTGCTCACCAGCCAGCCCGCCCTGCGCCGCCTGCTGGAATCCTTCCGCGACTGGGGCCGCGACTGCTGGTGCGCGCCGGGATGCGACGATACCTGCGGCCGGCGGTTCGACCGGCAGCTCGGCGATCTCCCCGCGGGCTACGACCACAAGTACACCTACTCGCACATCGGCTACAACCTCAAGCCGACCGACATGCAAGCCGCGGTGGGCGTGGCCCAGTTGCCCAAGCTGGACGGTTTCATCAAGGCGCGGCGCCGCAATTTTCAGCTCCTGCGCGACGGCCTGCGCGGCCTCGAGGAGTTCTTCATCCTCCCGGAAGCCACCGCCGGGAGCGACCCGAGCTGGTTCGGCTTCCCCATCGCCGTGCGCCCCGGCGCGCCCTTCTCGCGCAACCAGGTGACGCGCCACCTGGAAGAGCGCAAGATCGCCACCCGCCTGCTGTTCGGCGGCAACCTGACGCGCCAGCCCGCCTACCGCGGCCGGGAATATCGCGTGGCGGGGTCTTTGCAGAACACGGATTTCGTGATGGACCAGGTGTTCTGGATCGGGCTGTATCCGGCCATTACGCCGGCCATGGTGGAGTACATGATCGAAAGCCTCGCAAGCGTCGCTTCGCTTGCCGTAGGGACGGGAGTTTGACCATGCAGGGCACAACGCAGGAAGTATCGATCGGCAACAAAAAGATGGGCGACGGTCATCCGTGCTTCATCATCGCCGAGATCGGAATCAACCATAACGGAGACATCGACCTCGCGCGCCGGCTGATCAGCGTGGCGGTGGCCGCCGGCTGCGATGCCGTCAAGTTTCAGAAGCGCACCATCGATGTGGTCTACACCCCCGCCGAGCTGGCCAAGCCGCGCGAAAACCCGTTCGGAGAAACCAACGGAGATTTGAAACGGGGGCTCGAGTTCGGGTACGACGACTACCGGCTAATCGACCGCTATTGCCGCGAGGTGAGGATGCCCTGGTTCGCTTCCTGCTGGGACGAGCGCTCGGTGGATTTCATCGAACGCTTTGACCCGCCGTGCTACAAGATCGCCTCCGCGTCGCTCACGGATGACAACCTGCTCCGCTATACACGCGCGATCGGCAAGCCGGTGATTCTCTCGACCGGCATGAGCACCGTTCCGGAAATCGATCATGCGGTGGAGGTGCTGGGCACAAAGGATCTCGTGCTGCTGCACGCATGCAGCGCCTACCCCGCGTACTATCCGGAGCTGAACCTGAAAGCCATCGTGACGCTGCGCGAACGCTATGGCGTGCCAGTCGGCTATTCCGGCCATGAAACCGGGCTGCCCTCGACGGTCGCCGCCGTGGCTCTCGGCGCCTGCTCGGTGGAGCGCCACATCACGCTGGACCGCTCGATGTGGGGCTCGGATCAGGCGGCTTCACTCGAACCGAACGGCATCACCAAGATCGTCAGTTACGTGCGCGTCGTCGAACAGTCGTTGGGCGATGGCGTCAAGCGCGTGGTGGAGCGCGAGCACGACGTCATCAAGAAATTACGCAGAATCCGCGCGGTCGCGTAACGCCATGGCCACGATTCAAGCGCTCGCTCTCGATGTGGATGGCGTACTCACCGATGGCGGCGTGTGGTGGGGCCCGGACGGCGCCGAATGGAAGCGCTTCTCGTTCGCGGACATCATGGGCGTCTCGCTGGCGCGCAAGGCGGGCCTGCTGGTGGCGCTCATCTCGGGCGAGGACAGCCCGCTGGTGGACCGGTTTGCGGCCAAGTTCCAGCTCACCGACGTCGCCAAGGGATGCAAAGACAAGGCCGCGGCACTGGCCGCCTTTGCCGGCCGCCATAATCTGCCGCTCGACCAGATCTGCTTCATGGGCGACGACGTGAACGACCTCGCCGCCATGGAGATGGCCGGCCTGTCCGCCGCTCCGGCCAACGCGCAGGCCGCCGTCCTGGCGAAGGCGGACGTGATCACGGAGGCCGCGGGCGGCAACGGCGCGGTCCGCGAGCTCGTGGACCTGATTCTCGCGACCGCCGGGCGGCCCGTTCCGTCCGCCCGGTCTACCGTAACCACATGATGAAACTCTCCGATTACGTCATGCAGTTTGTAGCCGCGCGCGGCGTGAAGCATGTCTTTCTCGTGACCGGCGGCGGGGCCATGCACTTGAATGCCTCGTTGGCCCAGTGCCTGGAGCTGGAGCCGGTTTGCAACTCCCACGAGCAGGCCAGCGCCATGGCGGCGGAGAACTACGCCAAAGTAACCAACAATCTCGGAGTTGCCCTGGTGACAACCGGGCCGGGCGGCACGAATGCGATCACGGGTGTCGCCGGCGCGTGGCTGGATTCCACGCCGGTGCTGATCCTCTCGGGGCAGGTGAAGCGCCCCGACCGCATGTTCGCCCCCGACGGAACGCCGCTGGGAATGCGCCAGCTCGGCGTGCAGGAAGTGGATATCGTCTCCATTGTCCGGCCGATCACTAAATACGCGATCACCGTGCTCGATCCCGCCAGTATCCGGTTCCACCTGGAAAAGGCCGTGTACCTGGCGCGGAGTGGCCGCCCCGGCCCGGTGTGGCTCGATATTCCGCTGGACGTGCAGGCGGCGCAGATCGATGAAACCGCGCTGCCCGGCTTCGAACCGGAGCCGGCCTGCGAAGATGCCGGGCTGCCGGACAAGGTGGCCGAAACCGTCGCCGCGCTCAATCGCGCGCAGCGGCCGCTGCTGTTCATCGGCAATGGCGTGCGCCTGGCCGGTGCCGAAAACGCCCTGCGCGAGTTATTCCAAAGGCTGCGGATTCCCGCAGTGGCAACGTGGTGCGCCGCCGATATCATTTCCTCCGAGGACCCCTTATTTGTCGGCCGCCCCGGATCGCTGGCTTCCCGCGGCGCCAATTTCGCCCTGCAGAATTGCGATTTTCTGCTCAGCGTCGGCGCCCGGCTGGACTTTGCCATCACCGGCTACGCACCCGAAAAATTCGCGCGCGCGGCGCACAAGGTGATGGTCGATATCGATCCCGCCGAGATTCGCAAGCTCGCTCCCCACATTCACACGCCGGTCTGCGCGGATGCCGGCGCGTTTCTGCGCGAGATGTTACACCAGGCGGAAACGGTCACGCGCGCGGACCGCACCTGTTGGCAGAAGCGCTGTGCCGACTGGAAAACCCGTTACCCGGTGGTGCTGCCCGAGCATCGGCGTCCCGCAGGGCGGGTCAGCATCTATCACCTTGCCGAGGTCATCCACCAGGAAACGACCGCCGAAGACCTTATGGTCTCCGGCACCGCGGGCAGCGCCATTGAAATCTTCCTCTTCGCATGCCCCACCCGCGCGGGCCAGCGTATCTACCACACCGCCGGCCTGGGTTCGATGGGCAACGGTCTCCCCGGCAGCATCGGCGTTTGTCTGGCGAGTGGTCGCCGCCGCACGGTCTGCGTGGATGGCGATGGCGGCTTTCAGTTCAACATTCAAGAACTGGAGACGGTAGCGCGGTTGAACCTGCCGATTAAGTTTTTCGTGCTGAACAACGACGGCTACGCGTCGGTCCGCGGCTCGCAAGCCAACTTCTTCGGCGCGCCGCAGATCGGCTGCGATGCGCAGACAGGACTGACCGTGCCCGACATCTGTAGGGTCGCAGACTCGTATGGCTTGAAAACCTTCCGCATCGCTTCGCAAGCAAACCTGTCCCTGGATGTGCGGAATGTGCTGGAAACGCCCGGCCCGGTGGTGTGCGACGTCCAGGTCATCCCCGACGAAATTCGCGGGCCGCGTCTGGCTTCTATGCAGCTTCCCGACGGCTCGATGGTGTCGAAGCCGCTGGAGGACCTGTGGCCGTTCCTCGATCGCGAGGAGTTTTTTGCCAATATGATCGTGTCGCCGCTCGAGGAATCGATGGCATGAAGATCCTGATCACCGGCGGCAGCGGTTTCATCGGCCGGAACCTGAAGGAGCAGTACGCCGGCCGCTATCGGATTGTCGCTCCTTCCCGTGCCGAACTGAACTTACTCGACCCTGAAGCGGTGCGCACATACCTGGAGAAGCAGCAGTTTGATGTCGTGATCCACGCTGCCACTGAGCGGTCTAACCGCCGCTTGGGCAGCCCACCCGACCTGTTCGAAAACAACTGCCGAATGTTCTTCAACCTCGCGCGTAGCGAGCGGTACTTTGGGCGCATGCTGTTCCTGAGTTCCGGGGCGGTCTACGGACGAACGCAAGCCTGTCGCGTCCCGGAGACAGCTTTTGACGCCCGTGTTCCGGCCGAGCCCTACGGGTTTTCCAAGTACGTCTGCGCCAAGGCGATCGCTGCTATGGACCGGGTCCACGAACTGCGCCTGTTTGCCGTTTTTGGCCGGTACGAAGACTGGCAGGTGCGCTTCATTTCGAACGCCTGCTGCCGTGCGGTGTGGAATCTTCCGGTGGTCATTCGGCAGAACGTGTTGTTCGACTATCTCGATGTCGAAGACCTGGGCTGGATATTGGATTGTTTTCTGCGGAAGGATCTTCAGCATCGGCATTATAACGTCTGCACCGGCCGGGCCCTGGACCTGAAGTCGCTAGCGGAGAAGGTGGTGAGCGCATCCGGCAAGAAACTGGAAATCAGGGTCAATGGAGAAGGCCTAGGCCGCGAATACAGCGGTGACAACACACGCATGTTGGGTGAGATCCCCGATTTTCAGTTCCGAGGAATCGATGAGTCGATTGCGCTGCTCCTTCGCTGGTATGAAGAAAGAAAGGATTTGATTGACCCCAAATTACTAGGGTTCGATGAAATGAGTGAATCGTGATAGGCATCATGCAGGGCAGGTTAGTCGAGCCGGTGGAGGGCCGGATACAGGCGTTCCCGCGCGAGCAGTGGGCAGTTGAGTTTCCGAATGCCGCGGCTGCTGGTCTGGAAGCCATCGAGTGGATTTACGACACCTACGGCTTAGGCGCCAACCCTCTGGAGAATCCACAGGGGATTTCCCGTATCAACCAGCTTTCGCGCAACCACGGCGTCGCAGTGCGCTCGGTGTGCGCCGATTATTTCATGGATTTTGCGTTTGTCCGCGCTTCGGAAGCGGACCGCGCGCTGCGTCTGGATAAGCTCGTCTGGCTGCTCGGAGAGGCCCGCCAAATCGGCGTCACCCGGATTGTGCTGCCGTTCGTAGATCAGTCGGCCATCTGTAATGAAGCTGATCGGGATGCAGTCGTCGAGGTGCTGCAACGTGTGCTGCCCGTGGCGCGCTCCCTCACGATTGAACTTCACCTGGAAACGGGCCTCGCGCCGGACGATTTCGCGGCCTTATTGGCGCGCGTGCCCGATCCATTTGTAAAGGTGAATTACGATTCGGGCAACAGTTCCTCACTGGGGTATCGGCCGTCGGAAGAACTGGCAGCGTACGGGCGGCGACTGGGCAGCGTTCACATTAAGGATCGCGTCCGGGGCGCCGGAACCGTGCCCTTGGGACAGGGCGATGCGAATTTCGACGAGCTCTTTACGGGATTGCGGAGCCTGAACTATCAGGGTGATTTCATCCTGCAAGTCGCGCGCGCCACAGCAAGCGATGAAGTCGCTTGGGCTCGCCACAACGTGGCATTCATAAAAAGGTACTGGAACTAAAATGGACCTCGGGCTCAGAGATCAGGTTGTTTTCGTGGCCGGATCCTCCCGTGGCATCGGGAAGGGCATCGCCAGCGTGTTCCTGGAGGAAGGCGCGCGGGTCGTCCTCACGGGACGCGATACCACCGCGCTGTCCAGTGCTTGCGCGGAACTCTCGAACGGCCGCGCGGATCGCGTCATGACCTTCCATGGCGACCTGGTGGAAGTTGCCACAATCCAGGAGGCTTATCGTCAGGTCCGGATGCAGTGGGGTGACGTTCACACTCTGGTCTGCAATATCGGCAGCGGCACGGCAGCAAACGGGTGGCAGATCACAGCATCGGACTGGGATGCCGCGTTTGCGATGAACCTCTGGGCCAGTATCAGGCTCGTGGAAGTTTTTCTGCCGGAAATGATCGAAGCACGCCACGGCAACATCATATTCATCAGCTCCATCACGGGGTTGGAGAGTCTGGGCGCTCCGCTTCAGTACGGCGCTGCCAAGGCGGCGCTCGAGCATTACAGCAAGGACCTCTCCCGGCGCGTCGCGCGGGACGGAATCCGCGTGAACACCGTGGCCCCCGGCAACATTCTCTTTCCAGGCGGATCATGGCAGCGAAAACTCGACGTCGATTCAGCCGCCACTTTGTCCATGATAGCGGCCGAAGTACCTATGGGCAGGTTCGGTCGGCCCGAGGACATCGGCGCGGCCGTGGCGTTTCTCGCGTCGGACCGGGCCTCGTTCATCACCGGAGCCTGCATCGTGGCTGATGGAGGGCAGACCAGGGCATGACCGACCTCTTTGACCTCATCGGACGCGTAGCCGTCATTACCGGTGGCGCCGGCTTGCTCGGCGTCAAGCACGCGGAAGTGATCGCCGCACACGGCGGCATTCCCGTTCTGGTGGACATCGTCTCCGCATGTGCCGCGGCTCTGGACCTGGCGGATCGATACCACGTGCCGGCCTGCGCGTATCAGACCGACATCACCGATCCGGCCGCCGTTCGCAGCCTGTTGGACAACGTCCTGGCACGGTTTAACCGGCTCGACATTCTCATCAACAATGCGGCCAATAATCCCAAGGTCGAAAAAACCGGAACCGAAAACTTTTCCCGCTTCGAGAACTTTCCGCTGGAGCAGTGGCTGGCGGACCTCAGCGTCGGGCTGACGGGGGCCTACCTTTGCAGCCAGGTGTTCGGCAGTTACATGGCGCGACAGTTTCAACAGTGCGGGAGACGCGGCGTCATTCTCAACATCGCGTCCGACCTCGCTGTGATCGCGCCCGATCAGCGCATTTACCGGCAGCCCGATGTGCCCGACCATCTACAGCCTGTCAAGCCGGTTACCTATTCGGTAGTGAAGACCGGACTGGTAGGTCTCACGCGATATCTGGCAACGTACTGGGCGGATTCGGGCGTGCGCGTGAACGCGATTTCGCCAGGGGGCATTTACAACGGACAGCCGGAAGCGTTTGTCCAGAAACTGGCGAACCTGATTCCCATGGGCCGCATGGCCCATGCCGATGAATACCAGGGTGCTGTGCTGTTTCTGGTTTCCGACGCTTCTTCTTACATGATGGGGCACAACCTGGTCATAGATGGAGGCCGGACGGCATGGTGAAGCAGGGGAACGATCGATATGCCGCCGGCACTCTCTTTTCCCTGGAGGGCAAGACGGTTTTGCTGACAGGGGCGAGCGGCTTTCTGGGCCGGACCATGGTGCGGGCCTTGCTCGACAACGGAGCGGCCGTGCTCATGCTGGGCGCTTCGGAGCGGGTGGCCGCTCAAGTTCCCGCGCTTGCCGGCGAGTACGGACCCGGCCGGATCGCCGCCTATCGCGTGGACCTTTACGACCTCCCTGCCGCGGAGACGGCGCTCTCGCTCATCGATCGCGAACACCCGGTCATTGATGTGATTGTGAACAACGCGCACGAACTTGGGTCGCGCACAGGCTTCAATGTACCCGAGGGGCACCTGGAAAATGCCACATTCGACGGCTGGATGCGTAACCTCACTGGCGGCGTTTACTGGGCCGCTCTCACAACGCAAAAAATCGGCGCCGGGATGAAGAGCCGTGGGAAGGGGAGCATCGTGAATATCTCGACGATGTATGCGGTTGTCGCTCCCAGCCCGCACCTCTATGAAGGAACGCGGTTCATCAATCCTCCGGGGTATGGCGCTGCCAAGGCTGCACTGGTAGCCTTCACGCGATACACGGCATCCTTTTGGGGGCCATATGGCGTGCGCGCCAACGCCATCTTACCCGGGCCGTTTTCCAATGTCGAGGAAGGCGCTGAAAACTCCGTTTCCGCCGCCGACCCGTTCCTGGACCGGCTCAGATCGCGAACCGTCCTCGGAAGAGTAGGAGCCCCCGGCGAATTAGTCGGAGCGCTGCTGTATCTTGCCTCCGATGCCTCGACGTTTACCACCGGCCAGGCCCTGGTCGTGGATGGGGGATGGACTATTGTCTAGAGCCTGTTGCGTTTGCGAAAGTCCGGAGAAGCAAACCCTCTTTCGGCAGCCGCTGGAATTGCCGGAAGGCTGTTCGTACAACGGGTATAACATTGTCGCGTGCCTGAGATGTGGCTTCCTGTATGCGGATAGTTCGGCTCCTCAGCCGGCTTGGGATCGCCATTATAACAGTTCAACCAAGGTCGCGCAGTCCCTCGCACAAAACAGCGAGCCGCCCGAGGACATCGTTCGGCTTGACAATAGCATGACTCACATCCGGCGTTCCCTAAACCCGGAAGCTAGTTTGCTCGATATCGGCTGCGGGACAGGCTATTTGTTAAGCCGTCTAAGACAGGATGGGTTACAAAAACTTTCCGGGATCGATCAGTCGCCGGTCGCAGCCGGTATCGCCCGCACCAAGTACGGCCTTGATGTGACAGTCGGCAGCATATTTGACTACCACAGCACTCCGGTGGACTTCATCACCGTATGTCACGTTTTAGAGCATGTCGCCGATGTCGCGGGTTTTCTCAGGCACATCTACGGACTATTGGCGAACGGCGGCACGGTGTACATCGAGGTGCCGGATGCATCTCAGTTCGATTGCTTTGTCGATCCGCTCTCCACGAACGCCTGGATTTACATGAAAGACCTGTTTACGCATTTCAGCCCGGAACACGTCAATTTCTTTTCGGTGGTCTCATTGCGGAATCTGATGACTCGCTTCGGGTTCGAAGCCGTATTTTGCGAGTCGGACCCTCTCGGAGTTGTCGTTTCGGCCTGGCGCAGGCCAAGCCTGGAGCCGGATTGTAAAGCAAGGGAAGTACTCCTTCGTTATGCTGCAAAGTCGCGACAACTGCAGAACCGAGCGATGGAGATAATCGACAGTCTGGCTGACTCGGGTGCGGAGGTGGTCGTGTGGGGCGCCGGCCTCCATACACAAAGGCTGCTGGCTTCGGGTAACCTGCGATCGGTAAATATTCTTGCGTACGTGGACTCTGACCCGTCCTACCAAGGAGCCCTGTTGGCGGGAAGGCCAATCCTGCGTCCAGAAGAGATTGGGTTATTGAATGGCAAGCCAGCCATCCTGATTTCTTCATGGAAAGCGCAACGCGGTATTGGAAAGGCGATTGAGTCAATGGGTATACCCAATCGGGTTATCTACTTGTATGAGAATCGGTAGCATGCTCGCAAATTTGGGGAGAGGGAATTTCTGATGTCGCGGCGCCGAGCATTCGCGCAGCGGCAATGCCCCGTTTGTGGCAGCGGCAGGTCCAGACTTCTGTTTCACCAATCATTTGAGCGGCTTTTGCACGTGGAGTTATTAGAAGGCTACGACGTCATCGTCTGCCTGGATTGCGGCGCAGGCTTCGCAGATGACATTCCGGAGCAGTCGGTTTTCGATGATTATTATCGGGATCTCTCGAAATATGACAATGCGGTCCGTGGCGGGAAAGAGTCGCCGGCTTCCAAAAGTCGTTTCGAGGAGGCGGCCTCGGGGATCGAGACGTTTGTTGAGACCCAGGATGCCCGTATTCTTGAGATCGGCTGTGGTTCCGGTCACCTCCTGGACGCCCTAGCGCGACGAAGCTTCGCCAATTTACGCGGCGCCGATCCATCTCCCGCTTGCGCAAGCGTTGCGGGTGAGAAGAGCGTACCTGTAGAGGTGGCCACGGTTTCCAGCATTCCTGCGCCAGAAAAGCCGTATGATTTCTTGATATTGATGGGCGTGATCGAGCACATTCGCGATCTCGATTGCACGGTTGATCAGTTTCATCGCCTTCTCAGAATAGGTGGGCGCGTGTACATCGAAGTGCCCGATGGAAGCAGGCTTGACCCGAGTCTCGATGCTCCATTTCAGGAATTCAGCATGGAGCACATTAACTTTTTTTCCACAAGGTCACTGACAAACCTGATGCACCGCCGAGGATTCCGAGCGATTGCGACGGGACGGGCCAGGCGAGCACAGAATGAGACGATTTGCTTGTCAGCCTATGGTGTCTACGAGAGATCATACGGGCCAAGTCCGATGGAAAGGGACACTGAGACCGAGCGCGGGATTGCGGCATACGTCCAGGGATGCCAATTGCAGGATTCGCGAATCCGCAGCAGAATTGAGGAGGCGCTCCCTCGAGGCGAAAAAATGACTGTTTGGGGCGTGGGCACTCACACCCTTCGCTTGCTAGCCACCGGAGGGCTGGATCCTAGCAGGATCTCAGTATTTGTCGATTCCAACCCGAAATATCAGCGGCACACATTGCGCGGGATTCCGGTTATTTCTCCAGGCGAGATGAAAGGGCACTCCGAGCCCATACTGATCTCATCGCGAGGTTTTCAGCGTGAGATTCACGACCAGATTCGCAATCGGTTGGGCCTGACCAATCGCCTCATCCTGCTTTACGAGACATGAGGCCAATCTATGACATTCCTTCAACTCTATTTGTGCCGCAGAATCGAAGAACGGGTGACCGGAGGGCTGCTGTGAAGACGGTGGGCGTCCTGCCGCTCGAAGAACCGAAATCGGCCGATATCTTTGTGCCGGACGAGATCTTCGAGATGGCCGCTCAATCGGTCGGAGCCTTCTTCGAGCCGCTCTGTAAAGTCGGCCGCCAGGCCAACGCCAGGGACTTCCTCGAACTTTCCAAATCGTTCAAACGCGCGGGCATCCTGCGGAGGTATGTGGATCTCGAGCGGAAGAAAGTATTGGAAGTGGGCTCCGGTTTCGGCACGAACCTGGCGGTGTGGATCCGGCACTTCGACGCGGATGCCTACGGCGTCGAGCCGGGCGGCACCGGTTTCAACCAGGGATACATCGCTTCGCGCAAGCTGCTTGCCGCCAATGGCATCGACCCCGACCGCGTAGTCGACTCGGCGGGCGAATCCCTGCCGTTTCCCGACGAGAGTTTCGATATCGTCTACTCGGCCAACGTGCTGGAGCACACCGAAGACCCGCAGCGCGTACTGATGGAGTCGCTGCGCGTGCTCCGGCCCGGCGGATGGCTTCACATGGAATTGCCGAATTTCCTTTCGTATTTCGAGGGCCACTACATGGTGGTGCAGCCACCGATCCTCTGGAAACCGATGCTGGCGTGGTGGGTACGGCTGGTGTTTCGGCGGGACCCCGCATTTGCCCGCACGCTCCAGACCGGGATCAACCCCATTTGGTGCCGGCGGCAGGTGAAAAAGGCGGGAAAGGTCTACCCGCTCGAACTTATTTCCCTTGGAGAAGATCTGTTTCTCGAGCGGTTGTCACAGGCTTTCACCTTCGAAATGCAGATGGTCGCCAGTCGCGCCGGTGGGTTGATCGCCGCGCTGCAAAGGATTAACCGGGGGAACTGGGCCGGCCGCGTCATCGTAGCGCTTCAGGGCCACTATCCTATCTACCTGACGCTGCGGAAAACAGTGACACAACGAGCATCGTCATGACGAAGAGTATGAACATGCTTCACGCCGTGCTTCCAGACGAGAAGCCGGGCGCCTTGCTGCACCGCAGTGCGGAAGCCAGCGGCCGCGACGTCCCAATCATAAAGAGGCTCCAGTGAAGACCATCAGTATTATTACCCCGTGCTTCAACGAAGAAGCCAACGTCCAGGAAGTCTACCGTCGCGTCCGCGCGGTTTTGGCCGGCCTGGGCCGCTATCGCTACGAGCACATCTTCATCGACAATTCCTCTACCGATGGCACGGTTGCCGTTCTAAAAGAGATCGCGGCGGAAGACACCAACGTCAAGGTAATCGTCAACGCGCGGAACTTCGGGCATGTCCGCTCGCCTATGCACGCGCTGTGTCAGGCCTCGGGCGATGCCGTCGTCGGCCTCGTCGCCGATCTGCAGGACCCGCCGGAGATGATCGCCGACATGGTGCGCGAGTGGGAAAACGGATACTCCATGGTGCTCGGCATCAAGCGTACCAGCGAAGAGAAGCCGCTCATGTTCTGGGTGCGGCAACGGTACTACCGCCTGGTCAAACGGCTGTCCTCCATCGAGACCTTCGAGAACTTCACCGGGTTCGGCCTCTACGACCGGCGCGTGGTGGACCTGGTCAAATCTTTCCAGGATCCGTACCCCTACTTCCGCGGCATGATCGCCGAAATCGGGCTGCCCCACAAGAAGCTGTATTACGACCAGCCGGCCCGCAAGCGGGGCATCACCAAGAACAACTTCTACTCGCTGTATGACCTCGGCATGTTGGGCATTATCAACCACTCCAAGGTACCGCTGCGGCTGACCGCATTTGCCGGCTTCCTGGGCGCCATGGCATCGTTTCTCGCCGGGTTCGGATACTTCCTCTATAAGCTTCTGTTCTGGAACCGCTTTTCCGTGGGAATTGCCCCCCTGGTCATCGGCATCTTCTTCCTGGGCTCGGTGCAACTGGTGTTCATGGGCATCCTCGGAGAATATGTCGGCGCGATCCATACCCAGGTGCAGCACCGGCCCTTTGCGGTCGAGCTGGAACGCGTCAATTTCGAATACGAACCTCGGCTCCCGGCCGCGGACCGCGCGCCTTCCGCCGAAGATACCGGGGCGGTAGCCGCCGTTGCCCAGGGAGCGTAGCACACTCGTCCGCATCCGGTCGATCCGCGGCGGCCGGCATCCGTTGCTAGCCCGGCCGGTATAATGCATACGGCCTCTATGTCCCTGCGCGAATATCTGGCGGAGTCAACCGATGTGCTGCAACGTGCCGCTGAAGCCATCGGTCAAGCTGTAATGGATGCCGCCATTGGTGCGGTGGTGGGAGCGCTATCGGACAACAAACCGCTGCTGGTCTGCGGCAACGGCGGCTCGGCCTCGGATGCCATGCACATCACCGGCGAGCTGGTGGGCCGCTTCCTCCAGGAGCGCCGGCCGCTCAAAGCCATCTGCCTCTCGTCCAACCCCTCGGTGATAACCGCCTGGAGCAACGACTACAGCTATGACTCCGTCTTCGCGCGCCAGGTCGAAGCCTATGGCGATTCGGGCGCCGCAATCCTGGGCATCAGCACCTCGGGTAACGCGAAAAACGTCGTAGCCGCCTTTGCGCAGGCACGGACCATGGGAATGACTACCATCGCCCTCACCGGCGAAGGCGGCGGTGCGCTGGCGCCGCTGGCGGACCATCTCCTCGCCGTGCCCTCGCGGAGCACGCCGCTGATCCAGCAGGTGCACGTCTGCCTCTATCACTACTTGTGCCGCGGAATCGAAGAGCGCGTGATCGCGGCGGCTCTATGAAGAGCATCGGCATCCTCACGCCGTGCTTCAACCTGCCCCATGAACGCGCCCAGGAGTGAAGCCCCAGTGAAGACCGGCGCGGCCATCGGACAACCGCGCCGCCGCACCTGGCGGTGGATCCTGGGCACGGCGCTGGCCGGCATCCTGCTGTACTTCTCCCTGCGCGGCGTCGAGTGGCGGCGGGTCTGGCAAATCATCGCCGGCGCACGGTGGGGCTTCCTGGCGGCCGGTTGCGCCATCACCTGCTGCTCTTTCTTCACGCGCTCGCTCCGCTGGCGCATTCTGCTCAACGCCGAAGAGTCCCTGGGCGTGGCCACCGTCTTCCGCGCCACCATGGCGGGATACCTGGGCAACGCGTTCCTGCCCGCCCGCGCCGGAGAGCTCGTCCGCACCGTGGTCATCAGCAGCGGTTCGTCGCTGACCAAAACCTACGTCCTGACCACGGCCCTGTGCGAGCGCCTCATGGACGCGATCACGCTCGTGCTGTGGAGCTCGCTCATCCTCCTCGGAGTCTCACCCAAGCCGCGCTGGATGGAGGATGTGTCGCGCACCACCGCCGTCGTGGCCGCGGCCGGCGCGCTCGCCATCGCCCTGCTGCCGCATACCGGAGGGCTGATCCAGCACCTGCTCCAGCGCTTTCCCCTGCCCGCGGCGCTCCGCGCCCGCCTTCTGGCGCTGGTCGATCAGGTGCTGCTCGGCGTGCGCGCGTTTCATCATGTGCGGCGGTTCCTGAGCTTTGCGGCGCTCACCGGCGCAATCTGGATCCTCGACGCTTTCGCCATTATGGTGGGAGCGTACGGCCTGGGGCTGCACATCTCTTTCACCGTCGCCATGTTGCTCCTGACGGGTATGGGCCTGGGCAGCGCCCTGCCCTCCACCCCGGGGTACGTCGGAATCTACCAGTTCGTGGCCGTGACCGTGCTGGTGCCCTTCGGGATAGGCCGGGACGCGGCCCTGGCATATATCCTGACCGCGCAGGCGCTGAGCTACGTGGTGATCCTGATCCTGGGCGTGCCTGGTCTCTACACGCTGCGCCGCACGGCCGGCCTGCCCGCCTTGCGTAAGATGGAGGATTGACCACCGCGGTTCCGCTCCTCGATTTCCAGAACGTCACCGTCCAGCGCGGCGAGCGCGTGGTGCTCGATGGCGTGACGCTCGCCATTGCGCAGGGCGAGCACGCGGCCATTCTCGGCCCCAACGGCTCGGGAAAATCCACGCTCATCAAGGTGATCTCGCGCGAGCTCTACCCCCGCATTAAAGCGGAGCCCTGGTCCCTGCGCATCATGGGCCGCGAGCGCTGGAACCTCTTCGACCTGCGCCACCATCTGGGCATCGTCTCCAACGACTGGATGCAGATGTGCACGCGCGACTATCGCGCATACGAAATCGTGCTTTCGGGCTTTTTCGGCAGCGTGGGCGTCTGGCCCCACCACGTGGTGACGCCGGCGATGGAGCGCAAAGCGCGGGAAACCATGGAGCTGCTCGAGATTTCGCCTCTGGCCGAACGCCCCACCAGCCACCTCTCCAGCGGCGAAGCGCGCCGCATCCTGATCGCCCGCGCCCTGGTGCACGCCCCGCAGGCGCTGGTGCTGGACGAGCCTACCACCAGCCTGGACCTGCACGCCACCCACGAACTGCGCGAGATCCTGCGCAAGCTGGCGCGCACCGGCATCAGCATCGTCATGGTGACGCATCACCTGCCGGACATCATCCCCGAGATCGGGCGCGTGGTGCTGATGGCCAATGGACGCGTGTATGGCGATGGCCCGAAGCGGCGCCTGGTGGCGGCCGGGACGCTCTCCGGCCTCTTCGGCGTTCCCGTGGAAGTGCTGGAACGCGGCGGCTACTATCACGTACTGTAACGGCCATCCCGCGCAACTCGGCCCTTCGGATATAATCAGTCTTAACCTTCATGCAATCCCGCCGCAATTTCATCGGGAAAGTGGCCACCGGTCTGGCCGGCACGCTGGCGGCGTCCAACGTGCTGGGCGCCAACGACCGCATCCGCATCGGCATCATCGGCCCCGGCGCCCGCGGCTCGGAAATCCTGCGCGAGGCGCTGGCCTGCCCGAATACCGAATGTGCCGGCGTCGCCGACGTGTATACCCGGCGCCTGGAAGAGTCCCGGAAGATCGCTCCCCAGGCCAAGACCTATCTCGATTACCGCCGCCTGCTGGACGACCGCGGCATCGACGCCGTCCTGATCGCCACACCGCAGCACCTGCATGCCGAGTGCTTCGTCGCCGCGCTCGACGCCGGCAAACACGTCTATCAGGAAAAGACCATGGCGTTCGACCTGGCGCACGCCAAGCGCATGCGCGCGGCGTACCAGCGCGCCGGGAGACAGCGCATCGTGCAGATCGGGCACCAGTGGTCCTCCACCGGACAGATGGCGGACGCCGTCAGTTTCCTGAAGCCCGAGCTGATGGGCAGGGTCACGGCCATCGAGAGCCACATGTACCGCAATACGCCGCACGGCAAGCCGCAGTGGGCCCGGCCGGTCTATCCCGACATGACGCCGGAGAACATCGCCTGGCAGGCGTTCCTGGGCGAGGCGCCGCAGCGGCCCTTCGATGCCAACCGGTACATCAACTGGCGCTACTTCTGGGACTACTCCGGCGGCAACGTCTTCGAGAACATGTGCCACCAGCTTGCGTTCTGGTACAAGGCCATGGGGTTGAAGATTCCCCATACGGTGACCATGGCCGGCGGCCTCTACCTGTGGAAGGACGGCCGCGAAGTTCCCGACACCATGAACGTCTCCATGGAGCACCAAGAAGAGATCCTGTTTACCTGGGCGTCCAGTTTCGGCAACAACCAGTTGGGCGTCACCGAGGACGTGCTCGGCACCGACGGCACGATTTCCCACACCCCGCAGAGCATCAGGTACGCTCCGCAAAAAGTAAACCGCAAGGACGGAAACGAAATGATGGGCGCCACGCGCGCCGATCCGAAAGCTCACATGCAAAATTTCCTGGAGTGCATCCGCGATTCCGGCCGTCAGCCGAACTGCCCCTTCGACCTCGGCTTCCGCGTGGCCATCGCCTGCCGCATGGCGGTGGAAAGCTACCGGCAACAGCGCGCCGTCCGTTGGGACGCGGCCGCCGAAGAGATGGTTTAAGGCATCCGACCGTGGAATTCGAGTACACGCCGGAACAGATTCACCTGCGCAAATCGGTCCGGGAATTCGCCGAAGCCGAGATCGCTCCGCACGTCATGGAGTGGGATGAGGGGCAGATCTTCCCGCTCGACGTGGTGCACAAATTGGGACGCCTGGGCTACATGGGCTCCGTTTTCCCGGAGGAGCTGGGCGGCGCCGGGCTGGGCTACATCGACTACTCCATCATTATTGAAGAGCTGTCGCGCGTGGATGGCTCGGTAGGCATCATCGTGGCCGCCCACACTTCGCTGTGCTCCAACCACATTTACAAGATGGGCAGCGACGAGCAGCGGCGGCGGTATCTTCCGCAGTTGGCGTCGGGCGAGTGGATCGGCTGCTGGTCGCTGACCGAGCCCGAGGCCGGCTCCGATGCCGCGGGCACGCGCACCAGCGCCGTCAAAGAGGATTGCGGGTGGGTGCTGAACGGCGCCAAGACGTTCACCACCAACGCCCACTATGCGGACGTTTGCGTGGCCATGGCGGTGACCGACCGCGCCGCCGCGCAGCACGGCATTTCCGCCTTCATCGTGGAAAAGGGCACGCCCGGCTTCCGCGCCGGCAAGAAGGAGAACAAGCTGGGGCTGCGCGCCAGCGCCACCGGTGAAGTGATCTTCGACGGCTGCCGGCTGGGCGCCACGCAACTGCTGGGGAAGATGAACGAGGGCTTCGTGGACAGCCTGAAGGTGCTGGACGGCGGGCGCATCTCCATCGCCGCGCTCTCCATCGGCATGGCGCAGGGCGCGTACGATGCCGCGCTGCGCTACTCCAAGCTGCGGCGGCAGTTCGGCCGGCCTATCTCCGAGTTCCAGGCGATCCAGCACAAGCTGGTGGATATGGCGCTCGATATCGATGCCGCGCGCCTGCTGAACTACCGCGCCGCCTGGATGCTCGACCGCGGCATGCGCGTCACGCGCGAATCGGCCATGGCCAAGCTGTTCGCCTCCGAAGCGGCCGTGCGCATCGCCAACGAAGCCGTGCAGATCCACGGCGGTTACGGCTTTGTGAAAGACTATCCGGTGGAGAAGTTTTATCGCGATGTCAAGCTCTGCACCATCGGCGAGGGCACCAGCGAAATCCAGCGGCTGGTGATCGCGCGGCAACTCCTGAAAAGCTGATGGACGACTGGGCCAGCAAGATCCGGCAAGGCGACGCGCGCGCGCTCGCCCGCGCCGCCACCGGCATTGAAAACCGGGACCCGCAGGCGCTCGAGACGCTGCGCGAGCTGGCGCCCGGTTGCGGCCATGCGCGCATCGTGGGCATCACCGGGCCGCCCGGCGCCGGGAAGAGCACGCTGGTGGATGCGCTGGCGGTCGCGCTGCGGCGGCAGGGGAAGACCATCGCCATTCTGGCCGTGGATCCCACCAGCCGCATCACCGGCGGCGCCATTCTGGGCGACCGCATCCGTATGCAGCAGCACCACGCCGACCCGGGCATCTTCATCCGTTCCATGGCCACCCGCGGCTCCTCGGGCGGGCTGGCGCGCGCCACCGCCGATCTGGCGCGGCTCATGGACGCCGCCGGCAAAGATTTCGTGATCATTGAGACGGTGGGCGTGGGGCAGGACGAAATCGAAATCGCGGGCCTGGCGCAGATTACCGTGGTGGTGCTGGTCCCCGGGATGGGCGACGACGTGCAAGCCATCAAAGCGGGCATCATGGAAATTGCCGACGTGTTCGCCATCAACAAGGCCGACCAGCCGGGGGCCGATCGCGTGGAGCGCGAGTTGCAGGCGATGTTGAGCCTGGCCAACGGACGCAGGCCGGCCATCGTGCGCACCGTGGCGACGCAAGGGACGGGCATCGACGCTTTGCTGGAAGCCGTGGCCGCCGCCGATTTACCCGCCCATCGGCTGGAGCCGGCCCGCGAGCCGGCGCACATTGGCATCGATCATCTCGGAATCGCGGTCGAGAGCCTGGCGAAGGCCGTATCTTTCTATGAAAGCCTCGGCATGACCGTGGCCCATCGCGAGACCGTGGCCACCGAGAAGGTCAACGTGGCCATGCTCCCGGCCGGCGAGTCGCGCATCGAGCTGCTGGAGCCTTCCGCGCCCGATTCTCCGGTGGGAAAGTTTCTGGAGAAGCGCGGCGCCGGGCTGCATCACGTGGCCCTGCGCGTGCCCGATCTCGCTGCCGCCGTCGGGCGCCTGCGCGCGGCCGGCGCCCGGCTGTTGAACGAGCCGCGCCAGGGCGCCGGCGGACATCTCTACGTGTTCGTGCACCCCGCTTCCACCGGCGGCGTGCTGTTGGAGCTCATCCAGGAGAGCGGACGTTGAAGGCGGAAATCGGCATCATCGGCGGCAGCGGGCTCTACTCCATGGACGGGTTTGAGACGCTCGAGGAAGCGCATATCGAAACGCCGTTCGGGCCGCCCTCGGACAATTACGTGCTGGGCACGTTGGCGGGGCGGCGGGTGGCGTTTCTGTCGCGCCACGGGCAGGGGCATCGTTTATCGCCGTCGGAGCTGAATTACCGGGCGAACATTTACGGCATGAAAGCGCTGGGCGTGGAGCGCATCATTTCGCTCAGCGCCGTGGGCTCGCTCAAGGAAGAGCACCGGCCGCTCGATTTCGTCATCCCCGACCAGTTCTTCGACCGCACTCGCGGCCGCGTCTCTACGTTCTTCGGCGAGGGCCTGGTGGCGCATGTCAGCTTCGCCGATCCCGTTTGCCCGCAACTGGCGGCGGTGGCGGCGGACGCCTGCCGCGCCGCCGGCGTCAACGTCAAAGAAGGCGGCACCTATCTCTGCATGGAGGGACCGGCGTTCTCCACCAAAGCCGAATCCAACGTCTACCGGAGCTGGGGCATGGACGTGATCGGCATGACCAACCTCCAGGAGGCGAAGCTGGCGCGCGAGGCCGAGATCTGTTACGTGACCGTGGCCATGGTGACGGATTATGATTGCTGGCACGCCGATCACGACTCCGTGACCGTGAACGACATTATCGGCAACCTGATGAAGAACGCCGAGAACGCCTGCCAGGTGGTGGCCGCGGCGGTGGCCGCCATGCCCACCGGGCGAAGCTGCAAGTGCGGCTCGGCACTCTCCCACGCCATCATCACGGACCACAAACTGGTGCCCGAAGCCACGCGCAAGAAGCTGGGGATCCTGATTGAGAAGTATTTCGTGTAAGCAGATCGCGCAGGAGGTTCTGGAGCGGTGCCTCGCCGGCAAGCCGCCCAAGGAGATGCCGCGCGCGCTGGTGGAAGATGCCTGCGGGCATGCCCTCTTCGGACTTCTGGTGGAGGGCTTGGCGGATCGCTTCGAGCCGTCGTTGTGCGACATCTACGCCCGCCTGTTCGCGCAGGCGGTGGCCTGCGCCGGCGCCGATACCGACGCGGCCACCCTGGTGGCCCGCTATGAGCGCGTGCGTCGCACCCGCCCGGTTACCGGCAAGCCGCATCGCGTGTTCGTGCTCTCGCGCGTCACCCTGGGGGCGGACGTGGCGGTTTCGAGCGTGCTGCTGGCCGCCGCCAAGCGGCGCTTCCCGCATGCCGAGGTGGTCTTTGTGGGCCCGCGCAAAAACTACGAGCTGTTCGCGGCAGATCCGCATATTCACCACGTGCCGGTCGCCTACCAGCGCGGCGGATTGCGCGCGCGCCTGGCGGTGTGGGACGAGCTCAAGACGCTGCTTGCCGCGCCCGATGCGGTGGTGCTCGATCCCGATTCCCGCCTCACGCAGCTCGGCCTGTTGCCGGTGTGCGCCGAAGAACGCTACCACCTGTTCGAAAGCCGCGGCTATGGCGGCGCCAACGGCGGTGCGTTGCCGGACCTGACCGCGGCGTGGGCGGCCGAAACGTTGGGCGTTTCCGGCGTCCGGCCATACGTGGCGTTGGGGCGCGCTCCCCAGCGCGGCGCTCACATCGCCGTCAGCCTGGGCGTGGGCGAAAACCACGCCAAGCGCCTTCCCGACCCGTTCGAAGAGCAACTGCTGGCGCTGCTGGCCGAAACGGGCGCGCCGCTGTGCGTCGACAAAGGCGCTGGCGGCGAGGAAGGCGAGCGGATGGAGCGCGCCCTCGAGCGCTCGGGCGTGAAGGCCACGGTCTGGGAAGGATCGTTCGCCGGATTCGCCGCCATCATCGCGGCCAGCCGGCTGTACGTGGGCTACGATTCGGCCGGTCAACACGTAGCCGCCGCGGCCGGCGTGCCGCTGATCAGCATTTTCGCGGGCTTTCCCGCGCCGCGCATGTTCGACCGCTGGCGCCCGGTCAGCCCGGGCGCCACCGTCATCCGCGTGGACCGGCCGAACGCGGAGGAGGTGCTGGACCGCGTCAAAGGCGCTCTGCAGGCCATCGGAGAAGCCGCGGGGCCCCAGGCCGCCATGCCGGCTTAGACCCAATATCTTCACTTGATGGCGTGGACGCCGCCCCTGCCCCCTTCAACCACGCGCCCAGTAGCCGCAACGCCCCGCCACGCTCGGTGTCCTGGATGGCTTGCGCCTCGCTGGCGAGCACTAGCGCCCGCTCTACGTCTCCCGCGTCCAGCGCCTGCCGGGCTGTCTGACGCAATTGCCAGGCCTGCACCGCCAGCCGCATCAGCGGCTCCAGGTCGGCGCCGCAACGCGAGCAGATACGCACACCGCGAAAACGCGCCTGGCAAACCGGGCACCGGTTCTCGACGCCGGCGCTGCGCAGTCCTGAGGAAAGAGCCGCGCGCGGCGCGTCCTGGACCCCGCTGGAGGCGGCCTCCGGCGGGCGGCGCATCAGCGCCGCCAGGAATGCCGCCGCGGCGCGCACCAGCGCATGTACCCTGACCGATCGCGTCAACTTCCGCCCTCCACGAAGAACAGCAGCTCCTTCAGCGCACCGCTGGCCTCCTGCAACGCCGCCGCGTCGCGCGATGCCATGGCCGTCTCGATCTTCTCGTGCAGGTCGATCGCCTCCTCGCGGTCTTCGGCGTGCATTTTGGCCAGCAACCGGCGCGAACGCTCCAGCAGGCTCTCTAACCCCGCATCTCCCGCCGCGCCCACACGGGCCGGCATTTCGATTACCCGTGCGCCCGCATCCACCACGTCCTCTTCGAGGTCTTCGGCCGTCTCCCACGCGTCGTCCACCATTTCGCCGCGCGTCTCGTACAACTCCTGAATCCGTTTCCGCCCCGCCGCGATCTCCTCGGCGCTCTTCGCCCGCAACGCATTGTCGATCCGGATGTGCTTCGATTTGCCGGTCCGCTTCTCCACCGCCGCCACCTCCAGAATGCCGTCCAGATCGAGGCGCATCCGGCAGAGAATCTCGTTGGCGTCCTCCATCGAAGTCAGGCCTTCGATGCGGAAATCGCCTACCAGGATGTTCTTCAGCGCGTCCTCGTCGTCGCCCTGATAGACGTGGACATCCACCTCGGTTTGATGCGAGTGGCTGGTCAGGTACGGCTCGGTGCGTGTCAACGGCAGCGGCGTGTTGCGCCGGATGATGGGCTTGTAGCAGTGCGAATAGGGGTAGCCGTCGCGCATGCCGAGATAGGAGACGCCGAACGAGTACGGCGAAACGTCCACCAGCACGCGGTCCACGGCGCGCCCGGCGAGGCGCGACGCCATTACGCCTGCGCCCAGCGCCACGGCCAGATCTGGATGCACGTCCTGCCGCGGCTCCAGACCGGTGGCTTCCATCAGCAGGCTGGAGACCAGCGGCGTGCGCGTGGAGCCGCCCACCAGCAGAATTGCATCCATGTCGCCGGGCTTCTTGCCGGAATCCTGCAGCGCCTTGGACACGCTGTCGAGCGTCGATTCCACCAGCGGACGAATCATGGCCTCATATTCGTCGCGCGAAATCTCGACTTCCAGGTGGAGGGGCCGGAAGAGCCGCGTGACCAGCGCCTCCTCGCGGATCTTGACGTACGGTTCGAAGCTCAGTTTTTTCTTGGCCTCCTCCGCCGCCCACCAGAGCCTCGCCTTGGCCGCCGGATGCCCCTCGCGCACATCGACGCCGCGCTGCTTTTCGAACTCCGCCGCCAGCCGCTCCGCCAGCAGATCGTCGAAGTCGTCGCCGCCCAGGCGGTTGTTGCCGTGGCTCGCCAGCACCTCGGTGATGTCGCCCTCCACCGTCACCACCGAGACGTCGAACGTGCCGCCGCCCAGGTCGTAAATCAACACCGTGTGCCGCGATCCGTCGCCGTAGCCGTAGGCCAGGCTGGCCGCCGTCGGCTCGTTGAGGATGCGCACCACTTCCAGTCCCGCCAGCGCCCCGGCCTCGCGCGTGGCGTTCCGCTGCGCATCCGAAAAGTAGGCGGGCACGGTGATCACGGCCTTCTGCGGGCGCTCGCCCAGCGCGCAGTGCGCCCACTCCGCCAGCTCGCGCAGGATGAGCGCGGAGATCTCCTGCGGCAGAAAATCCTTGCTGCCCACGCGCACTTTCTCCTCGCTGCCCATCTGGCGCTTGATGCTGCGCACCGTGCGCTCGGGATAGAGCGCCTGCTGGTTGCGTGCCGCTTCGCCCACCAGCAGTTCTCCCGCCGCCGAAAACCCCACGCAGGAGGGCAGCATGCGCGTATCTCCCGGCCCCAGCACCCGCACCTGGCCGCCGGTGAAGGCGGCGATCTCCGAATTCGTAGTCCCTAAGTCGATACCGGCAATCAGATCGCTCATTCTTCTTTCCCCGCCGGCGCGCACGAAACCTTCACCTGCGCCGGCCGATACACTTCTCCATTCCATTCGTAACCGCTGCGGTAAACCTCGATCACCGTGCCTTCGGGAACCGCGCTCGATTCCTGGCGATCGATGGCGTTCATTCTCCGCGGATCGAACGCCTGCCCCTCACAGGGAATCTCGCGCGCGTTGAATTCCTCCAGCGTTTGGTCCACGCGCTCCAGTCCCATCTCATACCCTCTCTTCAAAGCGGGGAGCATGCTATCGGCGGCATCCTCGCCGACCCGCGGGAAGAGGCGCGCGCGCCAGCCTCGCCGCGCGGACTTCGCGATCTGCCCTTCGCTGGCCCGCACCGATTCCAGGCCGCGCCCCAGCCGGTCGCGCAGGTCGATCAGCACGCCCAGGATCTCCTTGCGGCAGCGGCGCTCCGTCTCCCGCTGCACGTCGCGCTCGCGCTCCGCCATCCGGCTCGCCTGTGAGCCGACGGTGTTGTTCAATTCCTTGAAGGATCTGCCCTGCAGCTTGACTTCCTGGGTGAGCGCCGTCATGGCCGCCCACAAAGAGTAAGCCGCATCGGGTGCTGGTCCCGTCCGGCTCTCGCTCGCGCCGGTCACGGCCGCCAAAATCCCGGCGTCGACCCCGCGCGGCGGTTCCTCGTCGGCAATCGCGCCGTCCAGCCATTCCGCAAAACGCCGCAGGATCTCCTCCCGGCTCATTCCGGTCACTTCCCCTTCAGGACCTCCAGCCACGGCTGCGGCCCCGCGAACCGGCGCTGCCGCGCGGGGAGTTCGATCGCCGCCACCAACGGCGCCGCGGGATCCACGGAGAGGAGCCTGTCCCGCATGCGCCGGCGTGGATCGCGCAGGCGATCGTAGGCATCGCGAATCCGCTCGAATTCCTCCGGCGAACGGTCCGGCGGATGCTCTTTCACCTTGCGCACGTAAGCCGCGCGGATCTCTTCTTCGCCGGCATCCTGGGCGACGCCCAGTACTTCTCGGGGGTCCACTATCTCCGCCTGCCTTTCCTGCGTCTCCCGCCTCCCGCTCCCGGTCCGAACAACCGGTTCACCAGGGAATCGAGAGGCTCGCCGCTTTCGACGGCCTTGCGGGTCTCCTCGAACAGCAATCTCGCGATCTCCGGCGGCATGTCCGGCGGGAGCTCCGCCCCCTCGAAAATCGCTTCAATGTCGTCGTCGTCATCGTCTTCTTCGAGATCTTCGAACGGGCCGGCCGCCTCTCCGCGCGCGCGGCGGCAGTCGGGGCAACCGCACAAGGCGTCCCTTAAGAACTCGCGATACTCGGGGCCGGGACGGTACACCGTGGGAAACGCCCGCTCGGCCTTCTCTTTGCGGACCACCGTGGATGCCTGTTCAGCGGTGAGGGTGAGATCGTTGAAAGGGGAACCGGCCAGCAACTCCACGGCCTTCTCCACCACGTCCATCTGGCGCTGCTGCCGCGCAAGCTGCGCCGCCGCCACGGCGCACACCGCCCACCGCCCTTCTCCACCCTTCGGCAGGGACAGCGCTCGCAGCAGCAGAAAGCTCGCTTCCGTAGGCGCGCCGCGTTCCAGCCCCGCCGCGGAAACCGCATACGCCAGCTCGAAATGCTCCGCGGACAAGCCCGCCTCGCCCAGGGTCTGAAGTTGGCCCACCTCGAGCGTCTGGCTGCTGCGCGGGAATTGGTGCGCCGTTTCCTCCAGCCAACCCGCGGGAATCGACTGGTTCGTTTGCATGTCTTTGGCCAGTTCGACCACGCGAACCACGGCCTCGGGCAGCGCGGCGCGTTCCCTCTTGCCGAGCGTCTCAAGGGACGGCGGTTCTTCCGTTCCGGCCTGCTTCGAGGCATACGCCAAACTGAAGATCAGTAGCGCCGCAGCCGCTTTGCTTCCCAGCACGCGCTCCACTTCCGCGCGATGCGCGGCGGCGCCATCGCTCGCCCCGCGAAGCGCGCAGACCAGGTAGCGCAAGGCCGCCAGGAAAGCCGGCCGGTCGCCCTGCTGCGATTGCGGAAGCGTCTCCATTTCAGCCAGCTTCTCGTCCGCCAGGTTGGGCTTTTTCTGCTGGAGATGGCGCAGGACACTCGCCGCCAGCAGACGCAGCCGCGCCCTGCGCACGCCGGGATGAACGCTGTCGATGCGCTCCGCCTTGGCCAGATATTGCAGCGAGGTATGGAACGCGTTGCGCTTCTCCTTCTCTTCCATCAGGAAGAGAATCGGCTCCATATCCAGCGGGCGAATTTTGTGCCATGCTTCGGCCACTTGCTCGGCCTGCCCTCGCCGGCCGCGCTTCGCCCAGTTGGTCCACTGCGCGAACGATTCGAAATGCGGATCGAGCGCGCAGGCGCGTTCGTACAGCTTTTCGGGGTACAGGAAATACTCCTCTTCAGCGGACTTCTTGTCTTGCCGGCTAGCGCTTTTCTGCAGAGCCCCCAGCAGTTCGAGCGGCAGCTTTCCCAGCACATCCGCCATATGAAGATAGAGCGTGGCGGCTTCCGGGCCGTTGGCCTTGAACCATCCCTCGCGCACCGCCTCTTGCCGGAACGCATCCCACGTCGTGCAGGCCATGACCAGATTCTCAGGGTCCCCGATTTCCTCCATCCCTCGCGCAAACAGCCTGTAAAAGTAGGCGTCGTGCCGGGAATTCCCACCCATAGCCGCCTGGACCTTTTCGATGCTCAGATCGGCCAGCGCGCAGCGAACGGAAATGTGCTGCTTCAACCTTTCGACTTGCCCGGGCGCAGCCTCGCGGCACGCGCGCACGGCTTCGCGGATGGCGTTGAGCACCGTCCCGTGTTTATGCGGGGCGAAAGCCCCATCCAGTGCCTCCAGGGCCTTGCGCAGCGTCGCGCAATCGGAGCTTGTGGACGCCACCAGCGCGGCCGAAGCGGGCGTCAGTCCCGCCGGCTTGCCGCCGAGCATCGCCTGCATCGCCGGAACCAGCCGCGCCGGCGCCGTCTCCGGCCCCATGGCTTCCAGGTATCGCCGGCATGCCGCGTCTTCGCCCCGATAGAAGCAGGCGATGGCGCGCACCAGCAGTTTCCAGGACGCCAGCGGGCTGCGGCGCGAAACCTCCGGCAGTTCTACCGCCTCTTCGCCCACGGACCCCGACGTCGCCGCCAGAAACGCGCGCTGCAATGCCGACGCGGCCTGGCGCAGAGGATGCTCCGCCGGCAATGCGGCACACTCCGCCAGCGCCCCGAGGTCGCCCGCCTCGCGCGCCACGGCGGCTTCGATGGCCGCGCGCCGTTCCGCGCTGAGCTCCGGATCGTTCAGCGGCCGCACCAGATCCTCGAGCCCGCCGGCGTGCACGCCGGCGTGCATGCCGGCCGAGCCGTTGCGCCCATTCAGCCGCTCCCGTGCCGAAGGGTAGCGCTCCTGAACCAACTCCAGCAGGGCCTTTGCCTCCGCCGCCATGTTCTGATCGATGAGCGATTGAATCCGCGCGGCGTACGCATCCACCAGCAGCGCTTCGGAGGCGGCCGTGCCCTGCGCCTTGTGAATTTCCTTGGCGCTTTCGACCGCGACCTTGTATTTGCCGTTGGCGATCAGTTGCCGGACGCTGGCCTCCGCCCCCGTACCGGGAGCGGGCCCACTCAAAGCGGGTGCGGCTCCGGCGCCACCAGATGCCCGGTTCTTCTTAAGTTTGTTCCACACGCAGCTCCAGCCTCTTCTTCTCGGGGGGGCACTTAAATTATGCCTGGATATCGCGCAAATGTCACCATCCGCCGGCCACAGTTAACGAAGTGTTCGGCGCCCGGGCGGCATCGTAGAATTTCAGGGGAGAAGGTGCCCATGAACCAACCCGACAAGCCGCTGGAACGCTTCTGGGACTTGCCCCAGCAAGACCTGCTCGGCCTGCTTGAAGCAACTCCCGCCGGGCTGACTTCCGCCGAGGCGAAACGGCGCCTGCGCCTCCACGGCCCCAACAGCCTGGTGGGTGAATCCCGCTTCGCCGCGCTCATCGCTTTCCTGCGCTTTTTTGCCAACCCCCTGGTTCTGATTCTGCTGGCGGCCAGCGTCATCTCGATCGTGCTGGGCGATCCGGTGGGCGGCACCATCATCATCGCCATTGTCCTGCTCAGCGTGGTCGTGAACTTCTATGTCGAGTTTCAGGCTCGGCATGCGGTGGAAGATATTCGCAAGCAGGTTGCTACCACTGCCGCCATTTTGCGCGATGGACACGAACTGGAGTTGCCGGTCGCGGAACTGGTCCCCGGGGATATCGTCAAGCTCAATGCCGGAGACCTGGTGCCGGCCGACGCCCGTTTATTGGATGCCAGGGACCTGCACGTGCGCGAATCCGCGCTGACCGGCGAGTCTTTGCCCGTCGACAAGGCGGCCGGCGATCTTCCCGAAGGGCAACACAGCATTGCCGACGCCGGCAATAGCGTTTTCCTGGGAACGGCCGTGCAGACGGGAATCGGCACCGCAGTCATCGTTCGCACGGGCAGGTACACTGCCTTCGGCGAGATTGCCCAACGGCTGGCCATGCGCCCGCCGGAGACCGAATTCGGCCGCGGCATACGCCACTTCGGGCTGATGATCACGCGCGTCATCATGCTGCTGGTGCTCTTCGTCCTGCTGGTCAACATCGTTTTGCATCGACCCCTGCTGGAATCGTTCCTGTTCTCGGTCGCGCTGGCCGTCGGCATGACGCCGGAGATGATGCCCATGATCATCACCATCACCCTGGCGCAGGGTGCGCGCCGCATGGCCAGGAAGAAGGTCTTGGTCAAGCAACTTACGGCGATCGAGGACTTCGGCAGCGTGGAGATTCTTTGTAGCGATAAAACCGGGACCCTCACCGAAGGCGAGATCGTGCTGGACCGCCACGTGGACGTTCGCGGCCAGGACAACGAAGACGTCCTCCGGCTCGTTTACCTGAACAGTCACTTTCAAGCCGGCATCAGGAGCCCGCTGGACGACGCCATCCTCAAGCATAAGCACCCTGCCTGTGCCGAGTATGAGAAGGTGGACGAGATTCCCTTCGACTTCAACCGCAAGCGCCTCTCCGTGGTGGTGCGCCGTGGCGGCGAGTACATCCTCATTACCAAGGGCGAAGCGGAGAGCGTCTTTGCCGTCTGCGGGACTGTCATCGTGGACGGGGTTCCCCAGCCGTTCGACGAAAGCCGCCGGGCACAGGCGGCGGAGACCTTCCAGAAGCTGAGTGCCGACGGATTTCGCACCCTTGGCGTCGCAATGCGGAAGGTGGAACAACAGGACGCCTATGCGCTCGTGGCCGAGCAGGAGATGACGCTGGCCGGGTTTGCGGCATTCCTCGACCCGCCCAAGGAGGGGATTCCCGCGGTCCTCGAAGCGCTCCGGAAGAACTGCGTTTCCGTGGTCATCATGACCGGCGACAATCAGTACGTGACGCAGAAGGTGGCCCACGATGTCGGGCTACCTACTGATCGGATTGTCACCGGTGCCCAGGCGGACACCATGGACGATGCCGCCCTGGCTTACCAGGCGGAGCACGGCGCTATCTTCGCCCGCGTGTCTCCGGAACAAAAGAACCGCGTAATCCTCGGACTGAAGGCACGCGGCCACGTCGTCGGCTACATCGGCGACGGCATCAACGATGCTCCGTCGCTGCACACCGCCGACGTCGGCATTTCCGTAATGAATGGTGTGGATGTGGCCAAGGACGCTGCCAAGATCATCCTGCTGGAGAAGAACCTGGCGGTCTTGAACGAGGGAGTGACCGAAGGACGGCGGTGCTTCGCCAACATCATGAAGTACATCATCATGAGCACCAGTTCCAACTTCGGCAATATGTTCAGCATGGCCGCGGCGTCGGTTTTCCTGCCGTTCCTGCCCATGCTGCCCACGCAAATCCTGCTGAATAACTTCCTCTACGACACCTCGCAGATCGCCGTCCCCGGCGATAATGTCGATCCCGCCCTGCTGCACAAACCCAAGCGCTGGCAAATCGCCTTCATTCGCCAGTTCATGACCATCATCGGCCCCATCAGCTCGCTCTACGATTTCCTCACTTTCGGCGTGCTCCTCTGGTTGTTCCACGCCTCCACCAGCGCGCCGCTGTTCCGCACCGGATGGTTCGTCGAATCCCTCGCCACGCAGACGCTGGTGGTGTTTGTCATCCGCACCGCGGGCAACCCCTTCCAGAGCCGTCCCAGCGGCCGGTTGCTGATCGGGGTGGTCGCCGTCTCCGTGGCCGGCGCCGTGCTCCCGTACACGCCCCTCGGCGCCGTGCTTGGGTTTACACCATTGCCGCTGCCCTTGCTGGGCGCGATTGCGCTGCTTGCCCTGACATACCTGATGGTCGTGCAATTCGTCAAAACCTGGTTCTATCGCCGCCACGCCTTGCTCTGAGCATGCCCCTTGCCAACAGGCGAACAAAAAGCGAAAATAAGGAATGGCTCTCGTGGGCATCGCCCGCCTGGCTTCCCAAAGCGAACTGCTCGAAGCCAAGCGCTCCGTCCAGTATTTCGAAATTCAGGCGCGCAGCATCCTCAACCGCACCAAACCCAACATGCCGTTTCAGTGGACCATCAATCCCTACCGCGGCTGCGAGTTCGGCTGCAAATACTGCTATGCCCGCTATGCGCACGAGTTCATGGAATTGGATGCCGCCGAGTTCGAAGACAAGATCTACGCCAAATCCGCGGCGGCCCACCTGCTGCGGCAGGAGCTGGCGCAAGCCGCCCGCTCCAGCCATATCGCCATCGGCACCGCCACCGATCCCTACCAGCCCGCCGAGCGGCGCTTTCGCCGCACGCGCGCCATCCTCGAAGTCTTCGCGCGCGAGAGCGGCCGCTTCCTCGGCATCACCACCAAGTCCGACCTCGTCGTGCGCGATCTCGACCTGCTCGGCGAGATCGCGCGCCGCAACGTGCTCGGCGTCAACCTCACCATCACCACGCTCGATGAGAAACTGGCGCGCCTGCTCGAGCCGCGCGCGCCCACGCCCGCACTCCGCCTCGCCACCGTGCGCCGGCTGAGCGCCGCGGGGATCTGCGTGGCCGTTTTTCCCAACCCCATCATGCCCGGTATCACCGATGGCGAACGCGCGCTCGACCGTCTCGCCCAGGCCGCGCGCGATCACGGGGCGCTCTCCTTCGGCGGCGGACCGCTCTTCCTGATGCCCACTGCCCGCAAGATATTCTTCCCGTTCCTCGAGCGCGAATTTCCCCAACTGGCCGCGCGCTATCGCGAACTCTACGCCCGTGGCGCGTACCTGGGCAGGGGATACAAGGACGAACTGCGCGCGCGCGTGGTGCGGATTCGCGAACGGTACGGCCTGGCCTCGGGCGCCATCGAGTACCGCCCCGAATTGTGGGAGGGCGAGGAGCAGGGAGAGCTGTTTCCGCTACAGTGAAGGCGGGATGGATCTCGCCCGGAGCGGACGCGCCCGGCAAGCCGCGCCCCGACAATGTCCAAATCGTGTATTTGTCCACGGGAAGGAAGGTTGGGGAGACTGCGCAATGTCTTCGTGCGCGCACGGAATTCCCCTCGCCCGGCGGGCATTTCTTGGAATTGCACGCTCAGGGAGAGGGCTCCCAAGCACGAAAGCGACCCTGGCCAGGCACTCCCGGCAATCCCCGACCGCATGTCCCAAGCCGCGTGGTGAGGGTAGAGGGTGCCGTGGTATCCTTTCCACGATCAGCAGGCCGGAGAATGGGAATGACAGGGACCGAGAAAACGGATTTTGGGAAAGGTGAACGGAAGTACCAGGTGTTCATCAGCTCTACCTTTGGCGATCTAGCCGGCCAGAGACAAATGGTTCTCGATGCGGTTATCGATCGTGGCCATATGCCCGTTTCCCTGGAGCGTTTTCCAGCGGCAGACAGCGCGGTGCCGTACGTAATTCAAAAGGCAATCAAAACGAGTCAAATCTACATTGTCATCTTGGGATTCCGCTATGGCGCGATGGCAAACGCGGATATTAGCTTCACTCACCTCGAATACCAGAATGCACTCGAACTTGGAAAAATCATCGTTGTTCCCTTTCTCCTCGCGGACGACGAAGTTCACGATGGAAGAAGCACGCTCCAGAACCAACTTGAGGAGGATAGGGCTAGTCTCGCTAGACTCGCAGTGACGACTCCTGAACACAGCAGGCTTAAGCGAGAGGTCGCCTACCTAAAATCCGAGCTGGCTCACGAGAAGAAACTCTGGGAGTTTCGGAAACAGGTTAGAGAGAACAGATTCTCCCGTCAATTCTCACTGAAAAAGGGTTCCTCCGAACAATTCGGACAGCATATGGTCCTTGCAGCTCTCCTCGAAGCCGAACAGGAAGCTGAGCAAAAGAGGATAGCGGGCTGGATTCGAGAGCCTGAAGAGAGTGAACTAGCAGAAGCCGTCGAGGCCGTTTCTCAAAACCGTTTCTTCGTTGATGTCGTTAGAGCCATGGCGCAGTTCGATCCCCTTGCCCCACGCGTCCGGGATCAGACGGACCAGAAGCAAATAGCTGCGGTTTTTTTCGCTGAGAAGTATCTTGGGGTGTACAGCAATCATTCTGGCTGGCTCAATCCTTGTGGCGCCGACGCGCCGGACGCGAGCGCTGTCCCTGGAGATTTCTGAATATGGCCCACCCATCCCATCGTGAAGACCTTTCGCGTTTCTTGGTTCATCTTACGCGCAAGTACGACAACAGTGCTGCTCAGGATAATCTTATACCTGGATTATGCACACGAACAGGGTCCGGGCGCGGGTCCGTTCGGTTGATGCAGTCTGCGTCTGAGTAAGGTCGTTCGGTTTTTTCGCTGCTCCATTGTAAGCGTTAGAGCAACCGCACCCTGTTCATTCTCTGGCGCCAGTGATGAACTGGAGGGGTGGACGAACGTAAGCGTCCGATGAACCCCTCTTCCCAAAGGCCGGTCAGGGCTGCATAGTGGTTTCATGACCGAAACCGTCAGCGAGGAGAAGGCGACCACCAAAAGCGAGCAGTGGCGCGAGCGGCTCACCGCGCAGGAGCGCAGCGGGCTGTCTGTGAAGGAATTCTGTAAGGGACTGGGGCTCACGGCGTGCACCTTCTACGCTTGGCGCAACCGGCTGCGCGGAGAGGGAGCGGTGCGCTTCGCCTTGGTGGAT